>NZ_JBEXDG010000037.1:0-100234 GCF_040605635.1 Dactylosporangium sp. NPDC005555
GGCAGCCACACAACACCCGCAACCCGCCACCCACCACACAAAACCAACGACACCAACACCCCCACAAAACCAACAAGACGTTAAACGCCAAGACGCAAAGTCTTCCGGATCATGGGAAATAGGTTGGTGTAGATGGATAGACCGGGGAGTACCACGGCACGGGCGGTGATCTTCGGGTCGGCGGGTTCGACCGCATGCCGATTTCGGGGGCGTGGTGTGGGGACGGCACTACTCGCACACCACCAACGTGGACACGACCCTTCCCTCTGCGTACAAGCGCATCGAAGGCGGTCTCCCACCCGGCCTGGTGCCGCCCTGGGCAGGCGTCGTGCTCGGGCAGGCGTCGCCCCCAGGCGGCCGTCGCGCCCGGACGGGGCGCCGCAGCCTCATGCTGACGAGCCGGTCGTCAGCTGGGCAATGCCACAGCCGCATGTTGACGAGGTGGCCTGCCAGCTGGGCAAATACCGCTACCGGGGTGGTGTCGGGGCTGTCTGCTGCCCGTACAGTCGCCGAAATCGGGAAAATGGGTGCGGCTCAGGACGTGCGTTGGTGCCATTCGCGCAGCAGCTGGGTCTCCTTCTCCGGGGTCAAGCGCTCTGCGGGCGGCGGCAGCGGGTCGAGGAGCGCGGACTCATACGTCTCCCGGATCGTCTGCCGGAGCGGGCGTGGGGTCAGGCCCGCCGCAAACGCCGCCGCCGGGTCCGCCGCGTTGGACGCTGCCTCGGGGTCGAACGCGGCCCACAGCGGCAGGCTCTCCGCGTCCATGCCGCGCTCGCCGAGGAAGTCGGCGTCGATCCAGGTCAGCGTCGTGCCGGGCGGGCCGACCTCGACGGCCATCGCCTCCAGGAGCTCGCCGAACGAGAACGGTGGCGCGGGGCTGACCGCGTGGAACACGCCGCCGGGGCGGGTCAGCAGGCGGATCGTCCAGTCCGCCATGTCGCGTGCGTCGATGACCTGGATCGCGGCGTCGCGCGGGCCGGGCGCGAGGATCTCGCCGCCGCGGGCGATCCGCTCGACCCAGAACGTGAACCGCGACAGGTGGTCGTGCGGGCCCACGACATAGGTCGGCCGCACGATCAACGTCGAGGTGCCGAACCGCTCCTCGGCGACCCGCTCGCACGCGGCCTTCAACGGCCCGTAGGTGTCGTCGGTGATCTCCTCGACCGCCGGGTCGTCAAGCTCCCGCAGCGGCGAATCCTCGCCGAACCCGGGCCCGGCCGGCACGTCGTAGACCGAGACGCTGGAGATGTACACATAGCGCCCGCCGCTGCCGTCCAGTGCGTCGGCCAGCTCGTGCACCTGCCGCGGGAAGTATGCGCTGACGTCGACCGTCGCGTCCCAAACGCCTTCGAACAGGCCGTCGGGCAGCGCGTTACGGTCGGCGTGCAGGTGCTTGGCCGCCGGGAACAGGTCAGCGCCGGTCTGTCCCCGGTGCAGCAGTGTCACGTCGTGCCCAGCGGCGAGCGCGGCCTCGGTGATGTGCCGGCCGACGAATCTGGTGCCCCCGACGATCAGGATCCGCATGCCACAAGCCTAGTGGTTGTTCAGCATGCGCAACCCGAAGCCGGCGGCCACTGCTATTACGAGCCCGTCCTCACTCAGCCCGCCGTTGACCTCGACAAACGGCAACTTGAGCTGCTGAACCTGCGCCTTTACGCGCTCGGTGAACATCTCGTCGCGCCGCAACAGGCTCCGCAAGGCCGTCTCGGTTCGCTGGTCCTTGCCCACAACGGAACCCCTCGCCGAGCCGCCCGACGTGCCGCAGCCGCTTCCGCGCCGGTCAGCCGGCGAACTCGTCGCCCAGATCCTGGATCTTGTCGGCGCTGATGGCCCGCCGGAGCCAGATGTCGAGCTGGGCGAGATCGGTGCAGCCGGCGATAAAGGCATGGTGCTCGTCCGGGATCGCGACGCCGCGGGTGCCGAGGACCATCAGCACGGCATCGGCCTTGCCATGGGCTTCGCCTTCCGCCTCGCCCTCGGCCTTCCCCTCGGCCTTCCCCTCGGCTTTGCCGGAGTCGAAGTACCGCCGGGCGAAGTCGCTCTGGTACTTGTGGCCCGTGGTGGTCATGATTTCCTCCAGGAGGCGCCGGGCCGCCGCTGGCAGCACCGAAAGTACGAGGTCAGTGTACAGGCTGGCATGGTCAGGATCGGTTGCGTCGAGTCCGTGGAGCATGGCGTCGAAGATCGGTTCGGGGTCTTCACGGGTGCCGTGCGCGAGTGCCGCGAGGACCGCCATCTCGGGTGCCTGCCGGGCTGTCGCGGGGTCGGTGATGACGGGGACCTGCTCGGGCCCGAGCGCGACCGGCGTCATCACGGATTCGGGCGGCCCGATGGGGATCGGCGCCGAGGCCCAGTTCGCAACGGCCTGGACGGGGCAGACCACCAGCAACGCGACCGGGCAGTCCAGCCGGGCGTGCAACGTGGTGATGTATACCGGCCAGCTGCGACGCTTTCGCGCGTCGGCCCGCAGTTGCACCTCGACCACGACTGCCATTTTCGTGCTGAACCCGTTGTTGAGCGTCACAACGGCGTCGGCCCGGTATTCGGTCGGGACGACGTCGGTGAGCTCGCTCGACGACAGTCGCGCGGTGTCGAACTCGGGCACCGCGACGTGCAGCTGGCCACCCAGGATCTCGGCGGCCAGCGCCGGTCTTTTCCGGAACATCTCGATGAGTGTCTCGTGCACATAGGTCGGCATGACGCCGGACTCTATCGAACGATCTCACGTTCTGCTAATTCTATGGTCACGCTCCGTATGGACTTCTGGATCGAACTTGATGCATCGCGTCATTGCCGGGGCATTGCGGGGGACCAGCGGACCGGGGGTGTGCCGGTGGCGGTGAGGGCGGCGTTGATGCGGCTGAACGGGCGGCTGCCGAGGAAGCCGGTCTGGTTCATCGGGCTGGGGTGACCGGCGCGCAGCACCACGTGCCGGTCGTTCGTCACCAGGGGCGCCTTCGCCTTGGCCGCCGCGCCCCACAGGACGAACACGACGCGGTCGGTCTTCGCGTTCAGGGCCTGGATCGTGGCGTCGGTGATGTTCTCCCAGCCGCGCCCCTTGTGCGAGTTGGAGCTGCCGGCGCGGACGGTCAGGACGGCGTTGAGCAGCATGACGCCCTGGCGGCACCACGGGGTCAGGTCGCCCGACGGCGGCGGGGTCACGCCAAGGTCGTCGCGCATCTCCTTGTACACATTCTGCAGCGACGGCGGGACCGGCACGCCCTGCGGGACGCTGAAGCTCAGCCCGTGCGCCTGGCCGGCTTTGATGTACGGGTCCTGGCCGAGGATCAGGACCCGAGTGGAGGCGAGCGGGCTCAGCCGATACGCGGCGTAGATGTCCTGCTTCCGCGGATACACCGGGCCCGCCTGATACTCCCCGACGACGAACGACGACAGCGCCGCCACCGTGGCCGGGTCGACGAACGGGGCGACCGCCTCTCGCCAGTCGTCGGGCATGAAGTCCAGCAGATACACAGGCTTCGCCGATGTGGTCATGGCCGGCAATCTATCGCCAGGCACCGACAAAAAACTCGGGCCACCAGCCGCGGGCGCGCCACTCCAGCAGTGATGGGCGCTCCGCGCCCAGGGTCGAGTCCTTGCCGTTTCGGTGATCGGGCAGATGCCCATGACGCCCGCGGTGATCTGTGGCTGCCACCGGGCGCGGACGTCGCGGTCGCGCAGCAGCCGGACCACCGCGCTGCGGCCCCGCCCGTACGACCTGCGGCACGCGGGCGTTTCAACGCTGGTGTCCACGCGCCGGAGGTCGCCGAGCGAGCCGGTCACTCCGTCGACGTGCTCCCGCCGGTCTGCGTCGGGTGCATCGATGGGGACATAGGGATATGGACTTCATGAACGCGACCGGGCCGGCCGCCGGTGGCCGGATCAGGCGACCGGCGCGCGGTAGTCGACGCTCTGGTGAACCGCTTGGTCGACCTCCTCCGGGGTCAGCAGCGCTACGGTCTTGGTGGTGGCTCCACCAGATGAACCAACCGCGAGAGCGACGGCCGCGGCGGCCTTGTTGTCCGGCAGTTCGCAGATCACATACGTGTCGTTGTCGCCGAAGCAGAAGTCGAACGACTCAAGTCGCCCGCCCACGCTTTCGGCCATCTTCCGGACTGCCTCGACGCGCCCGCTGCCTCCTTCCTTGAGCAGCCCGCGAAGCCCGTCGAGCGTGAAGGTCCCCTGGATAAGGAATCTGGGCATAGCGATCACCCCCTCAGCATCGAGCGTAGTCGCCGGAGGCGTGTCGGCCCACGCTAGGAAGTCGGGAACCAGGTCGGGAGTCCTGAGCCGATGACTACCAGCCCCTGGCGCGCCACTCCGGGATCGACGGGCGCTCCGTGCCCAGCGTCGAGTCCTTGCCGTGTCCCGGGTAGATCACCGTCTCGTCAGGGAAGACGTCGAAGATCTTGGCTTCTAGGTCGTCCATCAGAGACTTGAAGTCCGCTGGGTTTGTGGTCCGTCCAGGACCCCCGGGGAAGAGGGAGTCTCCGGTCCAGAGGTGGCCGTCGTGGTACAGGGCGATCGACCCCGGGGTGTGGCCGACGAGGTGGATGACGGTCAGGGCGCAGTCGCCGAGGGGGAGGGTGTCGCCGTCGGCGAGGGTGCCGGTGACGACGGGGATCTCCGGGGCGTCGGCGGCGTGGGCGAGGGAGGCGGCGCCCGTGGCGGCGACGACCTCCTCGAGGGCGAACCAGTGGTCCTGGTGGCGGTGGGTGGTGACGACGGTGGAGATGCCCGCGGGGGCGGTCGCGATGAGCTGGAGCAGGCGCTCGGCGTCGTTGGCCGCGTCGATCAGCAGGGCCTCGCCGGTGGTCGTGCACCGCAGCAGGTATGCGTTGTTGTCCATCGGGCCGACGGACAGCTTGGTGAAGGTCATTGTGCTCATTTCCAGGCCTCCAGGCTCGGCAGGTCGCCGGTGAGGCCGGTGCCGTCGCCGCGGCCGGTGAGCCAGGCGGCGAGCAGGTGCACGGGGCCCGTGACGACCGGGGCGTCATCGGAAGCGGACAGCAGCGTCGTGCCGTCGTCGGAGACGAGGGTCGCCGCGTGCGGGGTGGCGGGGTCATGAAGGACGCGCAGGGTGAACGACTCGGGCCAGTTCGCCGGACCGTAGCCGGCGTCGAGGTCGACGTGGTGCAGCTCGACCTCGCAGATGCGGGACCAGACCACGCGGGCGGCCGGGGCCGGGCCGGTGGTGCCCCACTCGACCTGCGCGCTCCAGCCCTGGGCGGGCATCGTGTCGATCGACTCGCGCAGCAGGTCGCAGGCGGTGGTGAGGTCGGCGAGCTGCTCGTCGTGCGGGCGGGCGGCGCCGGCGGCGATGCCTTCCTCGCGCGCTTCGCGGCTGGTGTAGGCGGGGGTCTTCACCCCGGTCCTGGCCCAGCTCAGCAGGTTGCGATAGGCGTCGGCATTGCGGGCGAGGTGGGTCACGACGTGCCCGCGGGTCCAGCCGGCGCACCGGGACGGCGCGGTCAGCCCGTTGCCGTCGAGGGTGCGGACGGTGTCGAGGAGGCGGGCGGTGGCGCGGTCGAGCTCCGCGCTCAGCACGAGCGGATCAGCCGTCACCGCCCAACCCTACCGCCGCGCACCGACAAGACCACCGACATGACAAAGCGGACAGTGGCTGTACCGACGCCGAAACCGCGAAACGCTCAGCGCTGGCGGACCCCGACGGCAGGGGGCAGGTCACCGGTCGCCCAGTGCAGCTCGTCCTCCCAGTCGGCGACGCTGAGGTCGACGTGCTCGAAGCTGAGCCTCGCGCCGATGGGTTTGCCGAGGTAGCCGGCGTACAGGTCGTGCACGACGACCAGGCGCTGCCCGACGGCGGCGGCGGCGGGATCGTCGGGACGGGCGGTCCTGACCTCGAGCCGGCCGTAGACGCCCATGTCGGCGTCGGTGCCGCGATCCTCCACGATGACGTCGAGGATCTCGTCCTCGGCGCCGACGTGGAAACCGTAGGAGACGCCGCCGAAGGTCAGCCAGAAGCGCATGAGCGAGTCGTCCTGGCCGGGTGAGACGTGCCACTGGACGTCGGCCCGGTCCAGGCGCAGTCCGACGGCGCTGGCCAGCACATGCGAGGGGAGCACGCACCCGACGATAACCCCGATATTCGGTTTCGCGCGCCTGCCGCGCTACCTACCGTGGATTTCCGAACACGGGTTCGGAAGGATGTTCATGATTATTGACCTGGCTGCCTTGGGTTGGGACGACGCTTACGCCGCGCTGTACTCCGGCCGGTTCGACCAGCCCGGTCAGCGACCGGCGCGGGTCAGCCGCGTCGACCGGGGCGTCTGCACGGCCCTGGCCGCCGACGGCCCGCTGCGGGCGAGCCTGTCCGGTGGCCTGCTGGCGCGCGCCGCCGCGGACCCGGGCTCGCTGCCGTGCGCCGGTGACTGGCTCGTCGTGCGGACGTGGCCCGACGGCCGGCTGACGGCGGAGGCGGTGCTGCCCAGGCGCACCGCGATCGTGCGGGCGGTCGCCGGCGAGGAGTCGTTCGGGCAGGTCCTGGCCGCCAACGTGGACACGGTCGCGGTGGTGGAGCCGGTCGACCCGTCGCCGGACCTCGGCCGTATCGAACGCCTCCTGGCCCTGGCCTGGGAGTCCGGGGCGGAACCGGTGCTCGTCCTGACCAAATGTGACCTGGCCGCGGACCCGGAGGCTCTGGCGGAGCAGATGCCCGGCGGCGTGGAGGTCCATGCGGTCAGCGCCCGGACAGGGATGGGTCTCGACGCGTTGCGGCCGCTGGTGGCGTACGGGCGGACGCTCGGCCTCCTGGGGCAGTCCGGTGCCGGCAAGTCGAGCCTCGTCAACGCCCTCGCCGGCGCGCTCGTCATGCAGACGCAGACGCTGCGGGGCGACGGACGGGGCCGGCACACCACCACATATCGGGCGTTGATCCCGATGCCCGGTGGCGGGGCGGTCCTCGACACGCCCGGGGTGCGGCTCGTCGGCATGTTCGACACCGTGGCTGGGCTCGACCGGGCGTTCGCCGACGTGACGCAGCTCGCGACGCTGTGCCGCTTCGACGACTGCCGGCACGGTGAGGAGCCCGGCTGCGAGGTCAGGGCCGCGGTCGAGGACGGCGAGCTCAGCCCCCGCCGCTTCGCGAGCTGGCAGAAACTGCAGAAAGAGCAGAAGCTTGCATCGGTGCGGCGGCTGAAACGTGAGAGCCGCGACCGGCGACGACTGGCACGTCCGTAGCGGAGGTTCCCTCGTTCGGGCGCGGAAAATTGTCATACCCCCTGGCTAGAGTTGTCGGCTGGCACCGTGACGGTGTTCCAAACGGACAAAACACTGCTGCCAGACATATTCACTGCCAAGGGGAAGCATGTCGGATCGTCTGATCATCCGTGGCGCTCGGGAGCACAACCTCCGCGACGTCAGTCTCGACCTGCCGCGCGACGCGATGATCGTGTTCACCGGGCTGTCCGGTTCGGGGAAGTCGAGCCTGGCGTTCGACACGATCTTCGCCGAGGGGCAGCGGCGGTATGTGGAGTCGCTGTCGTCCTACGCACGGCAGTTTCTCGGCCAGATGGACAAGCCCGACGTCGACTTCATCGAGGGTCTGTCGCCGGCGGTGTCCATCGACCAGAAGTCGACCTCGCGCAACCCGCGCTCGACGGTCGGCACGATCACCGAGGTGTATGACTACCTGCGGCTGCTGTATGCGCGCATCGGCGAGCCGCACTGCCCCGTCTGCGGCGAGCTGATCACGCGGCAGACGCCGCAGCAGATCGTCGACCGGGTCCTCGCCATGGAGGAGGGCACCCGCTTCCAGGTGCTCGCCCCGGTCGTGCGCGGCCGCAAGGGCGAATATCTCGACCTGTTCCAGGAGCTGCAGTCGAAGGGCTATGCGCGGGCCCGCATCGACGGCGTCGTGCACCCGCTCACCGAGCCGCCGAAGCTCAAGAAGCAGGAGAAGCACACCATCGAGGTGGTCGTCGACCGGCTCTCGGTGAAGGCGAGCTCGAAGCAGCGCCTCACCGACTCGGTCGAGACCGCGCTGAAGCTGGCGGCCGGCATCGTCATCCTGGAGTTCGTCGATGTCCCCGAGGACGACGAGCACCGCGAGCGGCTCTTCTCCGAGCACCTCGCCTGCCCCAATGAGCACCCGCTGTCGATCGAGGATCTCGAGCCGCGCTCGTTCTCGTTCAACGCTCCTTATGGCGCCTGCCCGGACTGCACCGGCATCGGCACCAAGAAGGAGGTCGACCCGGAGCTGATCGTGCCCGACCCGGAGCAGACGCTGCGCGGCGGCGCGATCGCACCGTGGGCCACCGGCCACACCCTGGAGTATTTCCTGCGCCTGCTCGAAGCGCTGGGCGCGGAGGCCGGGTTCAACCTCGACACCCCGTGGCGCGCACTGTCCTCCAGGGCGCAGAAGGCCGTCATGTACGGGTCAGAGGACCAGGTGCACGTGCGCTACCGCAACAAGTACGGGCGCGAGCGCTCCTACTACACCGGCTTCGAAGGCGTGGTGCAGTGGATCGAGCGCCGGCACTCCGACACCGAGAGCGACTGGTCCCGCGACAAGTACGAGGGATACATGCGCGACGTGCCCTGCGGCACCTGCGGCGGGTCCCGGCTCAAGCCGGAGATCCTCGCGGTCACCATCGCCGGGCACAGCATCGCCGACATCTGCAACCTGTCCGTCGGTGACTGCGCCGACCTGCTGGGCGCGATGACCCTCACCGACCGGCAGAAGCTCATCGCCGAGCGGGTCCTCAAGGAGATCAACGCGCGACTGCGGTTCCTCGTCGACGTCGGCCTCGACTACCTGTCCCTCGACCGGGCGTCCGGCACCCTGTCCGGTGGTGAGGCGCAGCGCATCCGGCTCGCCACGCAGATCGGCTCCGGTCTCGTCGGCGTCCTGTATGTGCTGGACGAGCCCAGCATCGGCCTGCACCAGCGCGACAACCACCGGCTGATCGAGACCCTGACCCGGCTCAAGCGCCTGGGCAACACGCTGATCGTGGTCGAGCACGACGAGGACACGATCCGCACCGCCGACTGGGTCGTCGACATCGGCCCGGGCGCCGGCGAGCACGGCGGCCGGGTCGTGCACAGCGGCACGTTCGACGACCTGCTCACGGCGGACGAGTCGGTGACCGGTGCGTATCTCGCCGGCCGCCGCAGCATCCCGATGCCCGAGATCCGCCGGCCGCGCACGCCGGGCCGCGAGCTGGTCGTCGTCGGCGCCCGCGAGCACAACCTGCACAACCTGACGGTGCCGTTCCCGCTCGGGCAGTTCGTCGCCGTGACCGGCGTGTCCGGCTCCGGCAAGTCGACCCTGGTCAACGACATCCTGCACGCCGTCCTGGCCAATGTCGTCAACGGCGCCCGCATGGTCCCCGGCCGGCACACCCGCATCTCCGGGCTCGACCAGGTCGACAAGGTCGTCGGCGTCGACCAGTCACCGATCGGCCGCACCCCCCGCTCCAACCCGGCGACCTACACCGGCGTGTTCGACAACGTCAGGAAGCTGTTCGCCGAGACCACCGAGGCCAAGGTCCGGGGGTATGGGCCCGGCCGCTTCTCGTTCAACGTCAAGGGCGGCCGCTGCGAGGCGTGCGCCGGTGACGGCACGATCAAGATCGAGATGAACTTCCTGCCGGACGTGTACGTGCCGTGCGAGGTCTGCAAGGGTGCCCGGTACAACCGCGAGACCCTCGAGGTGCACTACAAGGGCCGCACGATCGCGGAGATCCTCGACATGCCGATCGAGGAGGCGGCCGGGTTCTTCGAGGCGATCCCGGCGATCCACCGGCACCTGAAGACGCTCAACGACGTCGGTCTGGGGTATGTGCGCCTCGGCCAGCCCGCGCCGACGCTGTCCGGCGGTGAGGCGCAGCGCGTGAAGCTCGCGTCCGAGCTGCAGAAGCGCTCCACCGGCCGCACCGTGTACGTGCTGGACGAGCCGACCACGGGCCTGCACTTCGAGGACATCCGCAAACTGCTGCTGGTGCTGCAGAGCCTCGTGGACAAGGGCAACACCGTCATCGTCATCGAGCACAACCTCGACGTCATCAAGTCCGCCGACTGGCTCATCGACATGGGTCCCGAGGGCGGGCACAAGGGCGGCACCGTCGTCGCCGTGGGCACGCCGGAGGAGGTCGCGGAGATCGCCGAGAGCCACACGGGACAGTTCCTGCGGCCGGTCCTGGGGCTGAAGGGCGAGCCGGGCGGCGACACGGCGGCGCGGGACCGGGCGGCGAAGGCCAACGGACCGAACGGTGGCGGTGCGCCGGCACGCAGGCCTGCGGGGGCGCGGACGCGGTCGGCGGCGGTCACGGTCGAGCCTGACGACCTCCCTTCCGCCGGTGAGCCGGCGCCGCCGAAGAAGACGACCGGCACGCGGGCGGCGGCCGCTTCGAAGGGCACCGCCGCGGCCAAGAAGACGGCGCCCGCCAAGCGGGCTCCGGCGAAGAAGGCGGCCTCGAAGGGCTGAGCTGCGCCTCCTGGCGGGTGGGGCCGATCGAGCGGCGGCGGAGATCGTGCGCTGCTACGGTGGCCGCTGGCAAGGCCTCACCCCCAGGAGGAAGACGTGCCGGTCCAGGACGTGTTCAACCCCTGCTCGGCCCGGCGGGCGCTGCTGCTGGGCGCCGGTGCGCTCGGCGTGACGGTGCTCGCGGGCTGCGGGGACGACGAGAAGACCCCGGAGGCCGCGGGCAGTCAGCCGCCGCCGACGGCCGCGCCGACCACCGCGGCCAACCCGTTCGACAACACCGCGCCCGCGACGGGCTCCAGCGACGCGGCGCCGCCACCCGGCGCGCTCGTCGCGGTGAAGGACGTGCCCGTCGGCGGCGGAGTGATCGCCAAGGACACGATTCTCGTCGTGCAGGCGAAGCAGGGGACGTTCAAGGCGTACCAGGCGAGCTGCCCCCATCAGGGCGTCCTCGTCGACCCGCCGTCCGCCGGAGCGACGATGATCATGTGCCCGGGCCACAACTCGCAGTTCAAGATCGCGGACGGCAGCCTGGCGCGAGGGCCGGCGACGCGCGGGCTGAACGGCGTGCCGGTGAAGGTGCAGGCGGGTTACGTCGTCGAGGCGTGAGCCGCCGTTTCGCCCTGTGACGCAAGGTCACGTGCGGGTAACGGATTCCCAGACTTCGTTGAGCATTGAACCGTACGCTCCATGATCTACGTATTTCCTGGCGTAGCCAGCAGGCCAACGACCTTGGAGGAGCCTATGAGTGACACGACTCGCCGCGCGGTGCTCGCCGGCGCGGCCGGAATCACGGCCGTGACGGCGCTCGCAGCCTGTGGAGACGACAGTGACGACAGCGGTTCGACCGGGGACAGCAACAACACCGGCGGGGCCGCCGCGGGCGTCCTGACGACCAAGGCCGACATCCCCGTCGGCGGCGGCAAGATCTTCAAGGACGGCGGCGGCGTTGTCGTCACCCAGCCGGAGTCCGGGCAGTTCAAGGCGTTCAGCTCGATCTGCACGCACCAGTCGTGCGTCGT
Source organism: Dactylosporangium sp. NPDC005555 (assembly GCF_040605635.1). Taxonomy (NCBI): domain Bacteria; kingdom Bacillati; phylum Actinomycetota; class Actinomycetes; order Micromonosporales; family Micromonosporaceae; genus Dactylosporangium; species Dactylosporangium sp. NPDC005555. Next base: position 11,467 of record NZ_JBEXDG010000037.1, read on the forward strand.
GTCCGACGTCACCGGCAACGCGATCAACTGCCGGTGCCACGGCAGCGTGTTCTCCGCCGCAGACGGCTCGGTGAAGAACGGGCCGGCCACCAAGGGGCTGGCCGAGAAGGCGCTGAAGGTCGACGGGGACAACATCTCCCTGGCGTGACGTCTGCCGGGTTTCCCGGTCTTCCGGGGGGACGGCGGTCGCTGTTTCTGTCGTACCCCCCGGATAGTCTCGAAGAGTGCCAGATCCGTCCACGTATCGACCCGCGCCGGGGACCATTCCCGACACGCCGGGGGTCTACCGGTTCCGCGATCCGTCGGGCCGTGTCATCTATGTGGGCAAGGCCAAGAGCCTCCGGCAGCGGCTCAATTCGTATTTCGCCGACGTGTGGACCCTGCACGCCCGCACCCAGCAGATGGTCACCACCGCGGCGAAGGTCGACTGGGTCACGGTCGGCACCGAGGTCGAGGCACTCCAGCTCGAATACAACTGGATCAAGGAATACGACCCCAGGTTCAACGTCCGCTATCGCGACGACAAGAGCTATCCCTATCTGGCGGTCACGCTCGACGAGGCCTATCCGCGCCTGCAGGTGATGCGTGGCGCGAAGCGCAAGGGCGTGCGCTATTTCGGCCCGTATGCGCACGCGTGGGCGATCCGCGAGACCCTCGACCTGCTGATGCGCGTCTTCCCGGCGCGCACCTGCTCCGCCGGCGTGTTCAAGCGCGCCGGGCAGATCGGCCGCCCGTGCCTGCTCGGTTATATCGGCAAGTGCTCCGCGCCGTGCGTCGACCGCGTCAGCGAGGAGGAGCACCGCCACATCGTCGACGACTTCTGCGACTTCATGGCCGGCAAGACCGACACCATGGTCAAGCGCCTGGAGCGGGAGATGTTCGCCGCGTCCGACGAGCTCGACTTCGAGCGCGCCGCCCGCATCCGCGACGACCTCGGCGCGCTGCGCCGCGCCGTGGAGAAGCAGGCGGTCGTCCTCGGCGACGGCACCGACGCCGACGTGGTCGCGTTCGCCGACGACCCGCTGGAGGCGGCCGTCCAGGTGTTCCACGTGCGGGGCGGCCGGGTCCGCGGCCAGCGCGGCTGGGTCGTGGAGAAGACCGAGGACCTCAGCGCCGGCGACCTCGTCCACCATTTCTGCAGCCAGATCTACGGTGCCGAGGCCGGCACCGACCCCGCCGACCTGCCCAAGGAGCTGCTCGTCCCGGAGCTGCCGGCCGACGCCGACGCGCTCGCCGACTGGCTCAGCAACCTGCGCGGCAGCCGGGTGGCGATCCGCGTGCCGCAGCGCGGCGACAAGAAGACCCTCGCCGAGACCGTCGCGCGCAACGCCGAGCAGGCCCTCCAGCAGCACAAGTTGCGCCGCGCCGGTGACCTCAGCACCCGCAGCAAGGCCCTGGAGGAGATCGCCGAGGCGCTCGGCATGCAGACCGCCCCGCTGCGCATCGAGTGCTATGACATCTCCCAGATCCAGGGCACCGACGTCGTCGCCAGCATGGTCGTCTTCGAGGACGGCCTGTCCCGCAAGAGTGAATATCGCCGCTTCGCGGTCAACGGCGCCACCGACGACGTGTCGGCCCTGTCGGAGGTGCTGCGCCGCAGGTTCGCCCGCTATCTCGACGCCAAGGTGGAGATCGACTCGCTCGCCGCCGAAGACGTCGACCCGTCCCGCCCCGGCATCGACCCGACGACGGGGCGGCCCCGCAAGTTCGCCTATCCGCCGCAGCTCGTCGTGGTCGACGGCGGTCAGCCCCAGGTCAACGCCGCCGCGCAGGTGCTGCTCGACCTCGGCATCGACGACATCGCCATCTGCGGCCTGGCAAAGCGCCTCGAAGAGGTCTGGCTCCCCGACGACGAGTTCCCGGTGATCCTGCCCCGCTCCTCGGAAGGGCTCTACCTGCTCCAGCGCGCCCGCGACGAGGCCCATCGCTTCGCCATCACCTATCACCGGCAGAAGCGCTCGAAGCGCATGACCGCGTCCACGCTGGACAACGTGCCCGGCCTCGGCGAGATCCGCCGCAAGGCGCTGCTGCGGCACTTCGGCTCGTTGAAGCGGCTGAAGTCGGCGAGCACCGACGAGATCGCCGAGGTCCCGGGCATCGGCCGCCGCACCGCGGAGGCGATCCTCGCCGCCCTCAACGGTCCGCCGGCCCCGTCCGGGCCTCGCGGGAAGGGCGAGTCACCGGCAGGCCCGGCCCCGATCTCGTCCGCCGGTGAGCCTGCCGCTGAGTCCGGCGATGAGTCCGGCGATGAGCGCGCGGGGTCGGCCGGTGAGGACGTCAGCGGGCGGATGCGGTCCGAGCGGGTGGTTCCGGTTCCTCAGGCACCGGCGTCAGGCGTCGAGGGTCCCGGCGGCGCCGGACTGCTCGCGGGCATTTCGGTGCCTTCCGGCGTCGTGGGCACTGGTGGTTTCCCGTCTCCTTCCGTGGTGGGGGAGCGCTCCGCCGCGGAGGAGCCCATCGGTGTCGTGGCTTCAGGTGGCGCATCCGATTCCGCGGGCGTTGACCGGTCCGCGGGCGTTGACCGGGCGGCCGGGGGTTCGGGGGTCGTCACGGTGGTCGAGGTCACGGCGCACGGTCCAGGCGAGCCGGGGGAGACCGCCAGCAGGGGCGATGGCGGCGGTCGTATGGGGGCGGACGGTGCGGGGGCGGTGTCGGGCGGGGCGATCGGTGACCCTGAAAAGGTACAAAGCGACCGAGCGGCCAGACCGGCGCACGGCACGACATAAACTCGTCGACGTGGTGAGCGAAGAAGCGCCGGCAGCGCCCGACCGCACGGCGACCGACCTGGTCATCGTGACGGGGCTCTCCGGCGGCGGCCGCAGCACGGTCGCCCGGGCGCTGGAGAACGTCGGGTATTACGTCGTGGACAACCTGCCACAGGCGTTGCTGCTCGACATGGCGGAGCTGGCGTTCGCGGCACGGGGCGCGGCGCGGCGGACCGCGATGGTGCTCGACGTGCGCAGTCACGCGTTCTCGACGGATCTGCCGGGGGCGGTGAAGTCGTTGCGGGAGCGGGGGTTCAACCCCCGGATGGTGTTCGTCGACGCCGATGACGAGGTGCTGATCCGGCGGTTCGAGAGCGTGCGCCGGTCGCATCCGCTGCAGGGTGGCGGACGGCTCTCCGACGGCATCGCCGCGGAGCGGAAGCTGCTGCAGGAGGCGCGCGAGCAGGCCGACGTGCTCATCGACACGAGCCACCTCAACGTCAACCAGCTCCGCGGGCGCATCGAGGAGATGTTCGGCGAGGAGGACACCACCCAGATCAGGGTCACGGTGCTGTCGTTCGGGTTCAAGTACGGGCTGCCGCCCGACGCCGACTTCGTCCTCGACGCGAGGTTCCTGCCGAATCCGTACTGGGTGCCTGAGCTGCGCGAGCACACCGGCCGCGAGACCGACGTGAGCCGCTACGTGCTCGGGCAGCGGGGTGCGGTGACGTTCGTGGAGACGTATGCGCGGCTGATCAACGCCACGGCGCCCGGCTTCGAGCGGGAGGGCAAGCGCTACCTGACGATCGCCGTGGGCTGCACCGGTGGCAAGCACCGCAGCGTCGCGATCGCCGAGGAGCTCGCCCGCCGGCTCCGCGAGATGCGTCTCGCCGCCGCGCCGCAGCACCGCGACCTGGGGCGCGAATGAGTGTTGCCCGGCGCCGCGAGAACGGCGCATCCCCCGGCCCGGCGGACAGCACCGACGTGTCAGGCGACCCTGACGCGTCAACCAGCCACGGCGCGGCGATCGGTAACGGCACGGCAGGCAGTCACGGCGCGGCCGCCGGCAGCGGTGTGGCGAGCGGCGACGGCGTGCACGGCGCGGCGGGTAGGAGCAGCGTGCACGGTGCGGTGAGCGGCAACGGCGCGGGTTCGCATCGTGGCCGGGCCGGCGGACAGGGTGAACCGGACGGTGCTGATGCGCTGGACGGGTCCCGTGTCCCGGGGGCGCATCGCAAGGGCGTGCGGCTCGAAGGACGGCGGCCGGTGCGGGTGGTGGCGTTCGGTGGGGGGCACGGGCTTTCCGCCTCGTTGCGGGCGCTCCGGCGGATCCATCAGGACCTGCCGCTGGACATCACCGCGGTCGTCACCGTCGCCGACGACGGGGGGTCCAGTGGGCGGTTGCGGGCGACCCGCGACATCCTGCCGCCCGGCGACCTGCGTCAGGCACTGGCCGCGCTCGCCGACGAGGAGGCGATCGCGGAGGTGTTCCAGCACAGGTTCGCCGGCAGCGACGACCTCGCCGGGCATCCCGTCGGCAACCTGGTGCTGTGCGCCATGATGGAGCTCGCCGGCGACCCGGTCGTCGCGCTGGACCGGGCGGCGGAGATGCTGCGCTGCGACGGGCGGGTGCTGCCCATGTCGCGCCGGCCGCTGCACATCGAGGCCGACCTGTCGGAGGGTGGCGAGGTGGTCACGGTGCGCGGTCAGCACGCTGTTGCGGTCACCTCCAAGACGATCGACCGGGTGCGGCTGGTGCCGGCGGCGCCCGAGGCGTGCGCGGAGGCGGTGCAGGCGACCACCGACGCGGACTGGCTGCTGTTCGGGCCCGGGTCGTGGTTCACCAGCGTGATCCCGCACCTGCTGGTGCCGCAGCTGGCCGCAGCGATCTCCATGAGTGCCGCGAAGCGCCTGGTCACGCTGAATCTGGCACCCGACAGCGAGACGGCGGGGCTGACCCTGCCGGAACACCTTGCCGCCCTGCGTCGTTACCTACCTGGGCTGCACGTCGATGTAGTTCTTGCCGACGGGAAAGCCGTAGGCGACCCCGAACCGGTCCATCGTGCGGCAGAATCGCTGGGTGCCCGTCTGGTGCTCGCGCCGGTGGCCGTCGCGGACGGAGCACCGCAGCACGACCCGCACGCGCTGGCCACGGCTCTGGAGCCACTGCTGAGAGCACCACGGCTGAGCGGCACCGACAGCAGCACCACCGACAGTTCGAATGAGCCCCGCGAGGTGACGACAGAATGGCGATGACCGCTGCGGTCAAGGACGAGCTGAGCAGGGTGGATGTAGCCAAACCCTGCTGCCGGCGCGCCGAGATGGCCGCGCTGCTCCGCTTCGCGGGCGGGTTGCACATCGTCTCCGGCCGGGTGGTCGTCGAGGCCGAGCTCGACACCAACGCGGCCGCCCGACGGCTGCGCCGCGAGGTTTCCGAGGTGTACGGGTACCAGAGCGAGATCCACGTCCTCGCGAGCGGCGGCCTGCGCAAGGCCAGCCACTTCATCGTGCGTGTGGTGAAGGACGGCGAGGCCCTCGCCCGGCAGACCGGCCTGCTCGACGTCCGTGGCCGTCCGGTGCGTGGCCTGCCCCCGCATGTCGTGTCGGCCAACATGTGCTGTGCCGTCGCCGCCTGGCGCGGGGCGTTCCTGGCGCACGGGTCGCTGACCGAGCCGGGCCGCAGCTGCGCGCTGGAGATCACCTGCCCCGGGCCGGAGGCCGCGCTCGCGCTGGTCGGCGCCGCCCGGCGCATCGGGATCACCGCGAAGGCCCGCGAGGTCCGCGGCGTCGACCGGGTCGTGGTCAAGGACGGCGACGCGATCGCCGCCCTGCTCACCCGCATCGGCGCACACCAGAGCGTGCTGACGTGGGAGGAGCGCCGGGTTCGCCGCGAGGTCCGGGCCACCGCCAACCGGCTGGCCAACTTCGACGACGCCAACCTGCGCCGCTCAGCCCGCGCCGCGGTGGCCGCCGCCGCCCGGGTCGCCCGCGCGATGGAGATCCTCGCCGACAACGCCCCCGAGCACCTGTTCAGCGCCGGTACGCTGCGGCTGGAGCACCGGCAGGCGTCCCTGGAGGAGCTCGGGGCGCTCGCCGACCCGCCGCTCACGAAGGACGCGATCGCCGGACGCATAAGGCGTCTCCTGGCCCTGGCCGACAAGCGCGCCCGCGACCTGGGGATCCCCGACACCGAGTCGGCGGTCACACCGGAGATGCTGGTGAGCTGAACGGACGCTCAGCCGGGGTGAAACCGCTGTGTGCTCAGACACCCCGGCGGGAGTTCGGCGGCCCGCAGGCGATAGGGTTTTCCTGTTCGGCGACGAAGCCGTCCGTATGCCGCTCCACGCGGCCGCTCCCCGCTCATGGGCCTCACCGATCAGGCCCCCGACCGGGCGAGCCATGATCACTCACGGGCGACCGGCATCGGCAACGGCCGGCCGCGACGAGGCGAGGAGATGTGTCGAAGTGACCATCCGGGTTGGCATCAACGGCTTCGGCCGCATCGGCCGCAACTTCTTCCGTGCGGCGCTGGCCAAGGGCGCTGACATCGAGGTTGTGGGCGTCAATGACCTCACCGACAACGCGACGCTGGCGCACCTGCTGAAGTACGACAGCATCCTGGGCCGCCTGCCCTACGAGGTGAAGGCGACCACCGACGAGATCACGGTCAACGGCAAGACCTTCAAGGCGCTCGCCGAGCGCGACCCGTCGAAGCTGCCCTGGGGCGACCTGGGCGCCGACGTCGTCATCGAGTCGACCGGCATCTTCACCGACGCGGACAAGGCCAGGGTCCACGTCGCCGCCGGCGCGAAGAAGGTCATCATCTCGGCGCCGGCCAAGGGCGAGGACGTCACGGTCGTCCTGGGCGTCAACGAGGACAAGTACGACGCGGCGAACCACACCATCATCTCCAACGCGTCGTGCACCACGAACTGCCTCGCGCCGATGGCCAAGGTCATCAACGACACGTTCGGCATCGAGCGTGGCCTCATGACCACGATCCACGCGTACACGCAGGACCAGAACCTGCAGGACGCCCCGCACAAGGACCTGCGTCGCGCCCGCGCCGCCGCCCTCAACATCGTGCCGACCTCGACCGGTGCCGCCAAGGCGGTCTCGCTGGTCCTGCCCGAGCTCAAGGGCAAGCTGGACGGCTACGCGCTGCGGGTGCCGATCCCGACCGGCTCGGCCACCGACCTGACCGTCACCGTGGGTCGCGAGACCACGGTCGACGAGGTCAACGCCGCGATGAAGGCCGCCGCTGACGGCCCGCTGAAGGGCATCCTCGTCTACACCGAGGACCCGATCGTCTCCAGCGACATCGTCACCGACCCGGCGTCGTGCATCTTCGACGCGGGCCTGACCAAGGTCATCGGCAACCAGGTCAAGGTCGTCGGCTGGTATGACAACGAGTGGGGCTACAGCAACCGTCTCGTCGACCTCGTCACGCTGGTGGGCACCGGCCTGTGAAGACGCTCGACGACCTCCTGAGCGAGGGCGTCAAAGGTCGGCGCGTGCTCCTGCGCGCCGACCTGAACGTTCCGCTCGACGGAGACAAGATCACCGACGACGGGCGCATCCGGGCGGTCCTGCCGACCCTCAACGCCCTGCGTGAGGCCGGCGCGCGGGTCACCGTGGTGTCGCACCTGGGCCGCCCGAAGGGCGCGCCCGACCCGAAGTACACCCTGCAGCCGGTGTCACAAAGGCTCGGGGAGCTGCTCGGCAAGCCCGTCGCGTTCGCCACCGACACCGTCGGCGAGAGCGCGCAGGCCGCGGTCGCCGGGCTCGGCGACGGTGACGTCGCCCTGCTGGAGAACCTGCGCTTCAACGCGGGCGAGACCAGCAAGGACGAGGCCGAGCGGGGCGCGTTCGCCGCGCAGCTGGCCCAGTTCGCCGACGTCTACGTCGACGACGCCTTCGGCGCCGTGCACCGCAAGCACGCCAGCGTGTTCGACGTCGCAGCGCTGCTGCCCCGGTACACCGGCGGCCTCGTGCGACGCGAGCTCGACGTGTTGTCGAAGCTCACCGGCGACCCCGAGCGGCCGTATGTGGTCATCCTCGGCGGCTCGAAGGTGTCGGACAAGCTCGCCGTCATCGAGGCGCTGCTGCCGAAGGTCGACAAGCTGCTCATCGGCGGCGGCATGTGCTTCACCTTCCTCAAGGCCCAGGGCCACGAGGTCGGCAAGAGCCTGCTGCAGGACGAGATGGTCGGCACCTGCGCGGACCTGCTCGCCCGCGGCGGCGACAAGATCGTGCTGCCCGTCGACGTGGTGACCGCCGACAAGTTCGCGGCCGACGCGGCGACCCAGGTCGTCGCCGCCGACGCGATCCCGGCCGAGGAGCTCGGCCTCGACATCGGACCGGAGTCGGTGACGCTGTTCGCGCAGGCCGTCGAGTCCGCGAAGACCGTGTTCTGGAATGGTCCGATGGGCGTCTTCGAGCTGGCGCCGTTCGCGGCCGGCACGCGCGGCGTCGCCGAGGCCATCACGAAGATCGACGGCTTCAGCGTCGTCGGCGGCGGCGACTCCGCCGCGGCCGTGCGCGCCCTCGGCATCCCCGAGGACGGGTTCAGCCACATCTCGACCGGTGGTGGCGCGTCCCTGGAGTATCTCGAGGGCAAGGCCCTGCCCGGCATCACCGCACTGGAGGGCTGAGCGATGGCAGAAGCAACCGGCCGCAGGCCGCTCATGGCCGGCAACTGGAAGATGAACCTCAACCACCTCGAGGCCATCGCCCTGGTGCAGAAGCTGGCATTCAGCCTCAACGAGGCGCAGCTGGAGGCCGTCGAGGTCGTCGTGCTGCCCCCGTTCGTCGACATCCGCAGCGTGCAGACGCTGACCGACGGCGACAAGCTCAACATCGGCTACGGCGCGCAGGACCTGTCGCAGCACACGTCGGGCGCCTACACGGGCGAGATCTCCGGCGCGATGCTGGCGAAGCTCGGCTGCCAGTACGTGGTCGTCGGGCACTCGGAGCGCCGCCAGTACCACGGCGAGGACGACGCGCTCGTCAACGCCAAGGTGAAGGCGGCCCTCGCCAACGGCATCGCCCCGATCCTCTGCGTCGGCGAGGGTCTCGCCGTCCGTGAGGCGGGCGAGCACGTCGGCTACACCCTCGCCCAGCTCGACGCCGCGCTCGAGAAGGTCAAGACCGACGAGATCGAGAAGATCGTCGTGGCGTACGAGCCGGTGTGGGCCATCGGGACCGGCAAGGTCGCGACCCCGCAGGACGCGCAGGAGGTCATCGGCGCGATCCGGACCCGCCTCGCGGAGAAGTACACCGGCGGCACGGCCGACCGGGTGCGCATCCTGTACGGCGGCTCGGTCAAGCACGACAACGTGGCGTCGATCATCGAGCAGCCCGACATCGACGGCGCGCTCGTCGGTGGCGCCAGCATCGATGCGGAGGGTTTTGTCCGCATCTGCCGTCTCGGCAAGTAACCGCTCCTCAACGCAGCGTCGCGCGGCCCTGACCAGGGCGGCGCGACGCTGTTTTGTATCCCACCCCAGGTTCCGCACGGCATGAACGACGCCTAAAGTGGCCTGGTCCGCAGCCCCTACACCGGGCTGCCGGACCTGCCCGCGCACCGCGAGGGCACACACCCCGCGCACGCCGCGGGACCGAGCCACGGCCGCCCGCCACGAACGGGCCGACCATGACCAGTGGGGAACGAGCATGCTCGCCAAGCGTTTCGTCGCGTCGTTGGTCGGTCTGTCCCTGCTCGCGAGCGCGGCTGCGTGCAGCGACGCCGGCGCCGAGGACCGCCCGCAGCCGCCGAGGACCGGCGGGACCCTCCGCGTCGTCGTCAGCGCCAAACCGGCCCACCTGGACCCGCAGCGCATCGCGACCGCCACCGAGGCCAACGTCAGCCGCCTCACCACGCGGACCCTCACGACGTTCCGCTCCGAGCCCGGCGCGGCCGCCAGCGAGATCGTCGGCGACCTCGCCACCGACGCCGGCCGGCCCAGCGAGGGCAACCGCGTCTGGGACTTCCAGCTCAAGGACGACATCCGCTGGGAGGACGGCTCCCCGATCACCTGCGCCGACGTGAAGTACGGCGTGGAGCGCAGCTTCTCCAGCCTGTACTCGGTCGCCCAGCCGTACGCGAAGACGTACCTCGCGGGCACCGACAACTACGCGGGGCCGTTCGTCGGCGGCAACAACAACGGCAAGGGCCTGCAGTCCGTGCAGTGCGTCGACAACCGCAACATCAAGTTCACGCTGTCCCAGCCCATCGGCGACTTCGGCTACACCGTCGCGATGACCGTGTTCGCGCCGGTCCTCGCCAAGCAGGACACCAAGGCGGAGTACGACAAGAAGCCGTTCTCCTCCGGCCCGTACAAGCTGCAGGAGAACACCGACCAGCAGCTCGTCTACGTGCGCAACCAGTACTGGGACCGCAAGACCGACAGCGTCCGCAAGGCCTACCCGGACAAGATCGTCATCGAGGCGAACGGCGACCTGCCGACCGTCACGTCCAACCTGATCCAGAGCGAGGGTGACTGGGCCGAGACCATCGACCTGGACAAGAACGTCGCGCCGAACTTCGTCCAGCAGGTGGTCAACGACGCCGCCCTGTCCTCCAGGGCCGTTCAGGGCAGCTATGGCGGCATCCGGTACCTGTCGCTCAACACCAAGCGCATGCCGGAGCTGGACTGCCGCCGGGCCCTCGTGTTCGCCTTCAACAAGCGCAAGTTCCGCGCGGCGCTCGGCGGCTCGGTCTTCGGCGACTACGCGAACACGATCATCGCTCCCCAGCTGAAGGCCCACAAGGACTTCGACCTGTACGACAGCACCGCCAACGTCGAGGGCAAGCCCGACGTCGCGACCAAGCTGATGGACGACCAGCGCAACAAGGGCAAGCCGTGCGCCACGACGCTGACCCTGGCGATCCCGGAGCAGAAGGACATCCGGCGCCTGGCCACCACCATGGTCGAGACGTATCAGCAGATCGGCATCCAGATCAAGGTCAACGGCATCGACCCGGAGACGTACTTCGACGTCATCGGCAACCCCGCCAACACCAACGACCTGCTGTGGGCCGGCTGGATCCCCGACTGGGCCAACGGCTCGGCCGTCATCCCGCCGCTCTTCGACGGCCGCCTCATCCCGACGAAGGCGAACGCGACCAACAACCAGAACTACGCCCTCCTCAACGACCCGGAGATCAACAACGACATCACGTCGGCGTTGGAGGAGTCGGTGCCGGAGCGGCAGTACCTCCTCTGGGGCGAGCTGGACGAGAAGATCGCGAGCAGGGCCGTCGCCATCCCGATCATCTACATGAAGGCGCTGCGGATGTCCGGCACGAAGGTCCGGGGCGGCTTCATCCACCCGCAGTTCGGCCAGCCGGACCTGTGTGCCCTGGGGCTCGCGTAACGAACCCGTTCCAGTAAGCTGGCGTCTGTTTTGCAGACTTGACCGCCCATCGAGAGGACGACCGCGCCATGACGGCGTTCGCCTACACCCTGATCGTGCTGCTCCTCATCACGAGCGTGCTGCTGACCATGCTCGTGCTGCTGCACCGCGGCAAGGGCGGTGGCCTGTCGAGCATGTTCGGCGGCGGCGTCTCGTCCAGCCTCGCCGGCTCGTCGGTCGCCGAGAAGAACCTCGACCGCTACACGCTGCTGGTCGGCATCATCTGGTTCGCCTGCATCGTTGGTCTTGGCCTCTGGCTGAAAATTGTCGAAAACGGTGGTGCCTGAGCACGCTCCGGGTCCTAGACTCATGCGCGCGGTCCGTTCGGCGGGCCGCGCGCAGGTGTTTTTCGCCCACACTCCTGCCTCCGCACGACGTCGCACCCCCCGACGAACAGGAGCGAGCAGCCGTGGCAGCTGGTAACGCCATCCGCGGGACCCGAGTCGGTTCCGGTCCCATGCGCTGGGCCGAGCGCGGTGAACAGGCCCCCCGCCGCAGCATCACCTACTGGTGCGCCAACGGGCACATGACCGAGCCCGCCTTCGCCGCCGAGATCACGCCCCCGGCCACCTGGGACTGCCCGCGGTGCGGACTCCCGGCGGGTCAGGACGAGCAGGCCCCGCCGGAGCGCCCGCGCACCGAGCCGTACAAGACCCATTTGGCCTACGTGAAGGAACGCCGCTCCGAAGAGGACGGCGAGGCCATCCTGGCCGAGGCCCTGGCCCGCCTCCGCCAGCGCCGCGGCTGACCCACCCGCCCGGCACCCAGCGGCACCGCCACGGGGTGCCGCAGTCTGCCCTTTCGCGGTGACCGTGTCGCCGTGACCGTCAAGACCGCCGGGGCCACGGCACCGCGCATCCATGGTCCGCTACGCGGCCGGACGGGCGCTCACCCTCCGCCGCACCGCCGAGCAGCGCCGGCGGGTAGAGGCGGCCGGGTGAGCGACGGCAGCGACGTGGCTACGAGCGCAGGAACTGGGCGGCGTCGGTGTCGACGAGCCACAGCGTGCGGTCCCGGCCGTGCACCCGCGCCGCCGGCAGCGACGAGCCGGCCGCGAAGGCGTCCCGCACCGCGTCCGCCTTGCCTGCGCCCGACGCGAGCAGCCAGACCTCGGCGGCCGTGCTGAGGGTCGGCAGGGTCAGCGTGATGCGCACCGGCGGGGGCTTCGGGCTGTCGTGCACGTCCGCCACCGGACGCGGGTCGTCGCCGACCGGGTGGCCGGGGAAGACCGACGCGACGTGCCCGTCCTCGCCCACCCCGAGCAGCACCAGGTCGAACTGCGCCCCGGCGACCTCGCGCTCGTACGCGGCGGCGGCCGCGGCCGGGTCCGCGCCGTCGGCGGCGGGCATCGGGTGCACCCGGCCCGGGTCGACGGGCAGTGCCGCCAGGAAGGCCTCGCGGGCCTGGGTCTCGTTGCGGTCGGGGTCGCCGGACGGCAGGAAGCGCTCGTCGCCCCACCAGAAGTCGACCCGTGACCAGTCGACGGCGTCGCGGGCCGAGCTGGCGTGGACCGCGGCGTAGATCTGCGCGGCGATGCGCCCGCCGGTGAGGACGAGCGACGCGACGCCCCGCTCCGCCTGCGCGTCCGTGAGCCGGACGATCAGGCGGGCGGCGGTCGCCTCGGCGAGCAGTTTCGGGTCACCGTGCACGACGACGGTCATGAAGAGACGGTCTCCAGCGTGGACGAGGAGGCTTCCGGGCGCTCGGCGAGCGCCGGGTCCTTCCAGATGTGCACCCGCGGCGCGACCCGCTCCTCCAGGCTGCGCTTGCCGGTGGCCGCGGCCAGGGCCGCCGCGTAGGGCTGGTCCGGGTCGAGGCGCCGCAGCTCCTCGGCGAGCTCCTCGCCGAGGGGGCGGCGGCTCAGCGGCAGGATCCGGTCGGGCTGCCCGGTGCGCTGCAGGGTGGCGCTGCCGGCGTTCAGGTCGCGGTTGAGGCTCATGGTGCTGCCGTCGGCGAGCTCCAGGTGCACCGCTTCCATGATCTTGCCGGAGCCGCTGCGGCGGGTCGGGTGCACGCCGAGCCGGGCCTCGAGCCAGCCGCCGAGCAGCGGGCCGGTCGGGTCGGTGTCGGGGGCCACGATCTCGACGGCCTTGACGCCGACGGTGGTGGCGTCGAACGCGCCCGCGAGGAGCGTGCGCCACGGGGTGATCCGTGACCAGGCCAGGTCGGTGTCGCCGGGCACGTAGTCGTCGGCGCGGGTGCGCAGGTTGCCGACGGGGTCCGCGGCCTGGGAGCTGTCGGTGATGCGGCGGTCCGCGACGACGCCGAGCGGGTCGTAGGCGATCCGCTCCGGCGGCGTGCACTGCCACCACGTCACCACCGGCACGTCCGGGGCGAGCAGCGGCATGACGACCGACTCGGCGTGCAGGGCGAGCCGGCCCTGCATGCGCATGACGACGGCCTCGCACGGCCCGAGGCGGCCGCCGACGACGATCTCCGCGTCGAGGCGGGACCGCTGCTGGGTGACGTCGGCGCGCACGATGATGAGCAGCCGGCACGGGTGCGCGGACGCGGCGATCGTCGCGGCCGCCTCCGCCTCCCGGACCTGCCGCTCGTCGACGACGGCGACGAGCGTGAGGGCGAGGCCGCTGGTCAGCCCGCCGGCGCTGCGACGCTCGTTGGCGAGGGCCTTGACGACCTCGATACCGGTGGTGTCCCAAAGTCCGATCATGACGGATATCCCCCCACTAGGCCCGGCGCCAGGCGCGGCCCTCGCGGGCCAGCATCTCGTCAGCTGCTCGCGGACCCCATTCGCCCGCGCGGTACGGCTCGGGCGTCGAGCCCGCCCACGCCTCCTCAAGGGGGTCGATCACGTTCCAGCTCGCCTCGACCTCGGCCGAGTCGGGGAACAGGGTCTTGTCGCCGACGAGGACGTCGAGGATGAGCCGCTCGTACGCCTCGGGGCTGGCGTCGGTGAACGCTTCGCCGTACTGGAAGTCCATCGCGATGTCGCGGACCTCCATCGTCGTGCCGGGCACCTTCGAGCCGAACTTCAGCATCACGCCCTCGTCGGGCTGGACGCGGATGACCAGCTGGTTGTGACCCAGCATCTCCACGTCCGTCTGGTGGAACGGCAGGTGCGGCGCCTTCTTGAACGAGATGGCGAGCTCCGTGACCCGGCGCGGCATGCGCTTGCCGGCGCGGACGTAGAACGGCACCCCGGCCCAGCGGCGGTTCTGGACGCCGAGGCGGATCGCCACGTACGTCTCCGTCTTCGACTCCGCGGGGACGTCCTTCTCCTCCAGGTAGCCGGCGACGCGCTCGCCCGCGACCCAGCCGGTCAGGTACTGCCCGCGGACCGTGTTGGTGAACACGTCGGTCGGCACGGTGATCGCGTTGAGCACCTTGAGCTTCTCGGTGCGGATCGCGGTCGCGTCGAACGCGGTCGGCTCCTCCATCGCGACCAGCGCGAGCAGCTGCATCAGGTGGTTCTGCACGACGTCGCGGGCGGTGCCGACGGTGTCGTAGAAGCCGGCGCGGGTGCCGATGCCGACGTCCTCGGCCATCGTGATCTGCACCGAGTCGACGTAGTTGGAGTTCCACACCGGCTCGAACAGGTTGTTCGCGAAGCGCAGCGCCAGGATGTTCTGGACCGTCTCCTTGCCCAGGTAGTGGTCGATGCGGAACACGTCCTGCGCGGTGAACGCGTCGTCGACGAGGTCGTTGAGCTGCCGCGCGGAGGTGAGGTCGTAGCCGAACGGCTTCTCGACGACGACGCGGCGCCAGCCGCCGGACTTCGCGTTGTCCGACATGCCGGTGCGCTCGAGCTGCTTGAGCACGACCGGGAACGCCGACGGCGGGATCGACAGGTAGAACGCCGCGTTGCCCGGGATGCCGCCCTCGTCGTGCAGGTCGTCGAGGGTCTGCGCGAGATGGTCGAACGCGGCGTCGTCCTCGAACGACCCGGGCACGAACTTGATGTTGCCGGCGAGGCGCGACCACACCTCCTCCCGCCACGTGGTGCGCGCGCCGTTCTGCGCGGCCTTGCGGGCGAGGTCCTCGAAGTCGCCGTCGCCCCAGTCGCGCCGGGCGAAGCCGAGCACCGCGAAGCTCGGCGGCAGCAGTCCCCGGTTGGCCAGGTCGTAGACCGCCGGGATGAGTTTCTTGCGGGCTAGGTCACCGGTGACGCCGAAGATGACCAGCGCGCACGGCTCGGGAATCCGAGGCAGTCGCCGGTCCTGCGGGTCCCGCAAGGGATTGGTCATCACACTCACCCTCCGAGGGCGGCCAACAATTGGTCGATACCGGAATTCCGGTCGGTCAGGTGCAGTCGTAGCAACGGCCGGCCCTGGTCGATCAGGACCTGCCGATCGTCGGCGGCCTCGGCGGCCTGCAGCTCGCCGAACGTATACGGGCGTCCGGGAACGCCGAGGTCCCCGAAGACCGCGCCGGTGATCTGGATCGCGGAGGATTCAGGTGTACCGCCGGCGCCTCCGACACCCGTAACGGCCTGGACCGGTCCACCGCCCCAGGCGAAGCTCACGGCCCGGTCGACCCGCCCGGCAAGCCCGGTCCGCACCTCGAGGGCAGCGGCGTCGGCGGTCCGGTCGAGGTGCGCCCGGACGACGAGCGCGCCACCGGGCGGGACCGCCCGCGCGAACTCGTCGATCGCCCCGATGAGCGTCGTGGCCGTGACGGCCCCGTGCACCTCGACGGCTCCGTCGACGAACGCGGGCGCCTGCGGCGGCAACCCGGTGTCGAGGACCCGCAGCACGCCTTCCTGCGACGACGGGTCGCCCTGTCCCGCGCCGCCGGCCGGGAAACCGGCGGATCCGAAGCCTGCGGTGGCGCCGGCGGGTTCGGCGGCGGTCTGCCCGGGGCCGATGAGACCGGCGATGGTGAGTGCCTGCTCCCAGGCGAGCAGCTGCGCGCCGAGCGGCCCGTTGACGGCGAGGTCGGGCGCGATGCCGCCACCGGGCATGATCCCCGCGACGAGCGATCCGCCGGTGGTCACGCTGAGCACGTCGGGACCCTCGTGTCCCCAGCTGCCCGGCGTCTCCAGCACGACCGGCACGGCCCGGGACCCGGCCGTGGTGAGCAGGGCCGCGACCCATTCGCCGATCCCGACGATCCCGCTGCCGTCGGGCGCCAGCGCGATCTTGTCCCGCCCGGCGGCCACGGCGGCGGCGAGCGCCGCACCGAGCGCGACGGCAGGATGCTCGAACCGGGACACGGGCCCGGCGGCGGAGGACACAGGAGCGGGAGCGGGCGCCCGGAGGCCGGTGGGGGCGGAGCTCTGGGACGGCAGCGAGAAGCCGGCCGCCGGCGTGTGCCGCGGCGGAGCGGCCAGGGCGAACGCCTGCTCCACGAGGTCGTTGATGTCCGCTCCGGCGAGCCCGGCCGGCACCAGCGAATAGGCCGACAACGGCACGGGCTGCGCGAGGAACAGCTGCGCGCCCATCTCCAGCGCCGTCGTCGCCAGGGGTGAGCCGGGCCGGGTGACGAAGACGAAGCGGCGCCCGAGGTCGTGGATCCCGTGGTCCTCGAACGCCTGCAGGAACGCCCGGCGATGGCTGTCGACGGCCAGGGGCACCGACGTCGGCGACGAGGAGGTCAGCACGACCACGGTGCGCCGCAGCCGGTCGGCGACGGCGGCCGCGACACTGTGCGGGTCGGTGCCGTCCAGGACGGTCAGCGGCACGCCGAGCGTGCGGGCGATCGCGTCGGCGGCACGGGCCGGGGCGCCGTCGCCGACGAGCACGACCCGGTCGAGCCCGAGGGCCCGCAGCTCCGTGCGGAGCATCGTGACCCTCGGCACCACGTCGTAGTCAGGAGACCAGTCCGGGGGACCGGAAGGGGGACTGACAGGGGAACTGGAAGGGGTGCGGGTGGAGATCGCACCGGCGACGGCCGCGGCGCCGAACACCGTGAGCCCGGCCGCCGCGGTGACGTCGTCGAGAAGATCAGGCACCCGCACCCTCCACAGATGACCAGCAGGACTTCAGCCTACTGAAGACGCGAGGCCTACTTGGCGGCTTCGAGGGCCGACCGGACGGTCTCGATCATCTCGTTGCCGCTGACGCTGAACTTCTCGACGCCTTCGCGCTCCAGGACCTGCACGACGTCGTCGTAGTCGATGCCGGCCGCGGCGAGGGCGTCCATGACCTGCTGCGCCTCCGCGTAGGAGCCGGTGATCGCGTCGAGGCGGACCTCGCCGTGGTCGGCGAACGCGTGGATGACCGCCTCGGGCATCGTGTTGACGGTGCCGGGGGCGACAAGCTCCTCGACGTAGATCACGTCACGGTACTCGGGGTTCTTCGTCGAGGTGGACGCCCACAGCGGCCGCTGCGGATGCGCGCCCGCGTCGGCGAGGGCCTGCCAGCGCTCGGAGGAGAACAGCTCCTCGTACTTCTTGTACGCGAGTTTGGCGTTGGCGATCGCGGCCTTGCCCTTGAGCGCCTTCGACTCCTCGGTGCCGATCTTGTCGAGGCGCTTGTCGTACTCGGTGTCGACGCGCGACACGAAGAACGACGCGACCGACCCGATCTTCGACAGGTCGTGGCCGTTGGCCTTCGCCTGCTCCAGGCCGGCGAAGTACGCGTTCATGACGGACTCGTAGCGCTCCAGGGAGAAGATCAGGGTCACGTTGACGCTGATGCCCTCGGCGAGCACGGCGGTGATCGCCGGCAGGCCTTCCTTGGTCGCGGGGATCTTGATGAACAGGTTGTCGCGGTCCACCAGCCACCACAGCGCCTTCGCCTCGGCGACGGTGCGTGCGGTGTCGGCGGCGAGACCCGGGTCGACCTCGATGGAGACCCGGCCGTCGATGCCCTTGCTGGCGTCGGCGGCGGGTTTCATGACGTCACAGGCCCAGCGCACGTCATAGGTCATGAGCGCGCGCATCGCCTCGTTGACCTGCGCGTCGCGCAGGGCGAGGTCCTTGACCGCGCCGGCGTAGTCCTCGGCGGAGGTCAGCGCCTTGGCGAAAATGGTGGGGTTGGTGGTGACGCCCACGACATGCTGCTCACGGCGCAGCTTGTCGAGGCCGCCACCGCTCAGCCGTGAGCGGGAGAGGTCGTCGAGCCAGACCGCCACACCCGCGGCGGAGAGCTCGGCCAGCCGATCGGAACTCATCGCAATGCTCCTCAGGGGATAGAGACTCAGTTGCCGGTGGTGGTGCCGGTGATCTCGCCGACCTTGGCGAGCGAGGCGTGCGCGGCCGCGACGACCGTGTCGGGGGTGAAGCCGAACTGCTCGAACAGCACCGTGTGGGGGGCGCTCGCGCCGTAGTGCTCGATGCTGACGGCCACGCCGTGGTCGCCGAGGATGTGCTGCCACGACATGGCGATGCCGGCCTCGACGGTGACCCGCGCCTTGACGCCGGTCGGGAGGACCTGCTGGCGGTAGGCCAGGTCCTGCTCCATGAACCACTCCTGGCAGGGCATCGACACGACGCGGGTCGGGGTGCCCTCCTCCTCGAGCCTCTTCTGCGCGGCGACCGCGAGCTGCACCTCGGAGCCGGTGGCCACGATGATGACCCGCGGCTGGCCGTCGGAGGCGTCCTTGAGGACGTACCCGCCCTTGGCGGTGCCCTCCGCGGGGGCGTACTCGGTGCGGTCGAGGGTCGGCAGGTTCTGCCGGCTCAGCGCCAGGGCGACCGGGTGGTCGGTGACCTCCAGGGCGCGGCGCCAGGCCCACGCGGTCTCGTTGGCGTCGGCGGGGCGGACCACGGACAGGCCGGGGATCGCGCGCAGCGCCGTGAGGTGCTCGACCGGCTGGTGCGTCGGGCCGTCCTCGCCGAGACCGATCGAGTCGTGCGTCCACACGTAGACGACCGGCAGCTTCATGAGGGCCGCGAGACGCACCGCGGGCCGCATGTAGTCGGAGAAGACGAGGAACGTGCCGCCGTAGGGCCGGGTCGGGCCGTGCAGCTTGATGCCGTTGAGGATGGCGCCCATGCCGTGCTCACGGATGCCGAAGTGCAGGGTGCGCCCGTACTCGTTGCCGGGGAACGCCTTCGTGGCGAACTCGGCCGGCAGGAACGAGGGCTCGCCCTCCATCGTGGTGTTGTTGCTCTCGGCGAGGTCGGCGGAGCCGCCCCACAGCTCGGGCAGCACCGGGGCCAGCGCGCCGAGGACGTCGCCGGACGCCTTGCGGGTCGCGATGCCCTTCTCGCTCGCGGGGAACTCCGGCAGCGCCTTGGCCCAGCCCTCGGGCAGGCGGCCGGCGAGGAGGCGGTCGAGCAGCGTGGCGCGGTCACCGGCGCCGGCGCGCCACGCCTCGAACTCCTTGTCCCACCGGGCGTGCAGCTCGCGGCCGCGCTCGATGGCGCCGCGGGCGTGCGCGAGGACCTCGTCGGACACCTCGAACGTCAGCGTCGGGTCGAAGCCCAGGATTTGCTTGGTGGCGGTGACCTCGTCGGCGCCGAGCGCCGAGCCGTGGATCTTGCCGGTGTTCTGCTTCTTCGGGGCGGGCCAGCCGATGATCGTGCGCAGCGCGATGAACGACGGGCGGCTCGTCTCGGCCTTCGCGGCCTCGAGCGCGACCCACAGCGCCTCGACGTCCTCGGTGTAGACGCCGTCGCCGGCGTCGTGCCCGGCGCGCCAGTCGACCGTCTGCACGTGGAAGCCATACGCCTCGTAGCGGGCGGCGACGTCCTCGCTCTTGGCGACCTTGGTGTCGTCCTCGATCGAGATCTCGTTGTCGTCGTAGATGACGACGAGGTTGCCGAGCTTCTGGTGGCCGGCGATCGCGCTGGCCTCGTGGCTGATGCCCTCTTCGATGTCGCCGTCGGAGCACAGCACGTAGACGTGGTGGTCGAACAGGCTCTCGCCGGTCGCCGGCTCGGGGTCGAAGAGACCGCGCTCGCGGCGGGCCGCCATCGCCATGCCGACGGCGTTGCCGAGGCCCTGGCCGAGCGGGCCGGTGGTGGTCTCCACACCGGCGGTGTGCCCGTGCTCGGGGTGGCCGGGGGTCAATGAGCCCCACTGCCGCAGCGACCTGAGGTCGTCGAGGCTCAGGCCGTAGCCCGAGAGGTACAGCTGGATGTACAGGGTCAGGCTCGAGTGTCCACAGGAGAGCACGAAGCGGTCGCGGCCGAGCCAGTTGGGGTCGGTCGGGTCGTGCTTCATGACCTTCTGGAACAGCAGGTATGCCGCGGGCGCCAGGCTCATCGCCGTGCCGGGGTGGCCGTTGCCGGACTTCTCGACGGCGTCCATGGCGAGGACCCGCACCGTGTCGACCGCCCGCCGGTCGACGTCGGACCAGGAAAGCTCGGGACCCTTGACCTCTTCAGCGCTCACGGCTGTGCTGCTCCTGTCGAACGAGGGATAGCAAGGCTGTTCAGATCGACCCTACCCACGAACGGGTAGGCCCACGCGCAGTCGACCGTGTTTCGGACATCGGCGACGCTGCCTGCGGTAACGGTAGTCGATGCCCGCCGCGCGTCCGACCGCCGCGCGACTGCGACGATGTGTGCCCCCGATGGTAAACCTGTATCGATTCAGCCCTGCGCGAAACTTTTGCAGATGTGGTACGCGCGGCGCCCCGGACGAAGGTGCGCGCCGATGTGACGGGGCAGGTGGTGGGGTCCCGGTCTGGCCTGCGTTGATCCTGTTCTAGGATGCGAGAGCCCGCCGGTCTCGGCGGGACCCTCGGTGCCACCGTGCCCCTCCCGTGCCGTCACCCGGCCGGGCCTCTGCGGCAGGCGGACCCCAGGTGCGGCCGATGCCGGAAGGTGGCTCTCCAGACGTGACGCAGCTCGTCGACGGTGCGGCGGTCCCCCAGAGCGCGGCGACGGATGTTTCCCGGCCGGTCCGCCCCACGACCGCGGCCGCGCTCGCCAGGGCGCAGCGGGAGCAGGCGGCAGGCCGCCGCGCCGGTTTCGGCGCCGTCGTCAAGGCCTATGTCTCACTGACCAAGCCCCGGATCGTCGAGCTGCTGCTCATCACGACGGTCCCCGCGATGCTCCTCGCCGACCGCGGCGTGCCCTCGCTGTGGCTGATGGCCGTGGTGCTCGTCGGCGGCTCGCTCGCGGCCGGTGCCGCCAACGCGCTCAACTGCTACATCGACCGTGACATCGACCCGCTGATGAAGCGGACGTCGCGCCGTCCCCTCGCCACGCACAGCATCACGCCGCGGGCCGTGCTCGTCTTCGGGCTGACCCTGGCGGCGCTGTCCACGGTGCTGATGGCCGTCTTCACCAACCTTCTCGCCACGCTGCTGACCGTCGGCGCGATCGCCTACTACGACCTCGTCTACACGCTGTGGCTGAAGCGCACCACGCCGCAGAACACGGTGTGGGGCGGCGCGTGCGGCGCGGCGCCCGTGCTGATCGGCTGGGCCGCGGTCACCGGCTCGCTCGCCTGGCCGGCATGGGTCATGTTCGCCGTCGTGTTCCTGTGGCAGCCGCCGCACTTCTACGCCCTGGCGATCAAGTTCAAGGACGACTACGCCCGCGCCGGCATCCCGATGCTGCCCGTCGTGGCGAGCATGCGCCGGGTCGGCCTGGAGACCGTCGTCTACAGCTGGCTGACGGTCGCCGCGTCGATCGCGCTGTGGCCGTTCGGCATGACCCCCGTCTACGGGGTCGTCGCCGTCGTCGTGGGCGCGTTGCTGCTGCTGGAGGCCCACCGGCTGGACGGCCGGGCGCGCCGGGGCGAGCCGCTCAAGCCGATGCGGCTGTTCCACTGGTCGGTCACGTACCTGACGCTGCTGTGCGTGGCGGTCGGAGTAGACGTCTTCATCCAGTGATTTCGTTGCTCCCCGCGGCGCTTTTTGTTGCCCGGGACACGGCAGTCAATTGTCGAGCTAAGCCCGAACTTGCCCCGGAAACGCCCGAATTTTTGGCACACCGCGCGGCGCTCTACGTCACGTGATGCATGTCTCTCGTTCAGTCGCGGAATCGGGCACCTGAATATCCGCTTTTAGCTGGCTCTGTCGGGGCAAAACGAACGTGCGATGAACGAAACCTGTCAGTAACTACGATCACATCAGTACCGCAGTTCACTCACAAGTGGCGGGCGACCCCTTTAGTGTGGCCGTCATGGCAGATGGTTCCGATACGACGATGACCCTGAGCCGCCCGGTGCCGGGCAGCCTGATCTCCGGCATCAAGTCCTTCGCGGACGACCACGGCGGCGCCAAGGCAGTCATCGAGTACGTCGGCCGGCGCGGTGCTCGCATCGTGCTCGTCGGGGAGGACGGCGTCTGGGGCGACCAGATGGCTGAGGGCACCGACATCGCGCGTTCCGCCTGCGCGCAGGCCGGAGTCAAGATCGAGAATGCTTGGGAGCGCGAGCTGCTCGAGCAGATGCGGCCCAGCAACGACCTCTGGCGCTCCATGGGGCGGCGTGTCCTTTCCCGCTAGGGTCGCCTATCTTCGCTGAGTGATCATCGAACAGTCATATTCCGCGACCCGGGCCGGTGCCCGGGTCGCTCTCGTTACCTGCGCCGAGCTGCCCGACCTCGACGCGGACGACCAGAGCCTCATCCCGGCGCTCGCCGCCATCGGGATCACCGGCGTCCCCGCCGTCTGGGACGACGCCGCCGTCGACTGGCAAGCGTTCGACCTCGCCGTCGTGCGCAACACCTGGGACTACCCCAGACGCCGCGCGGAGTTCACCGCCTGGGCCGGCACCGTGCCCCACCTCGCCAACGCGCCCGAGGTCATCGCCTGGAACACCGACAAGCGCTACCTGCGCGAGCTCGCCGAGGCGGGCATCCCGATCGTCCCCACCGCCTGGATCGACCCGGGCGACCCGGTCGAGCTGCAGGACAGCGGCGAGATCGTGGTCAAGCCGGCCGTGAGCGTCGGCAGCGTCGACACCGGCCGCTACCGTCTGCCCGAGCAGGCGGACCTCGCCGCCGGGCACGTCCGGCGCCTGCAGGAGGCCGGCCGCACGGTCATGGTCCAGCCGTACCTCGCCGACGTCGACACCGCGGGGGAGACCGCCCTGCTGTTCGTCGCCGGACAGTTCAGCCACGCGATCCGCAAAGGCCCGATCCTCACCGGACCCGATGAGGGCGTCGACACGCTGTACCAGGAGGAATCCATCACACCGAGAACACCGTCGCCGGCCGAGCACGCCCTCGCCGAACGGGTCCTGACGGCGCTGCCGTTCGACCGGTCCGGCCTGCTCTACGCCCGCGTCGACCTGCTGCCGACCCCGTCCGGCGACCCGGTGGTCATCGAGGTCGAGCTCACCGAGCCGTCGCTGTTCCTGACCACCGCAGGCGGCGCCGCCGACCGGCTCGCCCGCGCCATCGCCGGCCGCCTCCCGGCGGGCCGCCCGTGAACATCTTCGAGGCGGTCCTCCTCGGCTTCGTCGAGGGTCTGACCGAGTTCCTGCCGATCTCCAGCACCGGCCACCTCACCATCCTGGAGAAACTCCTCGGCTACTCGATCGACGACCCGGACATCACCGCGTTCACGGCGATCATCCAGACCGGCGCCGTCCTCGCGACCGCGATCTACCTGCGCCGCGACATCGCCCGGATCGTCCCGGCGTTCTTCCGGGGGCTGTTCGACAAGTCCCGGCGCGACAACGCCGACTACCGCTTCGGCTGGTCGGTGATCCTCGGCTCGATCCCCGTCGCGGTCATCGGCCTGCTCTTCAAGGACCAGATCGAGACCACGCTGCGCAGCCTCTGGTTCGTCGGCGGCGCCCTCATCGCGTTCTCCGGCGTCATGTGGTTCGCCGACCGCGCCGCCACCCAGCAGCGCCACGAGGCCGACGTGACGTGGAAGGACACGCTCATCATCGGCACCGCCCAGGCCCTCGCCCTCATCCCCGGCGTCTCCCGCTCCGGCGCGACGATGTCGGCGGGCCTGCTGCGCGACTTCGACCGGGTCACCGTCACCCGGCTGTCGTTCTTCCTGTCCATCCCGGCGCTGCTCGCGGCCGGCGCCCTGCAGATCGCCGACGAGCACGACAACATCGCCACCGGCGTCGGCTGGCCCGCGACGATCACCGCCACCCTCGTCAGCGGCATCGTCGGCTACCTGGCCGTCGCGTGGCTGCTGAAATTCGTGGCGCGGCACACCTACACGGTCTTCATCGTCTACCGGGTCGCCCTCGGCACCCTCCTGCTCGTCCTCGTCGGCACGGGCACGATCGAAGCGACCTAAGCTCCCGCTCCGGGCCGCCGATGTACCGGACGTGAAACGGCGGCTCGGCACGGCGCTCGTCCTGGCCTCGGCACTGCTCTGCGGTGTCGCCGGCTGCAGCGTCCTGCCCGGCCTCGGCGGTGCCGGCAACGGCTCCACGAAGCAGCAGAAGGGCAAGGTGCTCGACCTGCCGCAGAAGACGGTCTACTCGAAGGGCGACGCCGTCAACCCGTCCGCCGGCATGACCACCGGCGCCCCGGTCCGCGGCCCCCTCGCGTCGATCTCGCCGCTGCCCAAGGTCAGCCGCAGCTACCCCACCCCGAGCTTGAGCCCCACCGACTGCACCGGCGTCGTGCGCCAGGGCGTCATCAACGGCGTCGACGTCGTCCCCGGCACCGCCTCCGCCACGGTCAGCTGGTGGAACGTCGGCGACCCCTCCATCGTGGAGTACAGGCTGACCGCGATGTCGCAGGAACTGCTCATCGGGCCGCAGCCGGGCTGGACGTGGCAGTCTGTCCCGCCCGGCAAGGGCTGCACGCGGGTCACGGCGACGGTCACCGGCCTGATCTCGCAGACCCCGTACGTCTTCGTCGTGCACGCGGTGCTGAAGAAGTACGAGACGCTGCCGCCCACGGAGCCCGAGATCGCCCGCTCCGAGACCGTGCGGATGCTGTGACGTTATCGTGGGGCGGTGCCCGACGCCCTCCGGCCGGCGCGACCGTCCGCCGTCGCCGGCGACAGCGCGCCGCTGCTCACCCACTACGACCCGGCCGGCCGGCGCACCGCGCTGACCGCGGCGCAGCTCGGCGGCCTGGCCGCGCGGACCGCCGGCCTGCTGCACGACTGCGGCCTCGGCTCCGGCAGCCGCGCCGCGGCCCTGCTCCCACCGCACTGGCGCACCGCCGGCGCACTGCTCGGCGCGTGGTCGCTCGGCGTCACGGTGTCGTTCCAACTGGCCGCGACCGCGGGCCTGCCCGACGCCGGCCCGGACGCGGGCGTGCCGTTCGACGTGGTGTTCGTGGCCCGCGAGCGGCTCGGCTCGTGGCTGGAGGACATCCCGGAGGCCCCGCACCGGTTCGTGTTCGGCGCGGGCACCGGCGACCCCCGCGACGTCATCGGCTACCGCGACTTCGAGACGGCCGTCGCCCCCTATCCGGCGGACGTCCCCGCGCCCGCCCTGGTCCGGACAGGCGCGGCGGCGAGCGGCGACGGCACCACGTATGGGCAGTGGGGCGGCATCGCCCGCGAGATCGCCGGCATGCAGGACCTGCGCGCCGGCGACCGGGTCGTCATCGACGCCGCCGAGCACGAGCACCCGGTGAAGTGGCTCCTCGCCCCGCTGTCGGTGGGCGCCTCGATCATCCTGTGCTCCGGCCCGGCCGGCCTCGACGAGATCGCCGCGGCCGAGCACGCCACCAGGATCTTCGGCAGGACGTAGCACCTCGGAAGCGGCCCGGCGCCGGCGTCGGTCAGGTGGGTTCCGGCCGGGACGCGTCGAAGGCCAGGACGACGGCGGGGGCGCGCTCCGAACCGGGCTCCGTCAGAGGCCTTTCGCGTGCGCCTGGAGTGCGCGGTCCACCAGTACACCGGCGGCATCCAGGGACTCGTCGGCCGCTCCTGACGCGGCGGTGGCGCGGGCCAGGTTGGCACGCATCACGTCGGGGTGCACGAGCAGCCGCTCCAGGGCCGCGCGCAGCCACGACGCGGCCGAGCCGGTGCAGACGAGCAGCTCGCGCAGGGGCCGCCACTCCGCGTGCCAGGCGCCGGCGGCGCGTTCGTGTTCGTGGGCCATCGCGGCGAGGAGGCTGGCGACGAGCCCCGGCGCGGAGGCGGCGCTGCCGAGGGCGCAGACGGCGGCGACGGGTCCGCGCGTGTGCGGCATCGCCGGCGAGCCGCCCGTGGTGGCGTCGGAGGCCTCGTCGACCTCGTCCTGAGCCAGCAGGATCAGGTCCCGGGCGATCTTCGCGACGACCCCGGCGGCGGAGCCGAGCGCCCCGGCGAGGTCGGCGACGCGGGTGCGCTCCGTGTGCCAGGGCAGGACCGGCTCGGCGAGGCCGAGGAGGGTGGCAAGACCCTCGACGACGTCGGGGCCGTCCTCGCCGAACGGGGCGAGGGTCCCCGCGGTGCCGCCGAACTGCACCGCGAGGCGCTCCCGCCGCACCTGCTCCAGGCGCCGGCGGGCTGCGTCGAGGCCACCGAGCCAGCCGGCGGCCTTCAGCCCGAACGTGGTCGGCGCCGCCTGGCGCAGCAGCGTGCGGCCGATCATGCGGGTGTCGCGGTGCTCGCGGGCCAGCCGGGCGGCCTGCTCGGCGCATCCGGCGAGGTCGCCGAGCAGCGGCCGCAGCGCCTGCGACGCGACCAGCATCCCGGCGGTGTCGAGGATGTCCTGGCTGGTGGCGCCGAGGTGCGCGGACGGCCCGGCGTCCCCGGCGAGGGCGCGCAGCGTCTCCACGAGCGGCACGACGGGGTTGCCGCTGGCGGCGGCGCGGGCGCCGAGGTCGGCGGCGGCGAAGCGCTCGGGCCTGGCGCAGCCGGCGATCGTGTCGGCGTGCGCCTGCGGGATCAGCCCGCTGAACGCCTGCACCTGCGCGAGCGCCGCCTCGACCTGCAGCATCGCGGTCAGCCACGCGTCGTCGCCGACGGCGGCGGCGACCTCACCGCGGGCCAGGACGCCGTCGAACAGGCTGGAAGCGCTGGGGTTCATGGCCGCCTCCGGTCACTGGTCTGGTGTCGACTCTATCGGCGCGGCCTGCGGTGATGTCGTCGTTTGCGGGAGCGCGCGGGGTGGCGGGCGCTTCGCGGGCCGGCGGCGGGGCGCCCGCCGGCCCCGGCGCGACGGCCGGGTTCCACCCGGTCGCGGCGCGGGTCTGTGCGACGGCAGGGTTCCACCTGGTCGCGGCGCGGGTTCGTGCGACGGCCGGTTCCACCCGGTCGCGGCGCGCGTCCGTGCGACGGTGACGCCTGGGTGCGGGTGGGTCAGCCGCAGTGCGCACGTCTCCGGGTCGGGGGCGAGAATCCCCAGGCCGGTCCGGTAGGCGTCGATGTCGCGGTCGTGGTAGCCCTGCGCGAACGACGGCCGGGCGCCCCCGGGCACCGACACCGGCGACGGGCTGTCTGCTGGCTGTCGCCCGGCGTCCTCACCGGCGACCCGCCGCGGGGCCCAGGCTCGCCGAGCGGGTCCCGGCGGGACCGTGCACGTCAACGACCAGACCGTCAACGCCGAGGCGGTCGCACCGTTCGGCGGGGTCCGCGACCCGCGCAACGGGTCGCGGGCGGGGGCGGATCGAACGCGGACGCCTGCACCGGCCTGCGCTGGAACACGGTCCGCGGCACGATCGCCCCCTACCCTTTCCGGGGCTCGCTCACAGGAAGTCGGTGAAGCCGGGGCGGAAGCGGTCGTCCGGGGCGCCGATCGTGGTGAACACCAGCCCGCCGCGCGGCTCGACCCCGGGAAGGTGCTCGGTCATACGCTGCTGTTCAACGACACAAGACAATGCCTCTTGCAGGTCTGATTCGAGCTGATGGATCGCTTCCTCAAGGTTCTCATCCTTGCGTGACCAGTCGATATCGGCCTCGCGGAGCTGCTGTCCGGCCAGCTTGGCGATCACGTCGGGGTCGTTGACCGCGACCTCCAGGCGGCAGTAGATCTGCATGATGAGCGGTTCCGGTTGACCCATTGTAGAAGAGTTGCACACGAAAGAACCGCGACCAAAGAAGGTGCAGATGAATTTACAGCCCGGCAATAGACGCGGCTAAGGTGTCGTTCCTCTGAAGCTGCGGGCCCGGGGCCGGGCGGCCCGCGTGAACGTTGTGTGCGGGTGTGGTGCAGGCGGCCCCGATCCGGGAGGCGGTGCGGCAGGGTCGGCCGTGTGCCCGCGACCCTCCCCACGCATCCCCTGGCCGTCCTGCCGCTGAAGCTGTGGCGGCCGCGCTGGTTCGACGGCGTCGCCCTCGCGGTCGGCGCCACCGCACCCGACATCGCCTACGCGGCCGGTGACGCCGTGGTCATCCGCAGCCACACGGTCGCCGCCGCGTTCTGGTGGGGGCTGCCGGTCACGGTGCTCACCGCGTGGCTGATCCGGCTCGGCGCGCCCATGGTCGCCGCGCACCTGCCGGGGGCGCTGCGCGAATACGGCGCGCTGCGGAAGGTCCGGCACCGATGGTGGGTGACGGCCACGTCGGCGCTGCTCGGCGACGCCAGTCACCTGCTGTGGGACCTCGTCACCCATCCCGGCGCGATCGGCTCGTGGCGCCTGGTCCGTGACGTCAGCGACTACGCCGCGCTGCTGCTGTTGCCGCTCTTCATGGTGTACGTGGGACGCCGCCACCTCATCCGCGAATGGCACGGGGCGGCACCGGTGGTCCAGTGCCGTCCGCTGCTGTTCTGGTCCGTCGCCGTCGAGGTGTTCGCGGCGGGTGCGTTCGTCACCGCCGGGTTGAGCTACGGCGGCCCGCACGTGTTCGTCGTGCGGCTCATCGTATCGGCGATGATCGCTCTGCTGATGGCCTGTCTGGCACTACACTGCGTGCGTGCTCCTGGAGACAGACCGGTTGTCGCTGCGGCGGTTCCACGCGGGTGACGCCGCCGCCCTCGCCGCCTACCGTTCGGATCCGGACGTGGCCCGGTATCAGTCGTGGGACGCGCCCTATCCGCTCGGCGACGCGCTCGCGTTCGTCACCGAGACCGCGCGCCTGGACCCTGAGCGGGAGGGCTGGTTCCAGTACGCGGTGGAGGGCCGCGACACCGGGCTGCTCCTCGGCGACGTCGGCGTCAACCGCGGCGACGGCGGCCGGCAGGCGGAGATCGGCTTCACGTTCGCGCCCGCCTTCCAGGGCCAGGGCTATGCGACCGAGGCCGTCGGGCGGGTCGTGCGGCACCTGCTCGTCGAGGAGGGCCTGCACCGGGTCCACGCGTCGCTCGACGCGCGCAACGAGCGCTCCGCCCGGCTGCTGGAGCGGCTCGGCTTCCGCCGCGAGGGCCTGCTCGTGCGCGCCAGCTACTGGAAGGGCGAGTGGACCGACGACCTGCTCTACGCGGTGCTCGCGTCGGAGTGGGCGTCGTAGGTCTCCCGTTCGAGGGCCGTGCCCGCGTCCGGGCTTCGTCTGTCAGGGCGGTGCCCGCGTCCCGGTGGCGTCGCAGGTCTTCCGCCCGGCCGACGGCCGAGTCGCCCGCTCTACGTGGGTGCCTGGGGCGCGGCCGCCGCTTTCCGGCCCTCGCCGGGCGACCGGCCCGCGCTTACGCGGTGCCCGCGTCCGGGTGGCGTCGCAGTCTTCCGCCCGGCCGGCGCCCGCTCTACGCGGTGCCCGGGGCGCGGCCGCTGCTTCCCGGCCCTCGCCGGGCGGCCGGCCCGCGCTTACGCGGTGCTCGCGTCCGAGTGGGCGTCGTGGACCTCCGGCGCGGGCTCCGCTTCCGGCTCCCGGCGGGGTGACACGGCCAGCAGCAGGCCCAGGGTCGCCGTCCACACCAGGCAGGCGCCGAGCATGTGCAGCAGCACGACCGGCCAGGGGAGGCCGGTGAAGTACTGCACGAAGCCCACCACGCCCTGCCCGAGCTCGACCAGCAGCAGCAGCCCGGCGGCGCGGGTCACCCGCAGCGGCGCGCCCAGCGCGCGCAGGCCCAGCCACAGTGCCAGGGTCAGCCCGACGAGCACGAACACGGCGTCGCCGTGCAGCTGGGAGACCGTCTCCGGGTCGAAGCCGGTCCGGGCCGCCTTCGTGTCGCCGGAGTGCGGGCCGCTGCCCGTGACGACCGTGCCCAGCACGAGCACCGCCGCCGACACCGCCGTGACCACGATCCCGGCCGTGCGGATCGCCCGCGGCGCGGTCCAGCGCGGCGGCACGTCGCGGGTGCGGTGCCAGAACACGTACGCCAGGGCGATCAGCACCATCGAGGCGAGGAAGTGCGCCATCACCGTCCACGGGTTGAGCGCCATCCGGACCGTGATCCCGCCGAGCACGCCCTGGAACGCGATGCCGGCCATCATCCACACGGCGGCCGGCAGGAGCCCGGCGACGCGCCGGCGCTGCCGCCACGCGGCGAGCAGCGCGACGACCGCGAAGAGGCCGAGCACGAACGTCAGCGTCCGGTTGCCGAACTCGATGATCCCGTGATGCCCCATCTCCTGGGTCGTCACGTAGGACTCCTCGGTGCACCGCGGCCACGTCGGGCAGCCCAGGCCCGACCCGGTCAGCCGGACGAGCCCACCGGTGCACACGATCCCGACGTTGGCGACCAGCGACGCGAGAGCCGCCCGGCGCAGCACCACGGGCCGATCGAGCAGCGATGACAGCTTCCCAAGCACCCGGCAGATACTACGCGCGGCTACATATGGCACCGGCGCCGGGTTTAGTAAGGAGAGGCTTACCTTTCGTGCGTTGGATCACCCGCAGGGCGGTTTGCCTGCGTCGGGTGAATTACGTAACGTTGGTGTTGTGAAAAACGTGGAGGTGGCGCAGAGCTCTGCCGTCGCCGACGCGTGCCCGCCGCTCGATGTGCGCACCCGTGACCGGGTCACGGAGCTGCTGCTGCAGCAGGGGTCGGCGACGGCGACCGAGCTGGGGCTCGCCCTCGGGCTGAGCGCGGCAGGGATCCGCCGGCACCTCGACGCCATGCTGGCCGAGGGCCTGGTCGAGAGCCGGGAGCGGCCCGACCGCGGCCGGCGCGGCAGGGGACGGCCGGCGAAGGTCTTCACACTGACCGCGGCGGCCCGCGAGACGCTGCCGCACACCTATGACGACCTGGCCACGTCCGCGCTGCGGTGGATCGCCGAGCACGACGGCGAGTCCGCGGTGGCCGCGTTCGCGATGGCGCAGGTCGCCGGCCTGGAGGAGCGCTGCAAGGCGGCCATGGCCGAGGCCGGCGACGACCCCCTGGCCAGGGCCGAGGCGCTCGCCCAGGCACTGACCGCCGAGGGGTATGCGGCCGGCGCGACGACCATCGCCACCGGCGGCCAGCTGTGCCAGCACCACTGCCCGGTGGCGCACGTCGCCGCCGAGTTCTCCCAGTTGTGCGAGGCCGAGACCCAGGTCATCTCCCGCCTGGTCGGCACGCACGTCCAGCGTCTCGCGACCATCGCCAACGGCGATGGCATCTGCACCACCCACATTCCGGCGCCGATCTCCGGCGCCCGTCCCGATAGGCAAAGGAACGTGAGATGACCACTGCCGATCAGCTTGCCGGCCTCGGCCGGTACGAGTACGGCTGGGCCGACTCGGACAGCGCGGGTGCCGTGGCACGCCGCGGCCTCAACGAGGACGTCGTGCGCGACATCTCGGGGAAGAAGAGCGAGCCGCAGTGGATGCTCGACCTGCGCCTGAAGGGCCTGCGTCTGTTCGACCGCAAGCCGATGCCGGCCTGGGGCGCGGACCTGTCGCACATCGACTTCGACAACATCAAGTATTTCGTCCGCTCGACCGAGAAGCAGGCGGCGAGCTGGGAAGACCTTCCCGACGACATCAAGGCGACCTATGACCGCCTCGGCATCCCCGAGGCGGAGAAGCAGCGCCTCGTCGCCGGCGTCGCCGCGCAGTACGAGTCGGAGGTCGTCTACCACAAGATCCGTGAGGATCTCGAGGAGCAGGGCGTCATCTTCCTCGACACGGACACCGCGCTGCGCGAGCACGAGGACGTGTTCAAGGAGTATTTCGGCACCGTGATCCCGGTCGGCGACAACAAGTTCGCCGCGCTCAACACCTCGGTGTGGTCCGGCGGCAGCTTCATCTACGTGCCCAAGGGCGTGAAGGTGGAGATCCCGCTGCAGGCCTACTTCCGGATCAACACCGAGAACATGGGCCAGTTCGAGCGGACGCTGATCATCGTCGACGAGGACGCCTACGTCCACTACGTCGAGGGCTGCACCGCGCCGATCTACTCCTCCGACTCGCTGCACTCCGCGGTCGTGGAGATCGTCGTGAAGAAGGGCGCCCGCTGCCGCTACACCACGATCCAGAACTGGTCGACCAACGTCTACAACCTGGTCACCAAGCGCGCCGTGTGCCACGAGGGCGCGACCATGGAGTGGATCGACGGCAACCTCGGCTCCAAGGTCACCATGAAGTACCCGGCGGTCTACATGCTGGGCGAGCACGCCAAGGGTGAGGTCCTGTCGGTCGCGATGGCCGGCGAGGGCCAGCACCAGGACGCGGGCGCCAAGATGGTGCACGCCGCGCCGCACACCTCGTCGACCATCGTGTCGAAGTCGATCGCCCGTGGCGGCGGCCGCACCTCCTACCGCGGCCTGGTCCAGATCCTGGAGGGCTCGCACCACTCCCGCTCGACGGTGAAGTGCGACGCGCTGCTCGTCGACACGATCTCCCGCTCCGACACGTATCCGTACGTGGACATCCGCGAGGACGACGTGTCGATGGGGCACGAGGCGACGGTCTCGAAGATCAGCGACGACCAGCTGTTCTACCTGATGTCCCGCGGCCTCACCGAGGACGAGGCGATGGCGATGATCGTGCGCGGCTTCATCGAGCCGATCGCCAAGGAACTTCCCATGGAGTATGCGTTGGAGCTCAACCGGCTCATCGAGCTGCAGATGGAGGGCGCTGTCGGATGAGCGCTCCTGTTCTGGTCCCACCGAAGACCCGTGCGCAGCAGGTCCGTTCGTTCGACGTCGCCGACTTCCCCGCCCTCACCGGGCGCGAGGAGGAGTGGCGCTTCACTCCGCTCAAGCGGCTGCGCGGCCTGCAGACGGCACTCGCGACGGACGGTGGCACCGCCCCGAAGGTCGAGGTCGGTGAGCTGCCCGAGGGCGTCGCCGTCGCGACCGTCGACCGCAGCGACGCGCGGGTCGGCTCGGCGCTGACCCCGTTCGACCGGATCAGCGCCCTTGCCGCCGGCTCGGCGACCGAGGCGCTTCTGGTGTCCGTCGCGGCGGACGCCGTGCCGGAGACCGCCGCCGTGGTGCGGCTCGTCGGCTCGAGCACGGAGGTCGCGTTCGGCCACACCGTCGTCGAGGTCGGCCGGCTCGCCGAGGCGACCGTCGTGCTGGAGCAGGTCGGCACGGTCACCCTCGCCGACAACGTCGAGGTGATCGTCGGCGACGCGGCCCGGCTCACGCTGGTCACCGTCACCGACTGGGACGCCGACGCCGTCCAGGCGCAGCACCTCCGCTTCCGGCTCGGCCGCGACGCCGCGGTCACGCACATCCAGGTGACCCTCGGCGGCGACGTCGTGCGGCAGTACACCAGCGTCGACTACACCGGTCGCGGCGGCGAGATCGACGCGTTCGGCCTCTACTTCGCCGACGCCGGCCAGCACATCGAGCACCGGCTGCTGATCGACCACTCGGTGCCGGACTGCCGCAGCTTCGTCTCCTACCGGGGGGCGCTGCAGGGCCAGGACTCGCACACGGTGTGGGTAGGCGACGTGCTCATCCGGGCCGAGGCGACCGGCACCAGCACATATGAGATCAACCGCAATCTGGTGCTGACCGACGGGGCGCGCGCCGACTCGGTGCCTAACCTGGAGATCGAGACCGGCGAGGTCGTCGGCGCCGGCCACGCCAGCACCACCGGCCGCTTCGACGACGAGCAACTGTTCTACCTGATGTCCCGGGGCATCCCGGACGACCAGGCCCGCAAGCTCGTGGTCCGCGGCTTCTTCGCCGAGCTGCTGCACAAGATCCCGGTCGAGTCGCTGCGCGACCGCCTCGGCGAGGCCATCGACGCGCGGCTCGAGGCGGCCGGCACATGATCAAGGTTTGCGCGGTCGCCGACGTGGCGAAGGGGACGGTGCGGCAGGTCGAGGTCGAAGGGACCGAGATCGCGCTCGTCCACGCCGACGACGACAACTTCTACGCCGTCTACGACGAGTGCTCGCACGCCGCGGTCCCGCTGTCGGAGGGCGAGGTCGAGGGCTGCACCCTGGAGTGCTGGCTGCACGGCTCGCGCTTCGACCTGCGCACCGGCGCGCCGACCGGCCTGCCGGCGACCGAACCGGTCCCGGTCTACCCCGTCGAGATCCGCGACGGCGACGTGTACATCGACTTGAATCCCAGTAACGGAGTGACGAAGTGAGCACGCTGGAGATCAGCAACCTGCAGGTGTCGGTGAAGCTGCCCGACGGCGAGCTGAAGCCGATCCTCGCCGGGGTCGATCTGACCGTCCGTGCGGGGGAGACCCACGCCATCATGGGCCCCAACGGCTCCGGCAAGTCCACCCTGGCGTATGCGATCGCCGGCCACCCGCGCTACGAGGTCACCGGTGGCTCGATGACCCTCGACGGGCAGGACGTGCTCGCGATGACCGTCGACGAGCGGGCCCGCGCCGGGCTGTTCCTGGCCATGCAGCACCCGGTCGAGGTGCCCGGCGTCTCCGTCGCCAACTTCCTGCGCACCGCGAAGACCGCGATCGACGGCGAGGCGCCCAAGCTGCGCACCTGGGCCGGCGAGCTGCGCGGCGCCATGGAGAAGCTGCACATGGACCCGGCGTTCGCCCAGCGCAACGTCAACGAGGGCTTCTCCGGCGGCGAGAAGAAGCGCCACGAGATCATGCAGCTGGAGCTGCTCAAGCCGAAGATCGCGGTGCTCGACGAGACCGACTCGGGCCTCGACATCGACGCGCTGCGCGTGGTCAGTGAGGGCGTCGGCCGGGTCCGTGAGAACGGTGACACCGGTCTGCTGCTGATCACCCACTGGACCCGGATCCTGAAGTACATCAAGCCCGACCAGGTCCACGTCTTCGTCGGTGGCCGCATCGTCGAAGAGGGCGGGCCGGAACTCGCCGAGCAGCTCGAGGCCGAAGGCTACGAGCGCTACCTGGCGGGTGCGGAACCCGTGACCCACGCATAGGGGAATCATGAACGCGCTGGATGTCGACGCCGTACGGAAGGACTTCCCGATCCTCGATCGGGAGGTCAACGGCAAGCCTCTCGTCTACCTCGACTCCGGGAACACGTCGCAGAAGCCTCGCCAGGTGATCGACGCGGTCCGGGAGCACTATGAGCTGCACAACGCCAACGTCGCCCGGTCCGTGCACACGCTCGGCACCGAGGCGACCGAGGCGTTCGAGGGCGCCCGCGAGAAGGTCGCCGCGTTCGTCGGCGCCGGCACCGCCGCCGAGATCGTCTTCACGAAGAACTCGACCGAGGCGATCAACCTCGTCGCGCACGCCTTCACGGCGGTTTCCGATGACCCTCGCCTGCGGATCGGGCCCGGCGACGAGATCGTCATCACCGAGATGGAGCACCACTCCAACATCGTGCCGTGGCAGCTGCTCGCGCAGCGCACCGGCGCGACGCTGCGCTGGTTCGGCCTCACCGACGACGGCAGGCTCGACCTGTCGCGGCTCGACGAGCTGATCAACGAGCGGACCAAGCTCGTCTCGGTGGTGCACTACTCCAACATCCTCGGCACGATCAACCCCGTCGACGTCCTCGTCGCCCGGGCCCGGCAGGTCGGCGCGCTGGTGCTGCTGGACGGCTCCCAGTCGGTGCCGCACATCCCGGTCGACGTGACCGCGCTCGGCGCCGACTTCGTCGCGTTCACCGGCCACAAGATGCTCGGCCCGACCGGCATCGGCGGGCTCTGGGGCCGCTTCGAGCTGCTCGACGCCATGCCCCCGTTCCTCGGCGGCGGCTCGATGATCGAGACGGTCGCGATGACCGGCTCGACGTTCATGCCCCCGCCCGCCCGCTTCGAGGCCGGCACCCCGCCGATCGCCGAGGCGGTCGGTCTCGGTGCGGCCGTCGACTACCTGAGCACCGTCGGCATGGACGCGATCCAGGAGTACGAGAAGCACCTCACCGCCTACGCCCTCGACGCCCTCGCGGCGACGCCGGACGTGCGGGTCATCGGCCCGACCGACACCGCCGACCGGGGCGCGACGATCTCCTTCACCGTCGACGGGATCCACCCGCACGACGTCGGGCAGATCCTCGACGACGAGGGTGTGCAGGTCCGCGTCGGGCATCACTGCGCGCGGCCGACCTGTGTCCGCTTCGGCGTGCCGGCGACCACGCGGGCGTCGTTCTACCTGTACACGACGACCGGCGAGATCGACGGGCTCGTCCGGGGGCTCGAGCGGGTGCGGAAGGTCTTCGCATGAAGCTCGACCAGCTCTACCAGGAGATCATCCTGGACCACTACAAGCGGCCGCACGGCCGTGGGCTGCGCGAGCCGTTCGACGCGGAGGCCCACCACGTCAACCCGACCTGCGGTGACGAGGTGACCCTCCGCGTCTCGATCAAGGACGGCACCGTCGCCGACGTCTCCTACGAGGGCATGGGCTGCTCGATCAGCCAGGCCTCCGCGAGCGTGCTGCACGAGCTGCTCAAGGGCGGCACCGTCGAGGAGTCGCTGCGCCGGCACGAGGCGTTCGCCGAGCTGATGGGCGGCCGGGGCCAGGTCGAGCCGGACGAGGCGGTGCTGGAGGACGCGGTGGCGTTCGCGGGCGTCGCGAAATACCCTGCTCGCGTCAAGTGCGCGCTGCTGCCGTGGATGGCTTACAAGGACGCGCTCAGCCGGGCCGTCCCGAACGAGGAGAACGCATGACCGCGGTGCTCGCCGACATCGAAGAGGCGATGAAGGACGTCGTCGACCCCGAGCTGGGGATCAACGTCGTGGACCTTGGCCTCGTGTACGGCATCCACGTCGACGAGGAGAACGTCGCGACCCTCGACATGACACTGACGTCCGCGGCGTGCCCGCTGACCGACGTCATCGAGGACCAGACCCGCCAGGCGCTGTGCACCGGACCGGGCGGCGGCCTGGTCAACGACATCCGGATCAACTGGGTGTGGCTGCCGCCGTGGGGGCCGGACAAGATCAGTGACGAGGGCCGCGACCAGCTGCGGGCCCTCGGCTTCAACGTTTAGCTGGGCCGGGGCCGGCACCGTTGGCAGATGTAGTCGGAGATTCCTTCGACGGCGTGGAGCCGCTGCTCGACGGTGCCGGCCTGGTCCTGCTCGGCGACCCTGAAGCGGAACGACGCGGCGACCGAGTCCGCCCTGGTCGCCGCGACGAGCTTCGGCGCGTCGCTGAACTTCACCTTGAAGTCCTCCCAGGCCGCCTCCCTGCTCACGTGGGCCAGGCAGTAGACCTCGGGGGAGTCGCGCAGCGCCTGCTCCAGCCGCTCCTCCTGCTCGGCGGTGATGTCGACCTTGAGGAAGACCGACACGTCGACGCCGGGCCGGTCGCATTCCCCGCCGGCCACCTGCTGCGCCGGGTCGTCGCCCGGGGCCAGCCGCCACGCGACGGCGCCGCCGGCCAGGGCGAGCGCGAGGGCCGCCGTCCCCGCGAGGAGCTTGCGGCGCCGTTTGCGGGCCGCGCCGGAGCGGACCGCGGCCACCCCTTCGGGCCTGATGGTGTCGTGGGCGAGCTCGTACTCCGCGCGGAGCGCGTCCTGCAGGTCTCGTGTCATCGGCGTGCCTCTCGGAAGTCGTCCAGGGTTCCCGCGAGGGTCTGCCGGGCCCGGTACAGCCAGGTGCGCACCGTGCCCTCCTTGATCCGGCACAGTTCGGCGATCTCCGCCACCGGCAGCCCCACCAGGTAGTGCAGGACCACGGCCCGGCGTTGACCGTCGGGCAGCGCGGCGAGCGCGTCGCGGATCGCCACGCCGTGCTCGCTGTGCACCTCAGGGCCTTGCACCACCTCCGTCCTGGTGGAGCGCTGGTGGCGCAGCGCGACCCGCAGCCGGCGCAGCCGCGACGTGGCAAGGTTCCACGCCACCCGGCGGATCCAGGTGGCGGGCTCCTCGTAGCGGCTGATCCGGTCCCAGCGCTGCCAGGCGCGCGTGAACGCCTCCTGGGTCAGGTCCCGGGCCTCGTCCAGGTCGCCGAGGTACACGCTCAGCTGCGCGGCGATCTGCCGGAACTGCAGCGCGTAACACTCGGCGAAGCCATCGGCATCCCTCATGCACACATCACGCGCGGGCCCGCTCGAAGGTCACACGACAAGGATGACGGCGAGGACGGTGATCACCGCGCTGGAGGTCAGCGCCGTCCACAGCCTGCCGCGCGGGCCGGTGAGGACCTTGCCGAGCAGGGTGCCGCCGCCGGCGATCAGCAGCTGCCAGCTCGCCGACGCCACGAACGCCGCCGCGACCCAGACCGCCTCGCCGGCCGCGGACAGCCCGTCGTCGGCGCGCCGTCCGAGCACGAGCGCGCCGAAGTAGACGATCGTCGCCGGGTTGAGCAGGGTGAGGCCGAGCAGCGCGAAGTAGGCCCCGGTGGGGCGGGCCATCCGTCCGTCGGCGGCCTTCGCGTCGGCGGGGTCACCGCGGCGCCGCAACGCGTCGGTGGCGGTCTTGACGGCGAGGGCCACCAGTACACCGGCGGCGATCCAACGCAGGGGAGCGGAAACCGGCGCGATGAGCCCCGCGAGGGCCGCGCCGCCGAGGACCGCGACGACCGCGTAGATCCCGTCGGCGGTGGCGACGCCCAGCGCGGCGGCGGCACCGGTCCGCCAGCCGGTGCGGGCGGCGAGGCCGGCGATCAGGGCGCCGATCGCGCCGACCGGGACCGCGACCCCGTAGCCGGCGAGCATCCCCTCCAGGACGACCTCGCCGATGCCGGGGCTCACGACTGCTGCTTGCGGCTCGCTTCTGTCGGGAGGCCGGTCTGTCGCGCCGTCCGCTCGCCGGATCCGGCGGGGACTGGCATCAGGTGTCGGCTCATGGCGTGCATCATGCCGACGGGGGCTCGTCGCCGCGACCGATATTCTTCAGCGCCTCCCGCTTGGACAGTCCGGACAGGTCCGGATGTGTCGTGACGAAGTCGCGCACCGCTTCCGGATCGGTCTTCGCGTATTCGCGCAGAGCCCAGCCGATGGCCTTGCGGATGAAGAAATCCTGCTCGTGCTTCCATCGGCTGCTGTACGAGAAGAGCCTGGCGGGGTCGGTCGCGGCGCGGTACCGCAGCTGGTGCAGGATCGCGGTCCGTGCCACCCACAGGTCGGGGTCCTCGATCCAGGCGTCCATCGGGGTCTGGTCCTCGCGGACGACCGGGCCCACGACGTTGGCGGCGAGGGCGTCGACGGTGTCCCACCACGGCTTGGTCGTGATGAGGGTGCGCAGCACCGGCAACGGGTCTTCGAGGCGTTTCGCGTGCCTGGTCAGCAGGTCGCAGGCGAAGTACTGGAACTCCCGCTCGGGCCTGGCCCAGCACTCCTGGGCCAGGCGGAGCGGATCGGCGGCGTCGCGGAACGGTTTGTCGAGCTTTCGCCGTACCGGCGACGCAATGCCGAAGAAGTCGAACTGGTCGCGCATGTAGGCGCGCATCGCCGCGGCCTTACCGGGATCCTGGTGGTCCCGGTAGACCGCGGCGAGGTCCTCGATCAGCCGCACGCTTACAGGTTGTTGGTGGCGAAGGTGTCGCACGTCTTCGGGTCGCCCTTGCTGAAGCCCTGCGAGAACCACTTCTTGCGCTGCGCGGACGTGCCGTGGGTGAAGCCGTCGGGGTTGACGCCGCCGCCGGACTTCTTCTGGATCGTGTCGTC
This sequence comes from Dactylosporangium sp. NPDC005555, assembly GCF_040605635.1. Lineage (NCBI taxonomy): Bacteria > Bacillati > Actinomycetota > Actinomycetes > Micromonosporales > Micromonosporaceae > Dactylosporangium > Dactylosporangium sp. NPDC005555. The sequence goes on from NZ_JBEXDG010000037.1 coordinate 51,078, forward strand.
GCCGATCGCCTCGGCCGCCTCGATCGCCTCGTCGATGTCCTTCTGCGTGATCGACTTGAAGAGGACGGCGTCGCCCTCCTTGTCCTTGGTCTCCGTGGCGTGGGAGGCCCAGGTGCCGGCGTAGCAGTCGGCCTGCAGCTCCAGACGCACCGAACCCGAGGTGGGGCCGGTGTCGCCCTGCTGGACCTTGGCGTTGGTGCCGAGCAGGTTCTGGATGTGGTGGCCGTACTCGTGCGCGATGACGTACGGCGCGGCGAACTCGCCCTTGGCGCCGAAGCGGCTGGACAGCTCGTTGTAGAACGTGAGGTCGATGTAGACCTGGCTGTCCGCCGGGCAGTAGAACGGGCCGACGCCGGAGTCCGCCTGGCCGCAGCCGGTGTTGACGGCGCCGTTGAAGTAGTTCGTCTTGGCCTGCTGGTACTGCTTGCCGAACGCCGTGGGCAGCTCGGTCTTCCAGTACGCCTGGACGGAGTTGATGTAGAGCAGGTTGCGGCAGTCGACGTCGTTGAAGCGGTCCTTGTTGGACTTGTCGCAGCGCTTGTCGATGTCGGAGTTGTCGGCCTGCTGGTCGCCGCCACCACCACCGCCGCCGAGCATGCCGCTGCCGAAGAGGCCACCGCCGCCGCAGACGACCAGGGCAAGGACGATCAGCGTGATGATGAGGCCCATCTTGCCGCCCCCGCCGCCGGGGATCGGGATCGGGATGCCGCCGAGGCCACCACCGCCACCGCCGCCACCACTGGTCGACCCGCGCCGGTCGTTGACCTGGCTGCTGTCGAGATCGGCATCGTCGTTGAACTCCATGGCACACCTCTTTTTACGGGGGGACCTTCGCGGGGGATCGACCGGTGTCTGCTCCGAGCGGTACCCGATGATCTTGTGACGTAATCGTGTGGCGGCTTCGGCCGGTGCGCACGGTAGGATATGCCGGTGACTTTTGCGCCTCGCACCCAGAGGGAGTGACCCCCGGTCCAGCACCAGGAGTCTGTCCATCTTTCCCTTGAATATTGCGAGAGCGAGTCCTTCCTGTGATCACGACCACGGGTCTTGAGCTGCGCGCGGGTGCGCGCATCCTCCTCAGCGACATCAGCCTGCGCATCCAGCCCGGCGACCGCATCGGTCTCGTCGGCCGCAACGGCGCGGGCAAGACCACCACCCTCAAGGTCCTCGCGGGCGAGGGCACCCCGCACGCGGGCGCTGTCGACCGCCGCGGCCCCGTCGGCTATCTGCCACAGGACCCGCGCACCGGCGACCTGGAGGTGACCGCCCGCGACCGGGTCCTGTCCGCGCGCGGGCTGGACACCATCTATGCCGAGATGAAGGCCCTCGAGGAGCGGCTCGGCGACGATGAGCGGCTGATCCGGCGGTATGGGCAGCTCGAGGACCAGTTCGCCGGCCTGGGCGGCTACGCGGCCGAGGCCGAGGCCGCCCGCATCTGCGCCAACCTGGGCCTGCCCGACCGGGTCCTCGCGCAGACCATCGGCACCCTGTCCGGCGGTCAGCGGCGCCGCATCGAGCTGGCCCGCATCCTGTTCCGCGACGCGGCGGCGACCGGCGGCGGCATCCTGCTGCTCGACGAGCCGACCAACCACCTCGACGCCGACTCCATCGCCTGGCTGCGCAACTTCCTGTCCAGCCACAAGGGCGGCCTGGTCGTGATCTCCCACGACGTGGAGATGCTCGACGCGATCGTCAACAAGGTGTGGTATCTCGACGCCAACCGCGCCACGATCGACTTCTACAACCTGAACTGGAAGCTGTACCAGCAGCAGCGCGAGACCGACGAGAAGCGCCGCAAGCGGGAGCGCGCCAACGCGGAGAAGAAGGCCGGTGCGCTCTTCGCCCAGGCCGACAAGATGCGGGCCAAGGCCACCAAGACCATCGCCGCGCAGAACATGGCCCGCCGCGCCGAGCGGATGCTGGGCGACCTCGAAGAGGTCCGCGTCTCCGACAAGGTCGCGAAGGTCCGCTTCCCCAACCCGAAGCCGTGCGGCAAGACCCCGCTGACCGCTTCCGGGCTCTCCAAGACGTACGGGTCGCTCGAGATCTTCATGGACGTCGACGTGGCCGTCGACCGCGGCTCCCGGGTCGCGATCCTGGGGCTCAACGGCGCCGGCAAGACCACGCTGCTGCGGATGCTCGCCGGTGAGCTGGAGCCCGACACCGGTGCGGTGCACGCCGGGCACGGCCTGCAGCGCGGCTACTACGCCCAGGAGCACGAGCAGCTCGACGTCGACCGGACGATCCTGGAGCTGATGCGCTCCGCCGCCCCGGACCAGAACGACACCGAGCTGCGCAAGATCCTCGGCGCGTTCCTGTTCACCGGCGACGACGTCGACAAGCCCGCCGGGGTCCTCTCCGGCGGCGAGAAGACCCGGCTCGCTCTGGCGACCCTGGTCTGCTCCGGCGCCAACGTGCTGCTGCTCGACGAGCCGACCAACAACCTCGACCCGATCAGCCGCGAGCAGGTCCTGGACGCGATCGCGCGCTACCCCGGGGCGATCGTGCTGGTCACGCACGACCCCGGCGCGGTGACCGCGCTCAAGCCGGACCGCGCGATCCTCCTGCCGGACGGCGTGGAGGACGCGTGGAGCGACGACCTTCTCGAGCTGGTCGAGCTCGCCTGATCACCAGGGTGTGATCAGCAGCGCTTCGATGACGACGGCCAGCGCCGCCCCTACCGCCGTGAGCAGCAGCGGGGTCGGGGGCGGCTCGCCGCCCGGTTTCTCGGGCGCGACGGCGGCGACCGTGAGCCAGGGGAAGAACGGCAGCCAGGCGTGCTCGACACCGCCCCGGGCCAGGCCCGCCGCGATCGAGAACACCACGGCCGCCCCCGCGCCCACCAGGAACGGCCAGGCGGCCGTGTTGCGCAGTTTGCGGGCGCTGGCGACGATCGCCGGGCCGGTCGCCAGGAGCAGCACGACGACGCTGATCGCGCTCCACCACAGCACCGACCGGTAGGGCGCGACCCGGCTCGCGTAGTCGGTCTCCGCGGCGACCAGGCCGTCGGCCCATCCGAAGCCGAGCAGCTGCGCCCCGAGCACGGGCGCGAGCGCGCCGACGCCCGTCACGACGTTGAGGAACGCCCGCCGCCTGGCGAAGTAGATGAACACGATCGACAGGCCCAGCCACGGCGCGGAGTACGAGAACAGGGCGGCGATGCCGATGAGCAGGCCGGCCGCCAGCGCCCATGCCGCCCTTTTCCGGACCTCGGTGCGACTTGCCCGCAGGCCGGCCACGATCGCGGCCGCGCCGAGGGTCGCCACCAGGCCGTCGAGGCTCACGGCCACCCAGATCGCGTACGGGGCGAGGACGAGCACCGGCAGGTACCGCCGTGCGGCCGCCTCGCCGACCGAGTCGCGTACCGCCGACAACACCAACGGAATCGTCAGCGCCGATAGAGCGGTGATCAGGAATCCGAGGACGACGTGGTTGTCGACACCGATTTGGTCGGCCAGCCACAAAAACAGGACAGGGCCCGGCGGATGCCCCCGGGAGGCGACCGAGTGGGTCGCCGCGTCGGCCGTGAAATGTCTGAGGTATGCGAGGGGATCGGCACCGACCCGCCTAACGTCGCCCAGATATTCCTCCGGTGAACCCAGAGCTTTCGTAAGACCCGACCAGCCATCGACAAGCGCCAAAGCGATAGCCCACGTCAGGCCGGCGGTGTACCCGAATAGCTGAATTTTTCGCCAGGATCGCGGCCTCCGGGGCTCGTGTGACGCAGACCACAGTACTGCCGCGGCCACCAGTGGCGCCAGCACGCTGCCCGGTCCGACCCTGATCTTGTACCTGCCGAGGAAGGGGGCGCTCGCGGTGCCGAGACGCGCGTCGAGCTGCACCGCGAGCGCGGCGATCGCGAGCCCGAGCAGGGCGAGGACAACCCAACGGAGCGCATCGCGACGCTCACGATGCGCAGTCCACGGCCGGTCGGTGGGGGGTTCGCTCATCACGGCGCATCACGGTATCGGGTAGGCGACAATGCTGTGCGTGTCGGTTGGCGTGCCGTCGATATCTAGCGCATGATCGTTCGAGGCGGTCTAATAGGTGGGACCGCACCAACCGCTCTGTCTGGGACGTGAGGGATCAGCATGGCAGCCACCGCCACCACCAGCACCGAGAAGGGTCGCCGGATCGTCGGCGCCGAAAGGCAGACACTGGCGAAGGACCTCGTGAAGCGGTACACCAACGGTGAGAGTATCCGCGCGCTCGCCGCTTCCACCGGTCGTTCCTATGGATTCGTGCACCGGGTGCTGACCGAATCTGGCGTTCAGCTTCGTCAGCGTGGCGGTGCCCGGCGCCGCAAGAAGGCGTGAACGCCGCTCCCACGTCGGGAGAAGTGCGTTTCGACGTCGAAGGGCCGGTCGCGACGGTGACGTTGGACCGGCCCGAGGTCCTCAATGCGCAGACCCCCGCGTTGTGGGCCGACCTCCGGACGTTCGGCCGGTCACTGCCGGGCGACGTGCGGGTGGTCGTCGTGCGCGGCTCAGGGCGGGCCTTCTCAGCCGGGCTCGACACCTCGGTCGCCGCGTCGATCCTCGGCGGCGTCTCCGAAGCGCAGATCGCGCAATACCAGGAGGCGTTCGCCTGGCTGCGACAGCCGTCACTCATCTCGATCGCGGCGGTCCACGGCCACGCCATCGGTGCCGGCTTCCAGCTCGCCCTCGCCTGCGACTTCCGGGTCGCGGCCGAGGACGTCAAGTTCTGCATGGCCGAGGTCTCGCTCGGGCTCGTCCCGGACCTCGGCGGCACGAAGCGGCTCGTCGAGCTGGTCGGTTACGCGCGGGCCCTGGAGCTGTGCGTCACCGGCCGGCGCGTCCTCGCCTCGGAGGCGTCGCAGATCGGCCTCGCCAACGTGGTGGTGCCGGCCGCGACGCTGTCCGACGCGGTGTCGGACCTGACGGCCGCGGTGCTCGCCGGCTCCAGGGACGCGGTCGTGGAGATCAAGGCCCTGATCGCGGCGGCCGGTGGACACACCTTCGCCGAGCAGGAGGCCGTCGAGCGGGCCGCGCAGGTGCGCCGGATCCAGGATCTGGCGGGCCTGGGCGAATAATTTGTCGTACCCCCCGGGCATGCTTGGGCTTCAGGTTTCCGACCGGGGGGTTCTTCGATGACGCCGAGCGGCATGGCGGGCTGGGAAACGCTGCGCTCCCTGCGCAAGGCCGACGAGCTGGCCGGCAAACGCCTGGCCCGCGGCACGGGCAAGCGGATCCTCGCCTTCGCCCGGCCCTATCGCGGTGACATCAGCGTCTTCCTGGTCACCGTCGTGCTCGGCGCGGCCATCGGCGTCGCCACGCCATATTTCGCCGGCGACGTCATCAACAAGATCAATGCCGGCGGCCCCGACGCCGGCACGGCCGTCGTGCGGGTCGCGCTGCTCATCGGCGCGCTCGCCGTCGTCGACGCGCTGCTGTCGCTGGTCCAGCGGTGGTATTCCGCCCGCATCGGCGAGGGCATCATCCTGTCGCTGCGCACCCAGGTCTACGGTCACGTGCAGCACATGCCGCTGCAGTTCTTCACCCGCACGCAGACCGGCGCGCTGGTCAGCCGACTCAACAACGACGTCCAGGGCGCCCAGCGGGCGTTCACCTCGACCCTGTCCGGCGTCGTCAGCAACGTCATCCAGCTCGTCCTCACCGCCGCCGTGATGCTCACCCTGTCCTGGCAGGTGACCCTGCTGTCGCTGGCCATGCTGCCGGTCTTCATCCTCCCGGCCCGCCGCGTCGGCCGGCGGCTCGCCGCGATCACCCGCGAGGGGTATCAGCTCGACGCCACCATGAATGCCACGATGACCGAGCGCTTCGGCGTCGCCGGCGCCCTGCTCGTCAAGCTGTTCGGCCGCCCGGAGACCGAGGCGGCCCGCTTCGCCGACCGGGCCGGCCGGGTCCGCGACATCGGCATCCAGTCCGCGATGTACAGCCGCGTGTTCTTCGTCAGCATGCTGCTCGTCGCGTCCCTCGCCCAGGCGCTGACCTACGGGCTCGGCGGCTGGTTCGCCGTCCACGGCCGCATCACCGCCGGCACTGTCGTGACCCTCGCGCTGCTGCTCACCCGGCTCTATGGTCCGCTGACCGCGCTGTCCAACGTCCGGGTCGACGTGATGAGCGCCCTCGTCTCCTTCGAGCGCGTCTTCGAGGTCCTCGACCTCGCCCCCGGCATCGCCGAGCGCCCCGACGCCCGCCCCCTGCCACCCGGCGCCGCGAAGGTCGAGTTCCGCGACGTCCGCTTCCGCTATCCGAGCGCCGCCGAGGTCTCCCTCGCGTCCCTGGAGGACGTCACGTCGCTGGACCGCACCGTCACCGACGAGGTCCTCAAGGGCATCTCGTTCACCGTCGAGCCGGGCCGGATGGTCGCCCTCGTCGGCCCCTCGGGCGCCGGCAAGTCCACCACCGCCATGCTCGTCCCGCGCGTCTACGACACCACCGGCGGCACCGTCCTCGTCGGCGACGTCGACGTCCGCGACGCCACCCTGCAGTCCCTGCGCGACACCATCGGCGTCGTCACCCAGGACTCCCACCTCTTCCACGAGACCATCGCCGAAAACCTGCGCTACGCGAAGCCCGGCGCCACCGACGCCGAGCTCTGGACCGCCCTGCGCCGCGCCCAGGTCGCCCCCCTCGTCGAGTCCCTCCCCGACGGCCTCGAGACCGTCGTCGGCGAGCGTGGCTACCGCTTCTCCGGCGGCGAGAAGCAACGCATCGCCATCGCCCGCCTCCTGCTCCGCGCCCCCTCCATCGTCATCCTCGACGAGGCCACCGCCCACCTCGACTCCGAGTCCGAAGCCGCCGTCCAGCGCGCCCTCGCCGAGGCCCTCGTCGGCCGCACCGCCCTCGTCATCGCCCACCGCCTCTCCACCATCCGCGCCGCCGACCAGATCCTCGTCCTCGATGCCGGCCGCCTCGTCGAGCAAGGCACCCACGACACCCTGATCACGTCCGGCGGGCTGTATGCGGAGCTGTACAGGACCCAGTTCGCCCTCGCCGACACCCCACCCCCCGATCCCGTGCCGACCCCGATCCCGTAACCCCGCCGACCCGCCACCGACCCGCCGGGGACTCGGTCTCCGCACCGAATACCCTGTGAATACCCTGTGACGGATCGCGTGCTCCGCCCTGGCCCGTCATGGCTGACGCCGTCCCCCTCGGCCGTGTGCTGCTGCTTGCCGCCCACCTAGGGCTCCGTCAGGCGTGCCGCGGCCCTTTGCCGCTGCCCTGTTCCGGCGTGGCCGGTCTGTGCCCGTCGTTGGTTTCGCCGGGCCGACCGTGTGGTTCGTGTGCTTCCCCCACGACCTGGCTCCGCCTCCGGTCGGCTGCTGGCTCGCCTTGTTGCTGGTCGCGGGCTTGCCCCGACCGTAGTCCCCGTCGTGGCTGACGCCGTTGCCGGCCGCGTGGTCTTCCTTTGCCCGCCTTCGGTTCGGGCGGTGTGCCGTGGCCTTTGCCGCTGCCCCGCTCGGCGCGGTCGGTCTGCGCCTGCCGTCGGCTCGGTCACGTCCGCCTCGGCGGTGTACGAGTGGCACCACGACGGCCGTGCGGCCCGTCGGTCTCGAGGTCGTCGTCGCCCTGCGTCTCTGGTGGGCGATCAGTGAGGACAGGGGCTCCGGTCTGGCCGCGCCTGCTGGAGTCGTGGGTGGTGGTGCGCTGGACGACGGGTGCCTCGGCGGCGATGCGGGGACGGCGGGGACGCCAGTTCGGGCGCGGTGGTCACGGTCGCCGCGCCGCCCGGCGGCGGGTGGGCCGCACGCGAACCCTCTCAGCCGGGCGAACGTGCGCTTGCGTGGTCTGCAATGGTTCGGTGGGGTTCTGGATGATCCGGAATACTTTGTGCTGCTATAGCGACACAAAGTCTTCCGGATCATGGGAAATGGGTCAGTGTCGATGACTGGACCGGGGAGTACCACGGTTCGGACGGTGATCTTCGGGCCGGCTGGTTCGACCGCATGACGAATCCGGGGCGTCGTGTGGCGGTGGGGACGGCGCCGCTCGTACACCACCGACGTGGACACGACCGCCCGGCGGCTTCGCGCGACCCGTGCTCAAGCCCCGGCCGCCGTGGACGCTGCCCTGCCCGCCGCGTGTTCGGCCTCGACGCCACCGGCTCGACGTCGATGCGGTTCGTGTCCGGTACGCCCGCATTGTCGCGGTCCTCGCCGGGCGGTTCCGCGAGGTCGCCGACCCATGTCGCCACCCGTGCGAAGTTCCGTTTTCTCCGTGTTCCGGGCGGGCCGTGGTCATCTGGCGCCTCGGCGTCGGGCTCGCTCGAGCCAGGCGTGCTGTCAACACCGCCGAAGAGCCGGCCCGGGGCCGACCTCTACCCGGGCGCATCGCGGAGCCGGACCCGGGACGGCCAAGCCGTTGGGGGGCTCCGTGGCCGGGGAGCGGGAAGTAGTGCGGGTGCGGCGTGTCCGGACGTTCGGCGCGATTGGCCGACAAAAGCACCGCGCCGCCCATCCGGACAACTGCGCGACAACCACCGCCCGGCCCCGCCGTACGTCGACATTGGTCAATGCGCGCTCAAGGGTGGCAAGCGGACGGAATGGTATTTGGAAATGTGTTGTACGTCACTGCTTTGTGGAACGGGAAAGGTCAGGCGAGCACCGGCCAGGCGTGCTGTGCGGCGCTTGCCTGCAGGGCGGGGGTCTGCGGGTAGTTCTGGCTCGGCAGCTGCGCCCTGATGGCCCTGAGCCAGTCCCGGTACGTGGCGCCGGTCGGCAGGTCGGCGAGGGCGGCCAGCGCCACATACGTGAACGCGCCGTTGGGGCGGCCCGCGAACGTGGCGTCGTACGAGTACTCGGTGTCCCGGCACGCGGCCAGCAGCAGCGCGGCCGAGCGGGGCCGCGCCCCACGGAAACGAGCTCCGCCGCCGAGCGACCCGGCGGGCAGGAACGACGACGGCGCCAGGAAGCGGCTCGAGCAGCGGCTGTCGCCCAGCGGGCGGCTCAGCCGGGTCAGGGTCCCGGAGTGGCACGAGTCGGAGATGAGCACGGTGCGGACGCCCGGCGCGGCGGTGGCGAACAGCGTGAAGAGCTCGTCGTCGAGCAGCGGCCCGTTGGCGGCGATGTCGTGCGGGCAGATCGCCTCGTCGCGGTGGTCGGGTTCGTCGCCGTCGAGGTCGGGGACCCAGGTGCCGTGCCCCGAGTACGTGATGACCACCGCGTCGCCGGCCGAGGCGCGGCCGAGCAGGTCGGTGATGCCGGTGCGGATCGCAAGACCCGAGGCGGCGCTGTCGAGCAGCGTGCGGACCTCGAAACCGCGGGCGGCGAGCGCCGCCGTCCAGTCCGCGGCGTCGTTGCGGCAGCCGTAGAGGTCGTTCGAGACGCCCGGGTAGTCGTTGATGCCGACGCAGAGCGCGAGTTTCATGATGTACCCCCGTGAATCGATGAAGCCTTCTGTAGTGAAGGCGTCACGGAGCGCTGGAAAGGTTCAGCCGGCGCCGAAGCAGACGAACGGCGTCGCCTCCGGCAGGTCGGCCAGGGCGCGGGCCGGGGACACCCCGAGCGCCACGGCGCGGTGGTAGTGCGCCATGACCGCGGGGCCCAGCTCGTCGGGGATGCGGGCGACGCTGGCCACGACGTTGGCGGTCCCGGCGTGCAGCAGCGCCGCGGTGAAGCCGGCGAGCTCGTCGCCGGCGCGGACGACCGCCCGGCCGACGTCGCACGCGGACAGGACGACCTGGCCGGGAGCGGTGCCGAGGCGCTGCAGCTCGTACGCCAGCAGCGGCCCGTCGCCGAGCTCCAGCCTGGAGAACAGGACGTTCTGCGTGTCGTGGTGGCCGTGCGCGGCGACGTGGACGACCGGCGCGCCGTCCATCCCGGCCAGGACGGTGGTGGCGGTGGCGGCGGCGCCGCGCAGGACCCGGCCGCCGGGGTAGAGGGCGGCGATCGCGTCGATCTCGGCGTCGGCGTGCACGAGATCGGGGCCGGCCACGAGGAGCGGCGCGCCCGTCGCGGCAGACCCCGTGGAGCACGCCGCGCGGGCGGCGAGCCACACCGAGGCGGACGGCGCCACCGTCACGGGCCGGCCCCGCAGGCTGGGCAGGAGCCCCCACGGCAGCACGGCGAGCTGTCTCGTCGGCACGAGGACGACGTCGCGGGTGCCGAGCGCTGCCAGTACCGGAGCGATCAAAGCACGATCGAGGGTGGCGGCCTGCCGGTCGGCGCTGGCCCGCACCACCGCCGCGAGTTTCGGTGGCAGGCGCCGGTCGGCGGCGGTGTCGAGGTCGCTGAGGAGCCGGCGGACGGCCTCGGCCACCGGGGCGTACGCGCCGAGCTCCACCGACGTGATCACCCCACCGGCGAGGACGAGCGCGTGCAGCCGGTCGCGGCGGATGAGGTAGCTGACCATGCAACGGCCGGCGCGGGCGAGCTCGGCGGTCACCTCGGCGTCGGTGGCGGCGCCGTGGCCCTCCTCGGTGTCGCCGGCCCACCAGCCCTGCCGGCGGATGGTCTGCTCGAGCTCGCCGCACCGGGCCCGCAGCAGCGGCTCGGCCCGGCCTTCGAGCTCGGCGAGCCGGACCGCCCGCCGCAGCTGCCGCAGCTCCGCGAGCGCCTCCGCGATCTGCGGGTCCTGCGGCGGCAGGACGGACCGGATCCGGAACGACTGCGCCCGGGAGCGTTCCGACCAGTTGAAGACGAGGCTCGGCGGCCCGAGCGACCAGGAGATGTCCAGCCCGCACGCGCCGAGGTCCGCACCCAGCGACGCCACGCTGCTCTGCAGCTCGAGACTCCCGAACCGCCGCCGGTGCTCCTGCAACGTCGCGAGTCCTTTGCGCAGCTCGTCGAGCGCGGCCCGGAGCCGCCCGTCGGCCCGATGCAGCTCGGCGCGGGTGAGCCGGTGCAGCAGCCGCAGATCGAGCGGGACGTCGGCACGCGGCGGCCGTCGCGCCGGAGCCCGCTGCTCGCCCGACGGGCTGTCACCGGCCGCGACCCTGGCCCGCACCGCGAGCAGCTCGGCACTGCCCGCATCGTGCCGCAACCCGAGGTCCCGCAACGCCCCCGCCAGCCGCGCCGCGCGCCGCTCGACGCCCAGCAGCCTCCGACGTTGTTCCTTTCGCGGCGGGTGTACCACCAAAGCCCGCCCCCCGCCCCCGGCCGCGCCACCGCCGCCGCCATCGGCCGGTCCGCCCCGACCGGCCCCGCCCCCGACACGAGCGATCGCACCGCCATCAAGGCGGCCGGGCGCGGCGGGGTCGTCGCGTGCGGCGGTGGGGCGGGCGGCATCGGTGTGGGCGGCCACGGCCGGCCCACGGGAAGCGGTGGGTCCGACATGAGCGGTCGCGGCGGCGGCGCGGTCGTCGCGGACGGTGGTGGGGTCGACGCGGGTGGCGGTGGCCAGGTCGACGCGGACCTGGAGCAGCGCGGCGAGGGCGGCCCAGGCTCGGTTGCGCCGGCGGGTGAAGCGGGCCCTGGCGCGGGCGCTCCACAGGGCCGCGGCCGTCAGGTCGCCGCTGCCGAGGGCGGCCTGGGCGCGGGCGAGCTCGGCCTCGCCGAGGTCCTGGCTGAGGCGGTGGCGTTTGAGCAGCTCGATGGCCTGGTCGAGCTCCTCGGCGGCGGTGGTGTCGAGGCCGGCGCCGAGCAGGGCGCGGCTCCGGTCGAGCATCGAGATGGCGAGGAACCCGTCGGCGCCGAGGCGGCGCAGGGAGTCGGCGGCCGTGTCGAACGTCTGCAGTGCCGTGGGTACGTCGCCGCCGGCGAGGGCGCAGTAGCCGAGGTTGTGCTCGACCTTCGCGGCGAGCAGGTCGAGGCCGTGGGTGCCGGCCAGGTCCCGGCACAGGCGCAGGTCGGCACGGGCGAGCCGGACCCGCCCGGCGGTGAGGTGCACGACGCCGCGGTTGAGCAGGGTGCGGGCGAGGACGGCCGGCTCGCCGTGCTCCTGCAGGACGGGCACGGCGGCGTCGAGCAGCTTCAGGGCGGCGTCGATCTCGCCGACGCGGAGCAGGAGCAGGCCGCGCTGCTGCAGGACGGTGCCGACGTCGGTCAGGTCGGCGAGGGTCTCGGCCCGGTCGAGAAGCTCGATTCCGAGCTCGGTGCGGCCCTGCTCGGCCTCGGCGTGCGCGAGCGTCAGCAGGAGCCGGGCGGCGAGGCCGGGCGTGGACGGCTCGGCGCCCGGCCAGCCGAGCAGCCGCAGCGCGTCGGTGGCGTGCCGCGCCGCGGTCGCGGGGTGCCCGGCGGCCCCGGCCCGCACCGCGGAGCGATGCAGGCGCACCACCCGCGCCGCCAGCCGCGCCGGATCGGTCGCGGACACGCGTGCGGCCCGCGCGGGTTCGCGCGGGGCGACCGGAATGGGTGGTTTCTCGGCTATACGACGAACGATGGCGTCACCACCGTCCGGGCGCCATCGGCTTCTTGGTCGGTCGTGGGATGGACGCGGATCTGCACCTCGCCGCGGGTGACGCGCTGGGCGGCGAAGCGGCCGCCCTCGTCGGTGTCCATCGTCTGCGGGCCGTCGACGGTGCGCAGCTCGATGCGGCAGGGCGAGGGCGGGGCGAGCCAGCCGTCGAGGCGGACGGTGCCGTTGGTGCCGGCGGTCCACTCGACCATGATCGTGAGGCTGGCGGACTCGAACGTGGCGCGGGTCGTCTCCTCGTCGCCGCGGACTCCGGCCAGGGCACCGGCGGGAGGCTCCGGGACGTACCGGCAGATCTCGATGCCGAAGCCGGTGACGCTGAGGGAGAAGAGCAGGTCGGCCGGGACGGGGTCGACCCGGCCGGCGACGCGGCGCAGGTCGGCCAGCAGCGCGTCGTCGGCACGGTCCTGAGCGGCGCCGTCAGGGACGTCGCCGGGGAGGTCCTGAGCTGAGGAGTCCATCGCCGGCCTATCCCGGAAATCCGTCGAGGGCCCGGAGCGCCCGTTGCGTGGTGGACTTCGCGTCGATCCGGTCGAGGCGCAGCTGCGGGTCGTCGGCGGCGTTGGCGAGCAGCAGCGCGGCGACCTCGGCGGCGCCGAGCCCGGCGGCGAACGAGCTGCCGCTCCACGAGGCGAAGCCGCGGGTGTAGTCGTCGGCGTCGAGGGTCTCGCGGCGGGCCGGGCGGCCTCCCGCGTTGCCCGCCGGGGTGGCGTAGGCGGCGCCCCGGCTGCCCTGGATCTTCGGGTGCGTGCTGACCAGCGCCGAACCGGGTGCCCAGTAGCGGACCCAGGGCCCGTCGTTGCTGAACATGGCCTTCGCGTCGTTGGGCTGGAAGGCGCCGACGCTCATCACCGGCAGGTCCCCGTCGCAGGTCAGAGCGGCGGGGTAGAACTCGCGGGACGTCGCGTGGTTCCCGGCGGCGGCGACCACGACCACCCCGGCGGCCAGGAGCCGGTCCACGTGTTCCTGGATGCGGATGGTGTACGAACTGTCGGCCGCGCTCTCCAGGTAGTACCCCAGTGAGAGGCAGACGACGTCGACCAGCTGGCCGCCGTTGCCCGCCTGTGCCGCTTCGACCTGGTCCGCGAGCCGGTCCAGGGCGATGAGCAGGTCGCTCTCGTAGACGACGCCGTCGCTGTGCATGACCCGGATCTGCAGGACGGTCGCGTCGGGGGCGACCTGGCGGACGAGCCCGCCGATGAACGTGCCGTGCCCGGTGTGGGTGCCGAGCTCGCCGGCGACGGAGCCGGTCCGGATCTGCCGCTCCCATGCGTCGCGGAGCCGCTGCAGCGGGTGACCGGCGGCGATGAGCTGCTCCTGCGCGGCCAGGATCATGGCCTGCAGCTCGGTGTCGACGGCGGTGAACCCGTCCTCGGGCAGCGCCGACCCGGCCGCGGGGACGTCGAGCCACTCGTGCGGGGCGATGCCGGTGTCGAGGATCGCGACGACGGGCCGCCGGTCGCCGAGCTCGGCGGTGGTGCGCCGGCGGGGCGGCGCGAGGACCAGGTCGACCGGCCGGCGGCCGGCCTCCCCGGCGAAGCGCCAGGCGCTGCCCTCGGTCATCGGGGACCCCTCCGTCATCGGGGAGCCCTCGGTCATGGGCGACCCCTCCGTCATCGGCGACCCCTCCGTCATCGGCGACCCCTCCGTCATCGGCGAGCCTTCGGTCATGGGGGAGCCTTCGGTCATCGGTACGCCGCCGATGGACGCGCCGAAGAGCAGGTGGTCCAGGGACAGATGGCCCCCGTGGCCACTGGCCCGGAGCGCCTTCAGGGCGGCCCATGCGTCGACGGCCTCGGGGTCGGCCCCTTGCGCCGCGACGAGCTGGACGGCCCGCACCCGCCGGCGCACGGCCCGCTCCCGGACCGGCCCGTCGGGCCCGCGCCCGCCCGGGTCGTGGCCGCCGGGACCGGCCGGGCCGGGGGGCGAGGCGGCGAGGCGCATGCCGGTCCCGGCGAGGGTCCGGTTGCAGCGCTCCAGACTGTCCGAGAGGGCGTCCGGTGGCTCGTCGGGTGGTGACGTCGACAGCAGGACGCCGGCGCGGTAGACGGTCGGCGCGGAGGCGCCGTCCCCGGGCTCCAGGACCCGGGCGCCGTGCCGGCGCAGGACCGCGGTGGAGGGCAGCCAGGGCGTCGACGGTGGGGTGCCGTTGTCGTCGCCGAGGTCGGCAGGCGCGTCCCCCGTCATCCGCCGGCAGCGTAACTGCATGGTGGCTCTCCATCCCCGTGTGGGCGCCGCCCGACTGATGACAGCGCCGTCTCACTTGACTGGAGGGTGTACGGGACGACCCTGATACAAAAATTTCAGAACGCGCTGATGATCCCGCCGTCGCCGGTGACACCCGCGGCGTGCTCGGTGCCGAGCGTGTCGACGGCGGCGGCGACGGTCTCGGCGGTCCTGCCCGAGACGACGACCTTGGCACCGTCGCGGACGAGCGCCTCCGCGGTGGCGCGGCAGAGCCCGCGCGACGCGCCGGTCAGGACGTGGACACGGTCACGCAGCCCGAGGTCCACGCCCGGAATCCTAGGCGTGCCGCCCGGTCACCCGGAGCGTCCGGGCAGCAGCCCGGTCAGCCGGTGCGGGACCCGAGGCGTCTGAGCCAGGCGGCGACCCGGCCGCGGGGGACGGGGGCGCGGTGGCCGTCGTAGGTGAAGGCGGCCTCGCGGCCGGCGAGCTCCTCGCGCGCCAGGGGCGGCAGCGTGTCCCCGGCGGACCGGGCGAAGTCCCAGCCGTCCCGCAGCGAACCCTGCGGGGGGCGCCCGTCGGCCCAGGCGGCGAACGTGGCGGTCCAGGAGTCCCCGAACGAAGCGGCCAGGAACGGCCACGTCCGGGCCACCTCGCCGGCCCGTTTGCGGCGCAGCGCGATGCGCGTCGCCCGTACACCTGCCGCGGCGAAACCAGGAGGGACGTCACCACCGGCGACGAGCGCCTCCACCAGCGCCCGCTGCTGGTCGGCGAGCGAACGCCCGGTGCTCATGCCGTGATCCGGGAAACGCCCGCGGCGGCGCAGAGGGCGTCGAGCTCGCGGGTGAGCTCGGCGGCGGGCGGGTAGTGACCGTCGCGTTCGAGCATCAGCGCCGGCGGCCGGGCCCGCGCGCACAGCTCCTTGACCAGGTCGAAGACCTCCGGCGGCGTCGCGTCGGTGTGCGTGTCGTGGTAGAAGCCGTCGTGTTCGGCGCCGCCGGCGACGTGCACGTATGCGATCCGCTCCAGGGGCAGCCCGTCGAGCAGGTCGCCGTCGCGGAGGCCGCGGTTGCGGGCGTTGGCGTAGACGTTCGCGACGTCGAGCAGGAGCGAGCAGCCGGTCCGGTCGAGGATCTCGGTGAGGAACTGCGCCTCCGTGAGCTCGGGGTCGGGCCAGTCGAACAGCGCGGCGATCGGCTCCAGGGCGAGGGTGACGCCGCCGAGGGCGGCCTGGGTGCGCCGGACGTTGGCGACGACCGCGTCGACCGCCTCCCGGGTGCGGGGCACCGGCAGCAGGTGCCCCGCCTCGACGCCACCCGCGCGCACGAACGCGAGGTGCTCGCTGACCAGCGGCGACCGCAGCAGCTCGGCGCATCGGAAGAGGTGCGCGGCGCGGTCGTCGTCGACGGGGTCGGCCCCGCCGAGGGACAGCTTCACGCCGTGCGGCACGACCCGCACGCCCCGCTCGACCAGGTCGAGGAGCATCTGCGGCGGATGCGTCAGGTGTACCGACTCCGCGACGACCTCGGTGAAGCGCAGCCCCGGCAGCCCGGCGACGTAGCCGACGATCTCGGGCCGCCAGCCGATGCCGACCGCCGGACCGCTGATGCCGCCGCGCTCCGGTCCGGTCATCCTCCGCACCCTCCGCCGCCGCCTCCGCAGCTGGATCCGCCGCCGCAGGAGCTGCCCGACGAGCAGCTGCTGGACGACGAGCCGGAGTCGGAGCCGCCGCTCCAGCTGCTGCTGCCGCCGTCGGAGAAGCCGCCGCCGCTGGTGGCGACGTGCCGCTGCAGCTCGGCCTCGGCGGCGAACGCCGGGTCGGCGGCGAAGAACGCGGCCGCGCCGAAGAGCCCGATGCTGAGCGCCGCGGCCTCCGGGCCGTACGTGGACCAGGACGGTGACTGGCGCGGCGAGAGGTGCTGGGTCGCCATCCGCATGCGGGTCAGCAGCCGCCGCCCGTTGCTGCTGACCCGGGGCACCCGCAGGAACAGGAACGCGATGATGACGACCGGGATGACCATCAGCACCAGGAATCCGACCGGCCTGCCGTTCATGATGCCCGCCACGAGGCGGGCGACGCCGATGGCGACGGCGGCGAAGACGATGATCGCGGCCATCTTCACGCCGCGCCGGCGGTCCGCGTCGAGCAGCCAGCCGGCCAGGGTCAGCTGCTCCTCGGTGCGCTCCAGCACGTCGACGACGCCGCGGTCCTTCAGCACGTTCTTGACCTTGAGCGTCCGGCGGGCGGTGTCGAGCACGGCTCGGTCGAGCTCGCCGGCGCCCGCGGGCAGGCCGCCGCTCTGCTTGAGCGTGCCGCGCTGGTCGGAGCTGACGGCGCCGCCGGCGCGCAGGGCGGCGAGGGAGCTGTAGACGGCCAGCCGCCGGTCGCCGTTGAGCAGCGCGGCCTGGGTCGGGGTCAGGTCCTTCGCCTTGCGCAGGGACGGCCCGCGCAGGTACGTGCGGCGCCACACGAACGCGGTGACGATCGCGAGGCCGGCGAGGCCGGCGTACAGCCACAGGAAGTCCGGTCCGGCGATGCCCCAGGTGTCCCCGGGTCCCGCCACGATCGATGTCCTCATGGGGTCAGTGTGGATGCGGCTGTCCAGAAGCGCCTGTCACCGTAAGGACACTTGAGCAACCTTGTGACCCAGATCATCAGGACCTTCGGACGGCGGCTTCCACCAGGTTGAGGACGGCCTCGAGGTCCTGGACGGGCCGGCCGGTCGCGAGGTGCAGGACCAGGCCGTCGTAGGCGAGCTCGAGGAACTGGGCGAGGATCCCGATCGGGACGTCGGCGCGCAGCACGCCCGCCTCCCGCTGGCGCTGGAGCCGCTCGCGGGTCGCCTCGGCGACGGCCTCGGAGCGGGCCGCCCACCGCTTCGCGAACTCGGGGTCGGTGCGCAACCGCCGTGAGACCTCCAGCTGGCTGCCGAGCCAGCCGGCGACGTCCTCGGTGCCGGCCCGCTCCAGGAGGTCCCGCATGACCTGGACGAGGCCGTGCTCGGCGACCGTGGCTACCATGGTCGCGGCGTCGTCCTCGGCGACGGCGAGGAAGAGCGAGTCCTTGTCCCGGAAGTGGTGGAAGATCGCGCCGCGGGACAGGCCGATCTCCTCTTCGAGCCGCCGGACCGTCGCCCCTTCGTAGCCGTGGCGAGCGAAGCAGGTCCGCGCGCCGGTGAGGATCTCCTTCCGGCGTGCGTCGAGCTGGTTCTGGCTCACCCTGGGCACGGGACTGATTATGCAAGCCGTACATACGGTTTGGCACATCCTCCGGTGTACGGCGTGCGGTTCGGTCCGGTTTGAGCGGTTTCACGGTCCCGCGGCGACCGCCGGAAAATCGGGATCTGTTTTATGTCATTCCGGTCACGTAACCTGCCCGCGTGCCCCTGTTGTTGCTCTCCCTGGACGACACCCTGCTGGACAGGGCCGGGGCGTTCCGCGCATGGGCGGCCGACTTCCTGCGCGGCATCGGCGCGCCCGAATACGACCTGGACTGGCTGTTGTCCGTCGACGCCGACGGGATGGGTTCGACCTGGGACGTCGCCGAGGCCATCCGCGAGCGGTACGGGATGCGCGAGGCCGCGATCGACCTGGTCGAGGAGATCCGCGGCGAGCTGATGGCCAGGGTCCGGCTCGACCCGCTGACCGCGTGCGCACTGGCGATCGCCGAGGACACCGGCTGGGTGCCGGTCGTCGTCACCAACGGCGACACCCGTCAGCAGGAGGAGAAGCTGCGCAAGACCGGGCTCGACCGGTACCTCGCCGACTGGGTCATCTCCGAGGACGTCGGCGTGCGCAAGCCCAACCCGCGGATCTTCGCCATCGCGGCGGAGCGGGCGCGGATGCGCCTCGGCGGCGCCTGGCTCATCGGCGACAGCCCCGAGGCCGACATCGGCGGCGCGGCCGGGGTCGGGCTGCGCAGCGTCTGGCTGCACCGGGGGCGGCGCTGGTCCGAGCCCCGCTACGCGCCGACCCGCACCGCCGACGGCGTGATCGCCGCGATCGCCGAGGTCATGGCGGCGCGATAAATCGGTTGCGCGTCCGCGACCCGTGGGAGAAGGTGCGTCGGTACTTCGAGTTGGAAGGGGGTTGGTTCGCATGGCTGCCGTCACGGCGCGATCGATCATGCCGACTGCCGTTTTCCTTCCAGCTCTGGAGACCTCGCGTTGCGCGACAACGACTCTTCTGGTGCGTCAGCCCGCCGCCGTCGCAAGTTCGACGACGACGACCCGACCTTCGTAAAGCGCTCCTCACCGTCCACCGATCCCGTCTGGGACGTCGTGGAGGAGGAGACCGGCTGGTCCTCGTGGAGCGCGCCCGGCGTGCAGCACGGACCTGACCCGATCCCCGACTGGGTGATCACCGAACACGCCGCCAAGGACACCGACCGCGGCATCCTCAAGACCGGCAAGGAAGCCGACGTCCACCTGGTGGAGCGCGCCGTCCCCGGCACCGACCGGCGGGTCCTGCTCGCCGCGAAGCGCTACCGGGCCGCCGAGCACCGCCTCTTCCACCGCGACTCCGGCTATCTCGAGGGCCGCCGGGTCCGCGAGTCCCGGGTCACCCGGGCGATGGCGGGCCGCACCGCCTTCGGCCGGGAGGCGATCGCCGGGCAGTGGGCCAACGCCGAGTTCGGCGCGCTCGCCTCGCTGTGGGAGCTGGGCGTCTGCGTCCCGTACCCGGTGCAGCTGCTCGGCACCGAGCTCATGCTGCAGTTCATCGGCGCCGACGACGGCACGGCCGCGCCCCGGCTGGCACAGACCCGGCCGGACGCCGATCTCCTCACCGACCTGTGGTGGCAGCTGGTCGACGCGTTGCGGGTGCTCGCCCGCGCCGGCGTCGCGCACGGGGACCTTTCGCCGTACAACACCCTCGTCCACGAAGGGCGGCTGGTCATCATCGACCTGCCGCAGATCGTCGACGTGGTGATCAATCCGAAGGGCCCGGAGTTCCTGGCCCGCGACGTCGCCACCATGGCGAAGTGGTTCACGGGCAAGGGCTTCCCGGTCGACCCGGAGCCGCTGATCGTGGAGCTGCTGCACGACGCGGGCATGCGGGTCTAGAGAAGCGCGTGGCCCGCCCGGTGTTGTGGCCGGGCGGGCCGCGGTTGAAAGCGGCGGGGAGGGTCGTTCCGCCGCTTCCGTCTGTGCCGGGTGTCGAACCCGGCTCAGCCCATGTGGACCGTGCCCTCCGCGGGCACGTCGTCTGCAAGGTCTAGTCGGGGACCTTTTCCGGTCTTCACGCAGGTCTGGCGCCTGAGATCACGATCACGGAATAACGAGCAGCTTCCCGGTCGATCTGCGCCCCTCAAGGTCGGCATATGCGTCCTGGACGGCGTCGAGTCCGTATTTCCCGCTGACGTCGACCGTGACCACGCCGTCGGCCATCCACCCGAACAGCGTGTCGGCGCGTTCGAGCAGCTCGTGCCGCTTCGCGATGAAGTGGCCGAGGGTCGGGCGGGTCAGCGTGTACGACCCTGCCATCAGGCGCAACGGGTCGAACGGCGGCACCTTCCCGCTGGCCGCGCCGAACAGCACCATCGCGCCGCGGGGGCGCAGCGCCGCCAGGCTGATGTCGAACGTGTCCTTGCCGACGCCGTCGTACGCGGCCGCGACGCCTTCGCTGACCTCCTTGACCGCCTGCAGCGCCTGGTCGTACGCGACGGCCCGCACCGCGCCGTCGGCGAGGGCGATCTCCCGCTTCGCGGGTGTGCCGGCGGTGGCGACGACCCGGCCGCCGAGGTGCGTGACGATCCTGGTCAGCAGGCGGCCGACGCCACCGGCGGCGGCGTGCACGAGGACGGTGTCGCCGGCGCGGACCGGGTAGGAGTCGTGCGTCAGGTAGTGCGCGGTCAGGCCCTGCAGCATCGCGGCGGCGGCCTGCTCCGTGCTGATCCCTTCCGGCACCGGCACGAGCCGCTCGGCGGGGACGACCGCCTGCTCGGCGTGGCTGCCCAGGATGCCTGTCCACGCGACCCGGTCGCCGGGGGAGAGGCCCTCGACCCCGGCGCCGTAGCTGAGCACGGTGCCGGCGCCCTCGCTGCCCAGCGCGCTCGGCAGCCGCATCTGGTAGGTGCCGGTGCGCTGGTACACGTCGATGAAATTGACCCCGCTGGCCTCCACCAGCACCAGGACCTCACCCGGTCCGGGCTCCGGGACCGGTTTCTCCTGTACCTGCAGCACGTCCCGGTCGCCGTGCTCCTCGAACACCACCGCGCGCATCGAGCCCCCTGTTCCTAGCTCCCCGGGCTGACGCCCGCGGTTCCGTGGGGGGTTCCCACCCCACACCCCCCATGCGCCGCGAGCGTCGCACTGAAGCTCTTCATCATGTCGGCTTCCTGTCTACCCCAAACCGCCGATCGGAAATGTCGTACCGCTGCCGTACGATCCCGGGGTCTTTGGAGGTGAGCACGTGGGGCCGACCCATCGTCTCGCGATCGATCTGGGCACCTGCCACACCGTCGCGGTCGTCCGCCGGGGCGACGACGCCCCGCGCGCGCTGCTGTTCGACGGCTCACCGGTCATGGCGTCCGGCATCTACGCCGACGAGAGCGGCCGGCTGTCCGTCGGCCGGGACGCCGAGCGGCTCGCCCAGGTCTCGCCGTCGCGGTTCGAGCCCTTCCCGAAGCGCAGCGTCGACGAGGGCGCCGTCCTGCTCGGCGACTCCGAGGTCACCGTCGTGGAGATGCTCTCCGCGCTGCTCAAGCGGGTCGCCGACGAGTCGCTGCAGGCCGGGGTCAACCCGGTCGGCTCCACCGTCCTCACCTGCCCCGCCGACTGGGGCGGCCAGCGCCGCGGGGTCCTGCTCGAGGCCGCCCGCGCCGCCAACCTCGGCCCCGTCGTCCTCGTCGACGAGCCCATCGCCGCCGCGACCTACTGCCTGCGCGTCCTCGGCCAGCAGGTCGCGCCGCTGCAGTCCCTCGCCGTCTTCGACTTCGGCGGCGGCACCCTCGACGTGTCCGTGGTCCGCCGCGAGCCCACCGGCCCCGGCGGCGGCGGCCTGCGCGTCCTCGGCGTCGGCGGACTCGACGACCTCGGCGGCATCGACATCGACGCGGCCCTCGTCGGCCACCTCGGCCAGCTCATCAACCTGCGCAACCCCGAGATCTGGCAGCGCCTGGCCAATCCCGACAGCACCGCCGCCCACCGCGACCGCCGCGCCCTGTGGAATGAGGTCCGCGCCGCGAAGGAGATGCTGTCCCGCGCCGCGTCCGCCCCCATCCACGTCCCCGGCACCGAAGAGGCACTGCACATCACCCGCGAGGAGCTGGAGCGCGTCGCCGGCCCCCTCATCGACCGTGCCGTCGACGAGACCCGCCGCGTCCTGGAGCGCGCCGGCGTCGACGTCCGCCAGCTCGCCGGCATCTTCCTCGTCGGCGGCTCGTCCCGCATCCCGCTCGTCGCGAGCCGGCTGCACGCCCGCTTCGGCGTCGCCCCCGTCGTGCCCGAGCAGCCCGAGCTGCCCGTCGCCTATGGCGGCATGCTCGCCGTGGCCACCCCGCCGCAGCAGCTCTTCGACGGCGGCCAGGCGCCCGCGCCCCACCCGGTCTCCGGCACCCCGGTCTCCTCCGGCGGCCCCGGCCCCTATCCGATCTCGGTCCAGTTCGCCGCGACCGGCGGCGGCGTCACGTCCCCGATCTCGCCGGCCGCCCACGGCTCCCCGGCGGGCCTGGCCCAGACCTACAACGTCTCACCCCCGGTCTCCCCGGGCGCCTACATCCCCAACCAGACCGTCCCCGGCGGCCCCGGAGTTCGCGGCGGCATGCCCGGCGGCCCCGGTTACGGCGGCCCTGCGGCGTTCGGCGCTCCGCCCCCGCCGGTCAACCTCACCCGACCCGGCGCTCAGCCCCCACCCGTCAACCTGGCCCGCCCCGGCGTCCCCGCCGGCATCGGCGCACCCGGTGCCCCGGGCGGTCCGGGTGGCTTCGGCGGTCCTGGCGGCCCGGGCGGACCCGGCGGTTTCGGCGGCGCCCCGTTCGCGCCGGCCGGCCAGCCCACGTTCACCCCGCCCCCGCCGGTCATCGTCCGCCCCCGCCGCCGCACCGGCCCGTGGATCGCCCTCATCATCGTCCTGTCGTTGATCGGCGGCTGCCTCTGGGGCGGCACCCAGATCTTCAGCTGGATCGGCAACCAGTTCGAGTCCTTGAAGGACGGCATCCCCGACACCACCTCCGGCAACGACGACGGCACCGTCAAGGACCCCAAGATCCAGGGCCTCAAGGCCGGCACCCCGATCACGCTGCCGAGCGACGGTGCCGTCGCCGCGGTCGCGGGCAACGGCATGATCTTCACGGCCGCGGTCACCGTCGGCTCGACCGACGTGGTCGGCTATGAGGCCACCGGCGGCGAGAAGTTCCGCGCCAAGCTCGGGATGGAGCCGAAGGAGGTGCACCTCACCGTCGTGGGCGGCCTCCTGATCGTCGACGGCGAGGGGGACATCAAGCAGGCCGAGAAGAAGAACAGTCGCGCGGTGATCGACATCGCGACCGGTTCCCAGCAGTGGCTGGGCCCCTGGATCGACCGCCTCGACGTCCTGTACATCGGCACCGACGCGATCACCGAGTATCGGGGCTTCAACACCCCGGCACTCGAGCGCGTCAACCTGCTCGACGGCAAGGCCCGCTGGTCGCACCCCGGGGGCAAGGGCGTCTACACGCTGGGCGACCGCGCGGTGCGCCCCTCGGTGCGGTGGGCGACCGCCGAGTCGCCCGCCGACGTGATCGTGCCCACCTACTCGCTGACATTCGCCAGCCGGGTGCCCTACAGGCAGTCGCTCACAGCCGACACCGCAGTCGCCGTGCAGCTGCAGGGGGACGGCAAGGCGAGCACGATCGATCTCAGCTCGGGCAAGGTCAAGGCGACCGGCGCCATCACCAAGGGCGACAAGGCGTGGACCGTCTACAACGACCTCGCGATCGTGAAACCCGAGAACGACGGCAACGCCATCGTTGCCTACGGCCTGTCCGACATGAAACAGAAGTGGCAATACCGGGGCACCGCCGGCACCAAGCTCGGCGACGTGCGGCCCTGCGGCGAGAAACTTGTCTGCGTGCAGGCGGAGCTGTCGTCCTCGAAGGACGCCATCGTCGCCGTCGACACCGCCACCGGCACGGCGAAATGGACCAAGACCCCGCCCGCCGACGGCAAGAGCCTCATCACCAGCGAAGGTGAGTGGGCCGCGGTCGGCGGCAAGCTGATCGGCGGCTTCGGCTCGTCCGGCGAGATCGGCGAGGGTGCGGTCATCGACCCGGGCAACGGCAACAACCAGTTCTACCTCGGCGAGAGCCTCGCCGCGCACGACGTCGCCGCCACCGCCGCGGGCCGCGTCGCCATCGTCTGTTTCCGCAACGCCGCCTCCGCCGTGCAGGTCGCGATCGTCAACGTCGCCGACAACAAGATCGTCGGTGCCGCCGATGTCGCGAAGGACGACATCATTCAGGAGGTCTCGATGACCGACAACACCGTCGTTGCCCTGAACCCGAAAACCCGCGTCGTCCAGCGCTACACCATCCCGACCTGACGCCGGGCGCCGGAATCGCGCGGTTTGCCGGGGCGGTCGGTGGGCCGCGGCCTGTCCGGTGACACTGTTCGATGTGAATATTTACGCGGGGCGAAGTGTTGTGCGGCCAGCACCATTCTGTTCCCCGGCAAGAATGCGCCCTGCAGTTACATCTGAGCAGCGGACGGGCCGGTCACCGTGCTGGTGACCGGCCCGTCGGGTCTGGAAAACCCCTGATTACGCCTCGATCATCTTGCGCAGGACGTACTGGAGGATGCCGCCGTGGCGGTAGTAGTCCGCCTCGCCGGGGGTGTCGATGCGGACGACGGCGTCGAAGGAGACGCCGGTGTCGGTGGTGACGGTGACGGTGCGGGGTGTGGTGCCGTCGTTGAGCTGCACGACGCCGGTGACCGTGAAGGTCTCGGTGCCGGTGAGGCCCAGGGACTCGGCGTTCTGGCCCTGCGGGTACTGCAGCGGCAGCACGCCCATCCCGATGAGGTTGGAGCGGTGGATGCGCTCGTAGCTCTCCGCGATCACGGTGCGGACGCCCAGCAGGGCGGTGCCCTTGGCGGCCCAGTCGCGGGACGAGCCCGAGCCGTACTCCTTGCCGGCCAGGATGACCAGCGGCGTGGCGGAGGAGGCGTAGGCGACCGAGGCGTCGTAGATCGTGGTCTGCTCGCCGGTGAGGTGGTTGACGGTCACGCCGCCCTCGGTGCCGGGGGCGAGCTGGTTGCGCAGGCGGATGTTCGCGAAGGTGCCGCGGATCATCACCTCGTGGTTGCCGCGCCTGGAGCCGTACGAGTTGAAGTCCTTACGGTCCACGCCGTGCGAAGCGAGGTACTTGCCGGCGGGGGAGTCGGCCTTGATCGAGCCGGCGGGCGAGATGTGGTCGGTGGTGACCGAGTCGCCGAGCTTCGCCAGGACCCGGGCGCCGCTGATGTCGGTGACCGGCGACGGCGACGTGGCCATCCCCTCGAAGTACGGGGGCTTGCGCACGTAGGTCGAGGAAGGATCCCACTCGAACGTGTTGCCGGTCGGGGTGGGCAGGGACTGCCACTGCTCGTCACCGGCGAACACGTCGGCGTAGCGGGAGGTGTACAGGTCGCTGCCGATGGCCGCGGCGATGGTGTCCTCGACCTCCTTCGGCGTGGGCCAGATGTCGCGCAGGTAGACGGGCTCGCCGTCGGAGCCGGTGCCGAGCGGCTCGCTGGTGAGGTCCAGGTCCATCGTGCCGGCCAGGGCGTACGCGACGACGAGCGGCGGCGACGCGAGGTAGTTCATCTTCACGTCGGGGTTGATGCGGCCCTCGAAGTTGCGGTTGCCGGACAGCACCGACACGACGCTGAGGTCGTGCTCGTTGACGGCCGCGCTGACCGCCTCCGGCAGCGGGCCGGAGTTGCCGATGCAGGTGGTGCAGCCGTACCCGACGAGGTTGAAGCCGAGCTTGTTCAGGTACGCGGTGAGCCCCGCCCGCTCGTAGTAGTCGGTGACGACCTTCGAGCCGGGCGCGAGCGTCGTCTTCACCCACGGCTTGGTGGTGAGGCCCCGCTCGACGGCGTTGCGGGCGAGCAGCCCGGCGCCGATCATGACCTGCGGGTTGGACGTGTTGGTGCAGGACGTGATGGCGGCGATGACGACGGCGCCGTGGTCGAGCTCGAAGTCGCCGACCTTGACCGGCTGCGAGTGCCGGCCCCGTGCGCCGCGGGCGGCGGACACCAGATCGTGCGGCTTGTCGCCGTTGGACTGGATGTGGTTCGCCGGCGGGTCGCTCGCGGGGAAGGACTCCGCGCTCGCCTCGTCCGCCGGGCCCTCGATGCCGCCGGAAGCGGAGGGGGTGACGTAGTCGCCCAGGACGCCGCGGAACAGCGGCTTGGCGCTCTTCAGCGGCACCCGGTCCTGCGGGCGCTTCG
The DNA here is from genome assembly GCF_040605635.1 of Dactylosporangium sp. NPDC005555. Taxonomy (NCBI): domain Bacteria; kingdom Bacillati; phylum Actinomycetota; class Actinomycetes; order Micromonosporales; family Micromonosporaceae; genus Dactylosporangium; species Dactylosporangium sp. NPDC005555. The sequence continues at coordinate 77,011 of NZ_JBEXDG010000037.1, forward strand.
GGCCGGCGAGGGAGGGCTCGATCGTCGACAGGTCCAGCTCGAGACGCTCCGAGTAGTCGGGCTCGGCGGCCGGGTCGTGCCAGAGGCCCTGCTCCTTCGCGTACGCCTCGACGAGCGCGACCTGCGCCTCGTCCCGGCCGGTCAGGCGCAGGTACTTGATGGTCTCGTCGTCGACGGGGAAGATCGCGACGGTCGAGCCGTATTCGGGGCTCATGTTGCCGATCGTGGCCCGGTTGGCCAGGGGGACGGCGCTGACGCCGGGGCCGTAGAACTCGACGAACTTGCCGACGACGCCGTGCTTGCGCAGCTTCTCGGTGATGACGAGGACCAGGTCGGTGGCGGTGCAGCCCTCGGGCAGCTCGCCGCTGAGCTTGAAGCCGACGACCCGCGGGATCAGCATCGACACGGGCTGGCCGAGCATCGCGGCCTCGGCCTCGATACCGCCGACGCCCCAGCCGACGACGCCGAGGCCGTTGACCATCGTGGTGTGCGAGTCGGTGCCGACGACCGTGTCCGGGTAGGCCTGGCCCTTGCGCGGCATGACCACCGGGGCGAGGTATTCGATGTTGACCTGGTGCACGATGCCGGTGCCCGGGGGCACGACCTTGAACTCGTTGAACGCCGTCTGGCCCCAGCGCAGGAACTGGTAGCGCTCCTTGTTGCGCCCGTACTCCAGCTCGACGTTGCGCTCGAAGGCGTCGGGGCGGCCGAAGAGGTCGGCGATGACCGAGTGGTCGATGACCAGCTCGGCGGGGGCCAGGGGGTTGACCCGGGTCGGGTCGCCGCCGAGCTCGACGACGGCCTCGCGCATGGTGGCGAGGTCGACGACGCACGGCACGCCGGTGAAGTCCTGCATCAGCACCCGGGCGGGGGTGAACTGGATCTCGACGCTGGGCTCCGCGGTGGCGTCCCACGCGCCGAGCGCACGGATGTGGTCGGCGGTGATGTTGGCGCCGTCCTCGGTGCGCAGCAGGTTTTCGAGGAGGATCTTCAGGCTGTACGGAAGGCGTTCGGCGCCCTCGACCTTGTCGACCTTGAAGATCTCGTAGCTGGCGTCACCGACGCTCAGCTGGCTCTTGGCTCCGAACGTGTCGAGGCTCGCCACGGCGTTGCTCCCTTAAGTCATCAGGCGGGTGTCTCACGGCAAGTCTTCCGTAACCGGGACGCCCGGTCGTCATCAACCAAGAAAACCGTACGTCCGTCTTGTTAAACCCGCAAGCGTGTACCAAGCTGTGAAACATGATTCACCACGCCCGGAGTGGCCGCCGGGCGGGCTCCGGGCCGCTAGAGGTCGACGGACCACCAGTCGCCCGGGACGGGGTGGAAACCCGCCCGCCGCAGGAGGTCGTGACCGTCCGGGGGCAGCGCCGCCGCGAGGCGGTGCGCGGAGCCTGCGCGCAGCGCGTCGACGAGCCCTTGCAGCACCTGGACGGCGAGGTCGTGCCGCCCCGGCGGCGCGGCGACCCCGACGAGCCTGACCGTGGAGCCGTCCGGCCGGACCGCGGCGAGGGCGGCGGCCGGGTCCTCGTCACCGGCGGCGGGGTCGATGAGCTCCCACCACTGCACCCCGGACCGTGCTCCGGACGCGGCCGGCGCGCCCCAGTGGGCGGTGATGCGCCGGGTCACGGCGAGACGGTGCGCCGGCACACGCCGGACGAGGAGCAGGGGATCCACACCACCACTGTGTGGGACGGGTCTTGCAGGAGCCTTGCCATCGATTTGCCACCTGGCCGCGGCGGGAAGCCCCGGCCAGGTGGCAACCGTCAGAACCCGAACTCGGAGACCAGCACCGCGCGGGCGATCGTGTGCGCGGTGACGTTGAAGCCCACCACGTTCGCCGACGCGTCCGCGCCGATGTCGAGCGCGTCGACGTCCAGGGCGTGCACCGCGAAGAAGTACCGGTGCGGGGCGTCCTTCGGCGGCGGCGCCGCACCCCCGAAGTCGCGGGTGCCGTAGTCGTTGCGGGCGTGGATCGCCTCGTCGGGCAGGCCGTCCTTGTCGCCGGTGCCGGCGCCCGTCGGCAGCTCGGTGGCGTCCGCCGGCAGGTTGTAGACGATCCAGTGCCAGAACCCACCGCCGGTCGGCGCGTCCGGGTCGTAGCAGGTCAGCGCGAAGCTCTTCGTCCCGGCCGGGAAGCCCGACCAGCTCAGGTGGGGTGAGGTGTTGCCGCGCTCGTAGACCTGCGCGTCCGGCAGCGTGCCGCCGTCGGTGAGGTCCTCGCTGGTCGCCGCGAATGCCGGCACCGCGGGCAGGGAGTCGAAGGGCGACGGCGGGCGGAGTCGGTCGGTCATGCGCACTCTCCTAGTGCTGGGGCTTTAGTCCTGAACCAGATCCTCATACCCAACGACCGGAAGCCTCACGTGACGCCGGTGAGGCGCGCGTACTCCGCCTCGGTCCCGATCGCCGCGCGCCGGTCCGGGTGCTCCACGTAGTGCTCGACGACCGATCCGAGGAACACCGGCTCGACGGCGAGCATCTCCAGCGGCACCAGCAGCCATCCGGGTTCGTGCCGCCCGGGCCGCCGGATGCTCAGGGCGAGCTTCGGGCTGCGCACCGTCAGCGGCAGTGGTCGCTGCGGCACCCGGACGAGGTCGTCCCACCGCACCCTGCGCCGGCCGCCGGCCCGGATCGTCAGCCCCTCCGGGCTCACCACGATGCGCGGCCCGCGCAGCAACGGCACCGCGGCGAGCCCGATGAGCAGCACCGCGACCGCGTTCAGCGTAATCTTCAGACCGGGCGGCGTGGCGGGGTCGCTGTCCAGGAACAGCGTGCCGAGCAGCGCCCACGCCATCGTCGCCCGGCCCAGCCACACCGGCGACCCGGGCACCACGAACGCGTCGCCCCGCACGCGAAGCGCCGAGGGCGGCGGCTGCATGACCGGCCGCAACGCGATCCCGAACCCGACGAACGCCCCGCTGAGCAGCACGACCGGCGCCAGCAGCAGGGTGACCGCCAGCCACACCGGCGTGTCGGCCTCGTCGACCCCGAACTCGTAGCCGACCCGCAGCCCGACGAGCGCCACGGCCACAGCGGCGGCGGCGATCCGGCTGCCCCGCACGTACCGACCCAGCTGCTCAGGTGTCACATCGGCCAGTGTACGAACCTGCCCATCCGCCGGCATGGATCACGCTGTGGTTCGGCCGGGTCACAGCTCCAGTGCGGGGAAACGGGCGCGCAGGGCGGCGACGGTCGGCATGGACACGGCGCCGCCGCGCGACTCGCAGACCAGGCCCGCGACGTGCACCGCGACCCGGGTCAGCGCCTCCCAGCCGGCCAGGTCGGCGGGCAGGCCCCGGGTGAGGATGCCCCAGGACAGGCCGGCCATGGTCGCGTCGCCCGCGCCGGTGGCGTCGACCGCCGTGACGGACGGGGCGGCCACCCGTACCGTGGCGGCGTCGTGCGCGACGAGCGCGCCCTCCGCGCCGATCGTCACGACGACCGCGCCCGCGCCGAGCGCGAGCAGGCGGGCCGCGGCCCGGTCGGGGGACTCGCCCCACAGGGCGGCGGCGTCGGCGGAGCTGAGCTTGACCAGGTCGGCGGTCGCGGCGAACTCGGCGACCACGTCCGGGTCGACGCCGACGACGGGGCGCACGTTGGGGTCGAAGACGCGCACCGGCCCGGGGGTCGACCAGGCCTTGCGGGCGGCGGCGAGGACCGGCGGGCTGAGCAGGCACATCGAGCCGCAGTACAGCAGGCCCGCCGCGCCGATGAGGCCGGTGTCGACGTCGCCGGCGTCGAGCAGGCCGTAGGACGGCGGGTCGCCGTAGAAGCGGAACGTCGGCTCGATCCCGCGGAACGTCGTCACCGCCAGGGTCGTCGCGACCCCGGGCACGGTCACCACGCCGCTCGTGCCGACGCCGTTGCCCGCGAGGAAGTCGAGGATGCGGCCGGCCCACGGGTCGTCGCCGACGGACCCGGCGAACTCGCTCGGCGCGCCGAGGCGGGCGACGCCGACGGCGACGTTCAGCGGCGCCCCACCGATCGCCGGGTGGTAGACGATGGGAGCGCCGGACTCCAGCAGGTCGACCAGCGCCTCACCGATGACCACCGCATGTCCCGTCATCGCGCCAGTACATCATTTCGGCTGACGCGCCAGCCAGAGTTCGCGCGCGAGGTCACCTGGGCCGAGCTGGCCGGCGGCCGGGGCACGGCTGAGCACGGTGGCGCCGTCGGTGTCCTTCGTGGCGTACCAGATCTGCTCCGGGTCCAGGACCGGCAGGCCGTCGCTGCCCGGCCCGAACGGGGCCCGCGCGGTGAAGACCAGCTGCGCCCTGGCCGGGTTGAGGTCCCGGTCGCGCAGCAGCCGCAGCGCCTCCGTGGCCAGGTCGGGGTGCACGGCGGCGTCGAGGTCGTCGACGAGGAGCACCCCGCCGCGCTCCAGCATCGGCAGCAGGGCCGCGAGGAGGTCGAGCCAGGCGACGGTGCCGTCGGACTCCGCCCACCCGCCGAGCGGCACGGGCCCGGACCGGCCGGCGTGCACGAGGCGCAGCAGGTCCTGCTCGACCCCGACGATGCCGAGGTCCGCGTGGCTGACCAGCAGCGTCAGCTGCTCGCTCCAGCGGTCCGCGAGGTGCGCGAGACCGCCGGACAGCCGGGTGCCGGGCGTCAGCCGGACCGTCCGGATGCCGTGCAGCCAGGCGGCGACGGGCGCCAGCCACGGGTGCTCGACGTCGGCGCCCATGGACAGCAGGGTCACGCCGGGGTCGCAGGCGGCGGCGAGCCGCTCCAGGCGGCTCTCCGGCAGGCAGCGGATGCCGGAGCGGTCCCGCTCGAACCAGACCCGCCGCCGGTCGCGGTCGGTGGCGTGCAGCCACTCCCCGGCGATCTCGTCGCGCTTGTAGGCGCAGCCGTAGACGTACCGGACGCCGTCGACGAGGAACTCGACCTCGAACCGGGTCGGCAGCAGCCGCGCGGCCGGGTCGAGCTGGAACGGGTCGAAGCGCTGCGTGGCGGCCTGGACGTCGCTGCCGGACACCGCCAGGTCCCGGGTGGTGGCCAGGGCGCGCAGCACGGTCGACCGGCCGGCGGCGGTCCTGCCGAACACGCCGCACAGCGGCGACACCCGCAGCGTGCCCCCATGGCCGAGGGGCACGCCGAAGCCGGCGTCGGGCCCGGACAGCAGCGTCAGCTCCTGGATGTCCCGGACCGAGCGGTGGTTCTGAAGCCTGAACTTGAGCAGCATCGCCTAGCGACGCTAGGCCCCTCGCTGAGCACCCGGCGACGAAGGCGTGAAGATCACCAGGGATCTAACCCCAGCCGTACGGTGTCCGGGACGACCGGTTTGAGCGTGCCGGTGACGAACACGGCGTGCCACAGGCAGAAGACCAGGACCGTCCAGATCTTGCGGGCGTGGTCGTCCTCCTTCTTGCGGTGCGCCTTGAGCAGCCCCCGCACGACGTCGAGGTCGATCAGGTCGCCGGCGCCGGAGGAGTCGAGGATGCCGTGCGCCCAGTCGTGCATCTCGGCGCGCAGCCACGGCCCGATCGGCACCGGGAAGCCGAGCTTCCTGCGGTTGACGATCGGCTCCGGCACGATCCCGGCCAGGGCCCGGCGCAGCGCCGCCTTCGTCTCCTGCGTGCGCGGCGGCACCTTCAGGTCGCTCGGCAGCGTCGAGGCGACCTCGAACACCGCCTTGTCGAGGAAGGGCGTCCGCAGTTGCAGGCCGTGCGCCATCGTCATCCGGTCGGCCTTGACGAGGATGTCGCCGCGCAGCCAGGTGTACAGGTCGATGTACTGCATCGTGGTGACGTCGTCCAGGGCGCTGGCCTCCTTGAAGACCGGTGCGGTGACGTCGGTGTGCCGGATGCCGGCGGTGTAGTGCCGCAGCAGCGCCGCCTTCTCCTCCTCGGTGAAGACCCGCGCGTTGCCGTAGTAGCGCTCCTCGATCGGGGTGGTGCCCCGCTCCAGGAAGCTCTTGCCCTTCATGCCCTGCGGGATCACGCGCGAGACCGCCCGCAGGCCCCGCTGCATGGAGTCCGGCAGGTGGGTGACGCTCGACAGCGACAACGGCTCCCGGTAGATCGGGTAGCCGCCGAAGAGCTCGTCGGCGCCGTCGCCGCCGAGGGCCACGGTCACGTCCCGGGCGGTGCGCTCCGCCAGCAGGAACAGCGGCACCAGCGCCGGATCCGCCACCGGGTCGTCGAGGTGCCAGACGATCCGCGGCAGCGCCCGCATCAGGTCGGCCGGGCCGACGACCGTCGCCGTGTTCGGCACGCCCAGCGCCCGGGCCGACTGCTCGGCGATCTCGATCTCGGAGAACTGGGTGAGGTCGTAGCCGACGGTGTACGTGCGGATGCGCGGGTCGACCTCGGCGGCGAGGGCGACGATCGCGGTCGAGTCGATGCCGCTGGACAGGAACGCGCCGACCGGCACGTCGGCCTTGAGGTGCGCGTGGACGCTGTCGCGGAGGCTCTCGGTGATCCGCCGGACCAGGCCGTCCTCGTCGCCGGACGGGGTGGGGCGCAGGTCCAGCTGGCTGTAGCGGCGGTTCGCGAGGGGGCCGCCGGGCGTGTACACGAACGACTCGCCGGCCCCGAGCCGCCGGATGTCGGGGTGCATGGTGGCCGGCTCCGGCACGTACTGCATGGTCAGGTAGTGCTGGAGGTTGGCCGGGTCGACCTCGGCGCGGCGCTCCTGCGCGACGAACGGCAGCAGCGCCTTGCGCTCCGACGCGAGGTAGACGCCGTCGTCGGTGGTCAGCTGGTACAGCGGTTTGACACCGTACGGGTCGCGGGCGCCGAACGCGCGGCGCGCCGAGCCGTCCCAGATCACGAACGCGAACATGCCCCGCAACCGGCTGACCGCGCTCGGCCCCCAGTGGTGGTAGGCGGCGAGGATGACCTCGGCCTCGGACTCGGTGGCGAAATCGGCGCCCCGGTCCTCGACCAGCTCGGCGCGCAGCGCGTCGGCGTTGTAGACCGCGCCGTCGAACGCGATGAGATACCGCCCGCGGGTCACGCCCATCGGCGGGAACGACATCGGCTGCCGCCCGCCGGTGAGGTCCCGCACGGCGAGGCGGGCCGCGCCGAACACGACGTCGTCGGTGACGACCACGTTGCTGTCGTCGGGCCCCCGGTGCCGCAGCAGTTCGAGGGCGTCGGCGACCGCGTCCCGGTGCGCCGCCGCCCGCCCGCGGGCGCTGACGAAGGTGAGCAGCCCAGCCATCCGTCCTCCGCTCGTTCGGGAGAAAGTCTCGCACGCGGTACCGTCGCAGGAGGAGCACGAATTCGCAGCGATAGGACGGGCGGAGATGGGCGAGTCAACGGGTGGCCAGTCGCACGATCCGGACTTTCCGGACCGGTTCGTCGAGTTCATGCGCACCGGCTGGCGCGACTCGACGCTCGACGTGACACCCCGCCCCGAGGCGCCCGACCATGCGAAACGCCGCTCGGACCTGTCCGCGGCCTTCCCCGGTGAGACGCTGATCATCCCGACCGGCGTGGAGAAGGTCCGCTCCAACGACGCGTATCACCTGTTCCGGCCCGGCACCGAGCACGTGTGGCTGACCGGCGGGCACGACCCCGACGCGGTCCTCGTCCTGCGTCCCACCGACGGCGGCCACGACGCGACGCTCTACATGCGGCCGCGCTCGCCCCGCGACACCGACGAGTTCTTCCGCGACCGCAACGCCGGCGAGCTGTGGATCGGCCGCCGGCACACCCTCGCGGAGAAGGCCACCGAGCTGCAGCTGCAGACCGCGCACCTCGACGAGCTCGGCACCGCCCTCGACGACGCCGCCCCGGGCCGGACCAGGGTCCTGCGCGGCTACGACCCGTCGGTCGACGGGGCCGTCCGGTCCGCTTCCGCCGATCGTGACGCGGATCTCGTCACGGTCCTGGCGGAGCTGCGCCTGGTGAAGGACGCCTGGGAGGTGGAGCAGCTCCAGGACGCCATCGACGCGACCACCCGCGGCTTCGAGGACGTCGCCCGGGTCCTGCCGGCGGACCGCCCGGTCAGCGAGCGACTCATCGACGGCGTGTTCAACCTGCGTGCCCGCCACGACGGCAACACCGTCGGCTACAACTCGATCGTCGGCAACGGCGCCCACGCCGCGGTCCTGCACTGGACCCGCAACGACGGCCGCACCCGCCCCGGCGGCCTGCTGCTCATGGACATGGGCGTGGAGAACCGCAACCTGTACACCGCCGACGTCACGAGGACCGTCCCCGTCACCGGCACGTTCACCCCGTTGCAGCGCCAGGTCTACGACCTGGTCTTCCGCTCCCAGCAGGCGGGCATCGACGTCATCAGGGCCGGCACGAGGTTCGACGACGTGCACCAGGCCTGCATGCGCGTGCTCGCCGAGGGCCTGGCCGACCTGGGAATCCTCCCGGTCACCGTCGACGAGGCGATGGACCCGGCCTGCGTCTTCTACCGCCGCTGGACCCTGCACGGCTTCGGGCACATGCTCGGCATCGACGTCCACGACTGCGGCGCGGCCCGCAAGGAGCGTTACCGCGAGGGCGTCCTGGAGGCCGGCTACGTCCTGACCGTCGAGCCCGGCCTGTATTTCCAGCCCGACGACGACCTGGTGCCGGCCGAGCTGCGCGGCGTCGGCGTCCGCATCGAGGACGACGTCCTGGTCACCCCGACCGGCACCGTCGTGATGTCGCAGGGCCTGCCCCGCTCCCCGGACGCCGTCGAGTCGTGGCTCGCCGCCCAGCGCGAGGCGGGCCCCCGCCTGCCCGGTTAGGGGCTACTCGATCCAGAAGGTGTCGTGGGCGAGCATGAACTCGTCGCGCTCCAGTGGGGTCAGGCCGCCCAGGGCCGGCAGGCCCTCGAAGTAGGCCTCCCTGGGTGCGCCGGGGGAGAAGTGCAGCAGCATCGAGGCGGGCTCGCCGGACTCGTTGCGGAAGGCGTGGACGCCGCCCTCCGGGACGTGGACCCAGTCGCCCGGCCGGGTGGTGATCCACTCCTTGCCGTCGTAGATGCGCACCGAGCCGGACAGGATGTAGAACGACTCGGAGATCGAGCGGTGGTAGTGCGGGTCGGGGCCGCTCGGCTGCGGGCCCATCTCCCAGCGGTAGAGGCCGAACTGCCCGTGGGTCGTCGTGCCCTTCGCGAGGTAGTGCACGGTGTTGCCGTTGGCGTACGTGAACTCCGGCGGAGTGTCCGCCGGCCGGTAGGTGGCGGAGATCTCACCGGCTGGTCCGAGATAGTACGGCGGTGGGTAGGACATAAGCCCACAATACGGCGCACGAACGGTGGGAGGGTCAGGGCCAGGTAGGCTTTGGACCCCGTGAAGACCATCGAGCGCATCCGTAAGCCCATCCGGACATATCATCCGCGCCGGGGGCGGCTCAGTGGTCGGCACTTCGACGCCCTGGACCGGCTCACGCAGACCTACGGGTTCACCCCCGGCGACCGGGTCGACGTCCTGGAGATCGGGTCCGGGATGGGCGAGGCGACCCTGGAGATGGCCGCCGCGGACCCCGGGCGGCGCTACCTGGCCGTCGAGATCCACACGCCGGGAGTGGCGAACCTCCTGGCCAACATCGAGCAGCGCGCCCTGACGAACCTGAGCGTCGTCAGCGTGGACGCCCTCGACCTGTGCCGGGAGCACATCCCGGACGCGTCCCTGGAAGCGGTGCACGTGTTCTTCCCCGACCCGTGGCCGAAGGCCCGGCACCACAAGCGCAGGCTCATCCAGCCCGCCAACGTGGCACTGCTGAGCGCGAAGCTGCGCGCCGGTGGGCTGCTGCACTGCGCGACCGACGACGCCGGCTACGCCGAGTGGATGCTGGAGACGCTGACCGCCTCGCCGGTGCTGCGCAACCGGCACGACGGCTACGCGCCGAGGCCGGGCCACCGGCCGGTCACGAAGTTCGAGCAGCGGGCCCTCGCCGTCGGCCGCGCGCCGGCCGACCTCATGTTCGTGAAGGCATGAGCGGGGGACTCGCGGCTCGGGTGCCGCGTGGTGGTGACCCCGACGCAGTCTTCGATGCGTTCGCCGGGTGGGCCAAGGAGCAGGGTCTGGAGCTGTACCCGCACCAGGAAGAGTCCCTGATGGAGATCGTCTCCGGGGCCAACCTGATCCTGTCCACGCCCACCGGCTCCGGCAAGAGCCTCGTCGCGGCCGGCGCGCACTTCGCCGCCCTCGCCAGCGACCGCACGACGTTCTACACCGCGCCGATCAAGGCCCTGGTCTCGGAGAAGTTCTTCGCCCTCGTCGCCATGTTCGGCCCGGAGAACGTCGGGATGCTCACCGGCGACGCGTCCGTCAACGCCGACGCGCCCATCGTCTGCTGCACGGCGGAGATCCTCGCCAACATCGCCCTGCGCGACGGCGCGACCGCCGACGTCGGCGTCGTGGTCATGGACGAGTTCCACTTCTACGCCGAGCCCGACCGCGGCTGGGCGTGGCAGGTGCCGCTGATCGAGCTGCCGCAGGCCCAGTTCGTGCTCATGTCGGCGACGCTCGGCGACGTCACCCGCTTCGTCGACGACCTGACCGGGCGCACCGGGCGGCCGACCGCGGTGGTGAAAAACGCCGAGCGGCCCGTGCCGCTGATGTTCAGCTACTCGATGGACCCGCTGCACGAGACGATCGAGGAGCTGCTGAGCACGAAGCAGGCGCCGGTCTACATCGTGCACTTCACGCAGGCCGCCGCCCTGGAGCGGGCGCAGGCGCTGATGAGCATCAACGTGTCGACCCGCGCCGAGAAGGACATGATCGCCGAGGCGATCGGCCGGTTCCGGTTCACCGCCGGGTTCGGCAAGACGCTGTCCCGGCTCGTCCGGCACGGTATCGGCGTCCACCACGCGGGCATGCTTCCCAAGTACCGGCGACTCGTGGAGACCCTGGCCCAGGCCGGGCTGCTGAAGGTCATCTGCGGCACCGACACCCTGGGTGTGGGCATCAACGTGCCGATCCGCACGGTGCTGTTCACCGCGCTGTCCAAGTACGACGGGCAGAAGACGCGCCTGCTGTACGCGCGGGAGTTCCACCAGATCGCCGGCCGGGCCGGCCGCGCCGGGTTCGACACGATCGGCACCGTCGTCGTGCAGGCGCCCGACCACGTCATCGACAACGAGCGCGCCCTGGCGAAGGCCGGCGACGACCCGAAGAAGCGCCGCAAGGTCGTGCGGAAGAAGCCGCCGGAGGGTTCGATCGGCTGGGGCAGGCCGACGTTCGACCGCCTGGTGGACGCCGAGCCCGAGCCGCTGCGCTCCAGTTTCCACGTCTCCCACGCGATGCTGCTCAACGTCATCGGCCGCCCCGGCGACGCGTTCGCCGCGATGCGGCACCTGCTGACTTCTAACCACGAGGACGTCCACTCGCAGCGCCGCCTCGTCCGCCGCGCGATCGCGATCTACCGGGCGCTGCTGGCCGGCGGTGTCGTCGAGCAGCTGCCCGAGCCCGACGAGGAGGGCCGGCGGGTCCGGCTCACCGTCGACCTGCAGATGGACTTCGCGCTCAACCAGCCGCTGTCGCCGTTCGCGCTCGCCGCGATCGAGCTGCTCGACAAGGAGGCGCCGGCGTACGCGCTGGACGTGCTGTCGGTGATCGAGTCGACGCTGGACGACCCGCGGCAGATCCTGTCCGCGCAGCAGTTCAAGGCCCGCGGCGAGGCCGTCGCCGCGATGAAGTCCGAGGGCATCGAATACGAGCAGCGCCTCGAGCTCCTGGACTCCGTCACGCACCCGAAGCCGCTCGTCGAGCTGCTGGACAACGCGTACAACCTGTACAAGCAGGGGCATCCGTGGGTCGCCGACTACCAGGTGAACCCGAAGTCCGTCGTCCGTGACATGTACGAGCGGGCGATGACGTTCGTCGAGTACGTCGGCTTCTACAGCCTGTCCCGCTCCGAGGGACTCGTCCTGCGCTACCTCGCCGACGCGTTCAAGGCGCTGCGGCAGACCGTGCCCGAGGACGCGCGGACCGAGGAGCTCACCGACATCATCGAGTGGCTCGGCGAGCTCGTCCGGCAGGTCGACTCCAGCCTCATCGACGAGTGGGAGCGGCTGCGCAACCCCGGCGCCGAGGACGAGCGCGCCGTGCTCGACGACCGGCCGCCGGCCGTCACCCGCAACCTGCGCGCCTTCCGCGTCCTCGTCCGCAACGCCCTCTTCCGCCGGGTCGAGCTCGCCGCGCTGCGCCGCTTCGACGAGCTCGGCGAGATCGACGGCGAGCACGGCTTCAACGCCGACGACTGGCAGGACGCGATCGAGGACTACTTCGACGAGTACGACTCGCTCGGCGTCGGCCCCGACGCCAGAGGTCCGGCCCTGCTCGTCATCGAGCAGAAGCCGGACCGGTGGTTCGTCCGCCAGATCTTCGACGACCCGGCCGGCGACCGCGACTGGGGCATCACCGCCGAGGTCGACCTCGCCGAGTCCGACGCCACAGGCTTCGCGGCGATCCGCGTCACCGCCGTCGGCCCGATGTCCGACGGTTAGACGCGGGCGGCGTTGGAACGAAGTGCCGCCAGGAACTCGGCGGGGTGGGTGAAGGCGGCGAAGTGCGAGGCGCCGTCGATGAGGACCAGGGACTTCGCCGGGGCGTCGACCTCGGCGAAGAACTCCACTGCGGGGCCGGTCAGGGTGACCACGTCCCGGGCGCCCTGGAACAGGTGGAACGGGATCTCCAGGCGGGTGCCCGCCGCGCGGGCGTCGAAGCGCATGAACTGGTCGAACATCGCGTCGCGGACCGCGGCGAAGCCCTTCAGCCAGGCGAACACGTCCAGCAGTGAGTAGTCGGGCTTGGTCAGCAGCAGCTTGAACAGCGTCTTCAGGCCGCCGTTGGGGTTGGCCGGGTCGGTGCCCATCGACCACTGCATGCGCCTGCCCCACGCCTTCACGTCCCAGGTGCGCGGGTCCTCGTCGAGGGCCTCCAGGGTCCGCACGCCGCGCTGGTTGCCCGCCGCGCGGAGCCGCTGCAGGGTGTCGAGCCGGCCCTGGCGCTCGTTGTCGAGCATGTTCACGTAGAAGTCGGTGCCGACGTAGGCGCTGAAGAGGTCGGGCCGCTGCCGGGCCATCGGCAGGCCGACGATCGTGCCCATCGAGCCCGCCATCAGGATCACCTTGTCCTTGCCGAGGTGGGCCCGGACGTGCTCGGCGACCTCGATGCCGTCGGCTGCGAGGCGCTCGAAGGTGAGCTCCTCGGCGGTGGGGGTGCCGTTGCGGCGCAGGGTGCGCCCGCAGCCGCGACGGTCCCAGTGCACGACCGTGAAGTGCCGCTCCCACTCGCGCAGCGCGGCGGTGAACACCGAGTAGGGCGAGCCGGGGCCGCCGTGCACGACCAGCAGCACCGGGTTGGCCCGGTCCTCGCCGCGGATCTGCAGCCACTGCTCGACGCCGCCGATCGTCACGTAGCGACTTTCGACGATGCCGTTGAGGGAGGTGATGCGTGCCCGGGCGGCGGTGCGGTGCTTGAGGACGGCCCGGACGGCGAGGGGAGCGGCGGCGAGGGCGGCGATGGCGGCGGGGGCGATCAGCATCAGCGTCATGCCCAGAACTGTACGCACGTCTCACACAGATGTGCAAGATGATTGTGTGAGACGTCCGTGTCAGACGCGCGCTATGCTCGACCGCATGGGAAATAAGGAGAAGCTCCTCGACGGCGCCCTGCAGTGCCTCCTCGACAAGGGCTACGCCCGCACCACCGCCCGCGACGTCGCCTCCGCCGCCGGGGTCAGCCTCGCCGCGATCGGCTACCACTTCGGCACCACCGACGCGCTGCTCAACGCCGCCCTGGACCAGGCCCTGGAGGCGTGGGGCGGCGCACTGGAGGCCGCGCTGGTCGACGACGGCGACGCACTGCTGGGGCCGGCCGCCAGGTTCGAGGCCATCTGGACGCGGATCATCGCCTCCGTCGAGGCGCAGCCGGCGCTGTGGAAGCTCCAGTTCGAGGTCGTCGCGCAGCTCGCCGTCCTGCCCGAGCTGCACGAGCGCTGGCAGCACTCCCTCGCGCAGGCCCAGGAAGGGCTCGCCGCGCTCTTCGGCGGCGGCCCCGGCACCGGCGCGCTCTATCAGGCGATGCTCACCGGCGTGGTCGTGCAGCATCTCCTGGCACCGGGCCGCGGGATCGACGGCGCCGGGCTGGCGGCAGCGCTGCTGGAGGTGGCGGACGGCCTCCGGACCGGGGAAGCCGCCGCGAAACGTGTGTAAAACCGGCGGATCGCGGTAGCCCTGGAGTATGACCGTGCTGACCACCGACCAGGGCATCCCGGTCGCCGGCACCGGCAACTCGCTGCGCGCCGGGGCCCGCGGACCCAGCCTCCTGGAGGACTTCCACCTCCGGGAGAAGCTCATGCGTTTCGACCACGAACGGATCCCGGAGCGTGTCGTGCACGCCCGCGGCGCCGGCGCGCACGGCGTGTTCAAGGTCTACGAACCGCTGGACGAGTACACGACCGCGGACTTCCTCACCGACCCCGACGCCGAGACGCCGGTCTTCGTGCGGTTCTCCACCGTGCAGGGCTCCCGCGGCTCCACCGACACGCCCCGCGACGTGCGCGGCTTCGCCACGAAGTTCTACACCCGGCAGGGCAACTTCGACCTCGTCGGCAACAACATGCCCGTCTTCTTCATCCAGGACGGCATCAAGTTCCCCGACCTCGTCCACGCGCTCAAGCCGGAGCCGCGTCACGAGATGCCGCAGGCGGCGTCCGCGCACGACTCGTTCTGGGACTTCGTCACGCTGCAGCCCGAGACGATGCACCACCTGATCTGGCTCATGTCCGACCGGGCCCTGCCGCGCTCGTACCGGATGATGCAGGGCTTCGGCGTGCACACCTTCCGGCTCGTCAACGGCCACGGCCGGAGCACCTTCGTGAAGTTCCACTGGACGCCGGCGCTCGGCACGCACTCCCTGGTCTTCGACGAGGCGCAGCAGATCTCCGGCAAGGACCCGGACTTCAACCGCCGGGACCTGTGGGAGGCGATCGCGTCGGGCAACTTCCCGTCGTGGGAGCTGGGCGTGCAGCTGCTCGGCGAGTTCGTCCTGGACGACGTCGACCTCCTCGATCCGACGAAACTGGTGCCCGAGGAGGTCGTGCCCGTCACGCCGATCGGGCGGCTCACACTCAACCGCAACCCGGACAACTTCTTCGCCGAGACCGAGCAGGTGGCGTTCAGCGTCGGCAACATCGTGCCCGGCGTCGACTTCACCGACGATCCGCTCCTGCAGGCGCGGCTCTTCTCGTACCTCGACACGCAGCTGACCCGGCTCGGCGGCCCGAACTTCGCGCAGCTGCCGATCAACCGGCCCCTCGCGCCGGTGCACAACCATCAGCAGGACGGGTTCCATCAGCAGCGGGTGCCGGTCTCCCCGGTCAACTACTCGCCCAGCTCATCGGCCGGCGAGTCGTCCGGTGGCTTCGTCCCGTTCCCGGAGACGGTCGACGGGCCCAAGGAGCGCAAGCGCAGCGAGACCTTCGCCGACCACTACAGCCAGGCGACCTTGTTCTGGAACAGCATGTCCGGGTGGGAGCGGTCGCACATCGTCGCCGCGTACCGGTTCGAGCTCGGCAAGGTGACCTCGATGGCGATCCGGGTGCGGATGGTGGAGCACCTCAACCGGATCGACCACGATCTCGCGGTCGCGGTCGCCGGGGGGATCGGCGTGGAGGAGCCCGTCAAGTCGGTCGACAACCACGGGCGGTCGTCGGCCGCCCTGAGCCAGGCGGTCACCGCGCCGGGGCCGGTCGCCACCCGGAAGGTCGCCGTGCTCGTGGGGGACGGGGTGCCGGCCCGGTGGGTGGCCCGGTTGCGCGACGACCTCACCGCGCGGGGTGTCGTCGTGGACCTGCTCGGCCCGGTCGACGGGACGGTCACGACGGACGACGGGCTGCCGATGGAGGTGACGCGCGCCCTCGAGACCGTCGCCTCCGTGTTGTACGACGCGGTCGTGGTCCCCGACGGCGCGCTCGGTCTCGCCGCCGACGGTCTGGCCGTGCACTTCGTGGCTTCGGCGTACAAGCACGGCAAGACGCTGGCGTTCGCCGGCACCGGCTCGGACGTGCTGCTGCGGGCGCAGATCCCGCTCGACGTCCCGGATGTCGCGCTGCTGTCCGACTTCTCGTCGGACGCGCTGATCGCGGCGCTCGGGAGGCACCGCAACTTCGACCGGGACGTGTCGTCAGTCCCCGCCTAGCGCCTTCTCCAGGAAGGTGTGGCGGTCCACGAGCATCCGCTCGACCCGGCCCTCCGCGACGGTCCTGCCGCCGTCGCGGGCGACGATCTCGAACACCAGCTTCCGGCCGTCGGTCTTCGCCAGGCGCGCCTCGACGGTGACCCGGCCGCCGATCGGGGTCGCCGCCCGGTGCTCCAGCTCCACGCGCGTCCCGACCGTCGTCCACCCCGGCGGCAGCCGCCTGACCAGCGCGCCGACCGTCGCCGCCTCAGCGAGCGCGAGCACCTTCGGCGTGCCGAGCACCGGCACGTCACCCGACCCCAGCGCCTGCGCCGTGTCGGCGTCGGTGACGGTCAGCTCGACCCGGGCGACCGCGCCGACCCAGGGTGCCGCGTCCACAGAGATGCCCATACCTACCAGACTAGTGAACTTCGAGACTGTTGCATGCGCGTGGCACCGGGTGTCCGGCCGCCGCGTATCCCCGCGGTATTGCGGTTTCGTGCCGACAACGCCGTGGTTACAGTCGGCGCATGCGCAACCTCGCGGCCTGGATCGACGCCGGCTCGGTCGTCGCCCTCACCGGCGCCGGCATCTCCACCGACTCCGGCATCCCCGACTTCCGCGGCCCCGACGGCGTCTGGACCCGCGACCCCGAGGCGATGAAGCTCTCCTCCATCGACCATTACGTCGCCGATCCCGCGGTCCGCCGCCGCGCCTGGCAGGAGCGCCTGCACAACCCCGCGTGGACCGCCGAGCCCAACGCCGCCCACCACGCCCTCGCCGCTCTGGAGCGCGTCGGCAAACTCACCGCCACCGTCACCCAGAACATCGACGGCCTCCACCAGCGCGCCGGCGCCGTCAATGTCATCGAGCTGCACGGCACCCTGTCCGAAACCGAGTGCCTCGGCTGTGCCCAGCGCCTCCCCATGCCGCAGACGCTGGCCAGGGTCACGGCCGGCGACCCGGACCCCGCCTGCCTCGCCTGCGGCGGCCTGCTGAAGTCCGCCACGATCTCCTTCGGCCAGGCCATGGACCTGACCACGCTCGAAGCGGCGGCGGAGGCCGCCATGGGCTGCGATGTCCTGCTCACCGTCGGCACCTCCCTCACCGTGCACCCGGCCGCCGGCCTCGTCGACGTGGCCCGCAGATCCGGCGCGATGATCGTCATCGTCAACGCCGCCGAAACCCCGTACGACCCCGTCGCCGACCTGGTCATCCGCACCCCGATCGGCGAGCTCCTCCCCACGCTGGTCCCAGCGGCCCGCTGACCTGACCGGGGGCTTCGGCGTCTGTCGCCCCGGGCAAGCGCGACGGGTGCGGACGGTCAGCGGTCAGTGTCCGGCCGTGGGTGCTGTCCGTGGCCGGCCGCCGGCACCTGCCCCGGACGCGGTGCCGTGGGCGGCCCGTCCGCACCCCGGTCGGCGGACGGACCCGGCACCTGTCCCGGACGCGGTGCGGCGGGCGGCCCGTCCGCACCCCGGTCGGTGGACGGCGTCGGCGGCTGGGCCGGATGCGGCGCGGGGTGCTGGTCCGTGACCGGGCCTGCGGGCGGCTCGTGCGCACCCCGGTCGGTGGACGGCGTCGGCGGCTGGGCCGGATGCGGCGCGGGGTGCTGGTCCGTGACCCTGCCTGCGGGCGTCCCGTCGGGGAGCGGTGCCGCAGGGGACTTCAGCAACGAAAGCCGGGGTGCGGCCGCGCGGCGGGCGGTGCGGGAGCGGGTGGCGAGGTCGGTGGCGAGCGCATACGCCTCAGCGGCGGCACGGTGCCTGGCCACCGCGTGCAGCCCGCCCGCCGTGTCCACGTGGACCGTCGCCAGGTCCAGGGCGCGTTGCAGCGGACCCTGGACGACCCGGACGCTCTGCACACGGGCGAGGGGCACGACGACCAGCTCGCGGGTCAGGACCCCCTCGCGGACGGCGACGACGGCGTCGGTGACGGCGACGCCGATCCGGGACCAGGCCAGGGGCGCGAGCCAGCGGGCGCGGCGGGGCGGGCCGGAGACGGGAAGGGCCGCGGCGTCGAGCGGGGGTGCGGTGACGGCGGCGTGCACGGCGGTGCCGAGGATCGCGGCGGCCACCACCAGGGTGTCGGCGGAGGCGGCGACCGGGACGAGGGTGCCGGCGCGCAGCTGCTGCTCGCCGTCGCCGGCATAGCCGGCCACGTCGATGCGGGCGCGGGCCCAGCCGGGGAGGCGCCACAGGAGTGGCCAGGTCACCTTGAGGCCCTGGATGCGGCGGGGCGGGACGGTCTGGCTGCGTTTGTTGAGCAGGCCCTGGCGGACGCGCAGGGCGGCGGCGTCGGTGCCGATGGTGAAGTCCCACTCGTCGAGGACGCGCCGGACGGGGACCTGGAAGGCGCCGAGGAAGGCGGTGATCGTGCTGGCGGCGCCGATCAGCGTCCAGGTGGGGTCGAGGGAGGCCTGCCAGGCGACGAAGACGATGCCGACGGGCACCGCGAGCGCCTGCGGGGTGAGCAGCTGCGCCCGCAGGAGGCGGCGGTTGACGACGGTGAAGGTGGCGGGCACGTCCGTGTCGGCGGCGGGGGTGTGCGGGATGCCGGTGGACAGGCCGATGAGCCGCGCGCGGAGGGTGGCGGCGCCGGCGACGGTGAGGTAGGCCAGGGGCGCCTCGGTCTTGCCGGCGCCGATCACCTCCAGCCGCAGCTCGGCGAGGCCGAAGATGCGGGCAAGGAGCGGCCGGACGACGTCGATGGCCTGGACCCGCTCCAGGGGGATGGTTCGTGTACGCCGGGAGATCAGCCCCTCGTGCACGCGCAGCTCCCGGCCGACGACCTCGTAGCCGGTGACGGTCCAGACGACGGCGGAGACGAGCACGGCGGCGACGAGGATCGCGCCCATCGCGAGGAGCCAGTGCAGCGGGCCCAGGTCCGACAGGCCGCGCCAGGAGACGGCGACGGCGGCGAACGCCACCAGCTTCGCCCCCTTCAGTAGGGGGGTCAGCGGGTGGAGGCGCTGTCTCACAGGCCCTCTTCGCGGATCTCGCCGAGGGCGGCCAGCCGGTCCCGCAGCCGGGTCGCCTCGGCGGCCTCCAGGCCCGGGACGCTGGCGTCGCTGGCCGCCGCGGCCGTGTGCAGGGTGACGGTGGCGAGGCCGGCGGCGCGCTCCAGAGGGCCGGCGGTGACGTCGACGAACTGCATGCGGGCATACGGCACGATCGACAGCCGCCGCACGAGCAGTCCATGGCGGACGAGCAGGTCCTCGGCGCGCTCCGCATAGCCCCAGGCGCGGACCGAGCGGCGCATGAAGACGGCGCGGAGCGCACCCAGTGCCAGCACGGCGACGGCGAGCACGAAGAACCACGTGCTGACGAGCAGCGCCGCGACGGTCGCCGCCACCGCGGACGCGAGGGTCCACAGCGCCAGCACCGAAAGGCGCAGCCAGAGATAGCGGGGGGAGATCGATCTCCAGGCGATGTCGAGCGGCGGCGCGGTCACGCCGTCATCTCCGCCGCGCCCCGGTGCCGCCGCGCCCCGGTGCCGCCGCGCCCCGGTGCCGCCGCGACCAGGTGCCGCGCCCATGGTGACTGGCCACTCCGCCGCGCTCCGGTCCCATCACGTGTCGAGCGTATCCGGAGTCACGGGGATGACGTCGCGGAGGAAACCGCGTGCGGTCAGGAAGTCACCGAGAGTCGTGCGGTGGGTGTCACACGCGAGCCAGATCTTGCGGCGCTCGGGGGTGTGCAGCTTCGGATTGTTCCAGCGCAGCTGCCACATCGCCTCGGCGCGGCAGCCCTTGGCGGAGCAGATGAGGGGATCCACACGGCAAGTCTGCCAGCGTGCGAATGGAGGATGAGCGCCGGGCGGCCACGGGGGAAGCCGCCCGGCGACGGGGTGAATCGTACCCACCCGGGTACGGGTGATGTCCAGTCACCCGAGGTGTCCGATCCGAAAATCCCGCACAATCACTGGTCACTTAGCCGATAAATCGGTAAAAATCGGTCGCGAGTAGGACTCTCAGAAGCTTCCCAGTGACGTCGGATCGCGTTCGGTTGGTCCGGCGTGCGAGGCTTGGAGGGCTCTGATCGCCAGCATGCAGTGGAGGACCGGTGACCCAGCCGAGCAACCCCGTCTCGCCGCCAGGCGGGCAGGTCTCGACACCCGCTCAGGACGCGACCGTGTTGGAGCGCGCACTGTTCGAGGTCAAGCGGGTCATCGTCGGTCAGGACCGCATGATCGAGCGCATGTTCGTGTCGCTGCTCTCGCGCGGCCACGTGCTGCTCGAAGGCGTGCCCGGCGTGGCGAAGACCCTCGCGGTGGAGACGCTCGCGCGGGTCGTCGGCGGCACGTTCTCCCGCATCCAGTTCACCCCGGACCTGGTGCCCGCCGACATCGTCGGGACGCGCATCTACCGGCAGTCCAACGAGAAGTTCGACGTCGAGCTCGGCCCGGTGTTCGTCAACTTCCTGCTCGCCGACGAGATCAACCGCGCGCCCGCCAAGGTGCAGTCCGCGCTGCTCGAGGTCATGGCCGAGCAGCAGGTGTCCGTCGGCGGGCAGACCTATGAGGTGCCCCGGCCGTTCCTGGTCATGGCCACGCAGAACCCGATCGAGCAGGAGGGGGTCTACCCGCTGCCCGAGGCGCAGCGCGACCGCTTCCTGATGAAGATCCAGGTGGGGTATCCCACCGACAGCGAGGAGCGCGAGATCGTCTACCGGGTCAGCGTCAAGACCCCGGAGCCCGTCGCCGTGCTCACCCCGACCGAGCTGATGGCGTTGCAGGACAAGGCCGACGACGTGTTCGTGCACAACGCGCTCGTCGACTACGCCGTCCGGCTCGTGGTCGCCACCCGCGCGCCCGCCGAGCACGGGCTCGCCGACATCGCGCAGTTCATCCAGTACGGTGCGAGCCCCCGCGCCTCGCTCGGCATCGTCCGCGCGTCGCGGGCCCTGGCGCTGCTGCGCGGCCGTGACTACGCGCTGCCGCAGGACGTGCAGGACATCGCCCCCGACATCCTCCGGCACCGGCTGGTGCTGTCCTACGACGCGCTCGCCGACGACATCCCGGCCGACGACATCGTCAAGCGGGTCCTCGCCGCCGTGCCGCCACCGACCGTGGCGCCGCGCCAGCAGGCCGTCGCGCAGGGGGCCGGTCCGGCGGGGCCGCCGCCGACCACGATCACCACGTGGCCGGGCCGCTGATCCATGGCCACGGACGACGCCCGCGCCGAGGTTGTCCTCAACCGCATGCAGCTGCTCGTCACCCGCAAGCTCGACGGGCTGCTCCAGGGTGACTACCTGGGCCTGCTGCCCGGCCCCGGCACCGAGGCGGGGGAGTCCCGGGAGTATCGGCCGGGCGATGATGTGCGGCGCATGGACTGGCCCGTCACGGCCCGCACGACGCTGCCCCACGTCCGGCAGACCGTCGCCGACCGCGAGCTGGAGACGTGGCTCGCCGTCGACCTGTCCGCGAGCCTGGACTTCGGCACCGCCCGCTACCTCAAGCGTGACCTGGCGATCGCCGCGGCCGCCGCGGTGTCCCACCTCACCGTCCGCGGCGGCAACAGGATCGGCGCCGTCGTCGGGACGGCCGGCGACATGCACCGCCTGCCGGCCCGCCCCGGACGCAAGGACGCGCAGGGTCTGCTGCGGGCGATCGCCCACACGCCGGCCCAGCCCGGCCGCGCCGACCTGGGCGCGCTCATCGACATGCTCAACCGGCCGCCCCGGCGGCGGGGCATGGCGGTCGTCATCTCCGACTACATGACCCCGGTCAGCCAGTGGGCCCGCCCGCTGCGCAAGCTCGGCGTCCGCCACGACCTCCTGGCCGTGGAGATCGTCGACCCGCGCGAGCTCGAACTACCCAACGTCGGCGTGATCGCCCTCGTCGACCCGGAGACCGGCCGGATGCACGAGGTGCAGACGGCCGACCCGAAACTGCGCCACCGCTACGCACACGCGGCGGCCGCCCAGCGCGCCGAGATAGCCTCGGCACTGCGCGGTGCCAACGCCGCGCATTTGAGACTGCGCACCGACTCCGACTGGCTGCTCGACATCGTCCGGTTCGTCGCGGCCCAGCGGCATGCCAGGACGAGGGGGACGACCCGATGATCCGTTTGCTTTCACCGTGGTGGCTGCTGTCGCTGCTGCCCGTCTTCGCCGTCATCGGCGTGTACATCTGGCGCCAGCTGCACCGGCGCGCCTTCGCCGTGAAGTTCACCAACGTGGACCTCCTCAGCAGCCTGGTGCCCAAGGGCATCGGGGTGCGCCGGCACGTCAGCGCCGCCGCGTTCCTGCTGAGCCTGCTCGTGCTGAGCTTCGGCATGGCCCGCCCGTCGGTCGACACGAAGGAGCCCCTGGAGCGGGCCACCATCATGCTCGCCATCGACGTCTCACTGTCGATGCAGGCGACCGACGTGCAGCCGACCCGCATCGAGGCGGCCAAGTCCGCGGCGACCGACTTCGTGAAGCAGCTGCCGGCGTCCTTCAACGTCGGCCTGGTGTCCTTCGCGAAGACCGCGAGCGTCCTGGTCTCCCCGACGAAGGAACGCAACTCGGTGCTCCAGGCGATCGACGGCCTCACCCTGCAGGAGTCGACCGCCACCGGCGAGGCCGTCTTCACCAGCCTGGACGCGATCCGCACCGTCCCCGCCGACGGCGCCGCGGGCCCGCCCCCGGCCCGCATCGTCCTGCTGTCCGACGGTTTCCGCACCGCCGGCCGCTCGCTGGAGGACGCCTCCGCCGCCGCCTCCGCCGCCAACGTACCGGTGTCGACCATCGCCTTCGGCACCGACGAGGGTGTGGTCCGCATCGGCAACACCCCGCAGCGGGTCCCGGTCGACCGCGCGTCGCTGCAGCAGGTCGCCGAGACGACGAAGGGCTACTTCTACGAGGCGGCCAGCAAGGAGGAGCTCAAGCGGGTCTACACCGACATGGGCAGCTCCATCGGCTTCAAGACCAAACCCCGCGAGATCACCCAGTGGTACCTCGGCGCGGGCTTCCTCCTCGCCCTCCTCGCCGGCGGCCTGAGCCTCCTCTGGGGCAGCCGCCTCCCCTGACCGGGCACGGTTTTCCGTGATCCGGAAGAGGTTGTGCTGCTATGACGCAATGCCGGTGAGTTAAGCGTTCAGGGTGATGGATGGGGCTGGATGGTGACTGTGAAGGTTGCTGTCCAGCTTCGTTGTTTGCGGCCGGG
>NZ_JBEXDG010000038.1:0-12719 GCF_040605635.1 Dactylosporangium sp. NPDC005555
CCGTTGCCCGGAAAGCGGGCACGGCGGGTTCGGGCCGGGGGCCGCTGGAAAAGGACCTGCACGACAGGCACCTCGCCAGCGGCCTACCGGTGCCGCGCCTGTGGGCGTCTGGGTGGCGCTATGGTCGGGATCTGCATCGGCAGGGGGTGTCGTCGTGCGTGTGAGCATGGCTAGCGTTGCGGCTCGGGTCGGTTGCGTGAACGAGGACTTCTGCGGGGCTGTGCCGGGTGCAGCCGTGCTGATCGACGGGGCGGGGATTTCCGGCGTCGAGTCGATCTGCCGGCACGGCGTCGCCTGGTATGCGCACCATCTGGGAGGGGAACTTCTCGGTCTGCTGTCGCTCGGCGCGGACCGGAGCCTGCCTGCGTTGCTTGCCGAGGCCATCGCGCGGTTGGCGGATGCCCACCGCAACACCTGCGATCTCGCCGATCCCAGCAGTCCTTCCGCAGCCGTGGCCATCGTGCGTCTGTACGACGGCCGCGTGGACTACCTCGTTCTTGGCGACCTGGTTGTCGTGCTCGGCATCGCCGAGGCGCCGCTGGTCGTGTCCGATGCCCGGGAGGTGGACATCGGGCGACCGTATCGGGCCGCGCTGCAGACGACCGCCGACGGCAGCGCCGAGCACGAACAGGTCCGACGACGGTTCATCGACATGCTGCGGGCCAGCAGGAACCAGCCTGGCGGCTTCTGGGTGGCAAAAGACGATCCGCGCGCCGCGGCCGAGGCGATCACCGGCAGTCGCTGCGCCAGCGAGCTGAGCGGTGTTGCCCTGCTCAGCAACGGTGCCAGCCGGATCGTGGACCGATTCCAGCTTGCCCGATGGCCGGAAGTCTTGGGTTTGCTCGCGTCGGGCGGACCGACGACGATCATTCGCCGCGTCCGCCAGGCCGAGCAGCAACAAGGGTTACCACCCGACGATGCCACCGTCCTGCACTGCACTGACCTGGCCGAGGACTGAGGGCCGGTCCTCAGAGGCCGGCGAAACTGCCGCACGGCAGGACGAACGCTCATCGGCACGACTGGAGAGCCCGGCTCGCCGAGACTGCTTACCGTCGGTAGCGCCTGGCCGACCGCACCGCGCACGCCCGTCGCGGCATGAGCGGATACGTGATCAAGGAAAACCTGCCCGCGCTTCGGTCGGTGTCCTCTCATAGAGTCGCGGTGTGGAT
The DNA here is from genome assembly GCF_040605635.1 of Dactylosporangium sp. NPDC005555. Classification (NCBI taxonomy): domain Bacteria; kingdom Bacillati; phylum Actinomycetota; class Actinomycetes; order Micromonosporales; family Micromonosporaceae; genus Dactylosporangium; species Dactylosporangium sp. NPDC005555. The sequence continues at coordinate 1,170 of NZ_JBEXDG010000038.1, forward strand.
CAGCTGGATTTCGACGTACGTCCGTATGTCACGCGGGCGGCTAACGGCCAGCTTTGCGTCGATTCCTCATCCTGGTCCGTGGCTTGTCACGCGTACGGCGCGGCGGATGACATGCCAGCTCTGCTGGCCTGCGCCGCCGGCGGCGACGCCGAAGCAGCCGAGGAGGCCATGGCGCTGTTGTGGTCGAGTGCCTGGCATCAGGGCACTGTCTACAGTGCCGCGGCACTGGCCACACCGTTCCTGCTGGATATTCGCGCTTGGTTGCCGCGGCCGGGCCTTCCTGTTGGCCGCCGGGCCGGTCGTCAGGCCGGTTCGACGGGCAGCCAGAGTTCACAAGTCGCGGTGCTGAAGTCGTTCGTAGGCTTAAGCACCGCGACGATCTCCGGACCTGGCCGCAGACGCCACGGGTTGAACGGGAACCACGCGGCTGCGGCCGTGGCCCAGGCCTTCTGCAGGGTCTGCGGATGCGGCCCCGTGGTCCGGATGACCACCCATCTGCCGGCCGGAACTTCGATGATGTCGAGGCCGCCGGGTACCGGCGTACCCGGGGACACGGCGACCCCGTGAAGGTAGGTCAGCTCGCTGCCCTCGGCGTAGTCGGGGTCAAGGTCGTCGCTGACCGCGAGCAGGCCGCTCGGCTCAGTGTTGCCGAGAGCCTTCAAACGCAGGTGCTCCTCCGTCGGCAGTGCGGTGATGTGCCGCTGGATGTGCGGGTTGATGCCTTGACGGACCAGCCGGACGCGGGCCGCGTGCCCCACGAGCCGGAACTCGGGATGGTCGACGATGCGGGTGTCCACGTGTTCGCTCCCTTCGACGGTCAGCCGGAGTGCCGAGATCATCAAGCCACCGTCCGACGTCAACCTTGGTCGCAGCGCACCGGTGGGCACCCGACAAAAGCGGCGCGGAAAATGTCGGGTGATCGAGACCGGCACCGCCACACGATGGGGGCATGGATGACACGACCTTGGTATCCCACTTTCTTCGCGACGGCTTCGTAAAGCTGGAGGGCGCCGTCGCGCCGCGCGTGGCAGCCGACTGCGCGCGGCTGCTGTGGCGGGAGACGGGCTGCGACCCGGACGATCCAGCGACGTGGACACAGCCCGTGCACTGGGTGCCCGGCATGGCGCAGGGGCCGTTCGCCGCCGCTCCCAACTCCCCGTTCCTCCATCACGCGTACGACCTGCTCGTCGGCGCGGGACGCTGGGAGCCGCGCTACTCGCTGGGCACGTTCCCGCTGCGCTTCCCGCACAAAGAGGAGCCGGACGACGCCGGCTGGCACATCGAGGGCAGCTATCTGCCGGAGGGCGAGAGCTGGTACTTCACCAATGTGCGCTCCCGGGGCCGGGCACTGCTGATGCTGTTCCTGTTCAGTGAGATCGGTGAGAAGGACGCCCCGACCCGGATCCGGGTCGGCTCACACCTCGACGTGCCGAAGGTGCTGGAGAAGTACGGGGAGGACGGAGCGAGCGGGCTGGCCCTTGCGCCCGACCTGGTGACGGCGTCCGAGCACCGGCCGCTCGCCCTCGCCACCGGATCTCCGGGCGACGTCTTCCTGTGCCACCCATTCCTGGTGCACGCGGCGCAACCGCACCACGGAGCGCGGCCTCGCTTCATGGCCCAACCGCCGCTGATGCCAGCTGCACCGTACGAACTGGAGCGGGCCGACGGCGCGTACTCACCCGTAGAGATCGCGATCCGTCGGGGTCTCGGGCAGGACGCCCTCGGAACAGACGGAGACGGCACCGACTGCGGCGCCGAGGCGACTTGCTCCGTCCGTTCCTGAGCGCCTGCCCGAAGGTCTTGTCGGAAACCTCGGGGAGCCAAAAGTGAAGTGTGGCAGGCAGGGCATGGGCGGTCTACGTGCGACGGCGGAGGCGGGGTTGGTAGTGGTTCTGCGAGTGAGTGGCCGCAATGCACGGTTCCAGCAGTGGAAAGCTCTCCTCGGCAATCGGACCAAGCGGCAGCGACGCGGCGAGTTCCTCGTGCAGGGCGTGCGCCCGATCACCATGGCCGTCGAACACGGCTGGCAGATCCGGGAGCTGCTCTACGACACCAGCGCTCAGCTGTCCGGCTGGGCACGCGAGGCCCTGGGCACAGTCCGGGCCGAGAAGTTCGCCGTCTCGCGTGAACTGATGCACGAACTGGGAGGTAAGGCAGACACGGTTCCAGAGCTACTGGCCGTGGTCGCGCTGCCGGAGGACAACCTGCGCCGTATCCCGGTCGGTCCGACCATGCTCACCGTCGTGTTCGATCGGCCCACGAGCCCCGGCAATATCGGGACCCTCGTTCGGTCGGCGGACGCCTTCGGCGCCGGCGGCGTCATCGTCACCGGCCACGCCGCCGACGTGTACGACCCGAAGGCTGTCCGGGCGAGCACCGGCTCGCTGTTCGCCTTGCCCGTGGTCCGGGTACCCTCACACCAGGCCGTTCTATCCTGGGTCGCTGACGTCCGCGCCGACGGCATCGGCATGAGCATCATGGGAACCGATGAGCGCGGCATCCTCGACGCCGCCGAGTACGACTTCACACAGCCCATCCTGACGTTGATCGGCAACGAGACCACCGGCCTCAGCTCCGGCTGGCGCGAGGCATGCAACCAGCTCGTCCGGATCCCCATGTTCGGGTCCGCCAGCTCCCTGAACGCGGCGACCGCCGCGACTGTCGTGCTGTACGAATCAGCACGCCAGCGGGCGGCCGCCGCCGCCCGGCGGTAGCGCGCAGATCGCCGACAGCAGCCGCTCCGCCAGCACCTTCGGCCGCAACGCAACGACTCCCAACCGACTCCGAGGCATGAAACGCTACGGACTGCGGACGGCACCCGGCCAGCGCGGATCTCGGCAGTTCCGGGCACCCGCCGGTGCCGAACGTTGGTCACGAAACGTGACCGCTTCCGGTAGCCTGGCGCCCAGTCGGCGGGAGAACCGGACGTCGGGTGCGATCATCGGGTGCATGCAAGCACATGTCGTCGTGGTACATCCGGGTATGCCGACGATGGCCTGCATCGTGGTAGCGGGTGTCCCGTTGCAGGCCGAGTGGGTTGGCCTGCCGCCCAACGTCGGCGAGCTCGTCGACGTTGAGCTGGACATCGACGTCGTGCTCGGATGGGCCGACGCGATCGCGATGGACGGCGCTGAAGCGACACTGCGCGAGGGCCCCAAGCTGCGGGGGAACGTCGAGTTGCAGGAGCGGGACCTCCTGACGGTGCGGATAGCTACCGGGCTTCTGCAGGTCGAGGTCGACGACGGTTCCATCGACGTCCCGCCCGGAACGGCCGTCGTCATGGTGGCCGAGCACCTCAAGCTGTATCCCACCGGCGTGTGACCACGGCCGTTCCCGACCACCCTGATCGCGGTAGATGAGTGCGCCTGGAGGCTAGTCTTCCCTTCTGCTGTCAAGGGGAAAGGTGCATGGATGGATGAACGCGGGACTGAGCTATCTCCGGTGTGGTTCAGTGCGACGCTGCGGTTCGCCAGTTTCACGGAGGACGGCCGGTACTTCCAGCCGGATGTGTCGGTGTACACGTTCAAGGCTGTAGACCACACGTCCGCCTTCGACCGAGCGTTGCAGATCGGGCGAGGTGCAGAACGTTCCTTTGTCAACGCGCTCGGCGTCCGTATTCGAATTGCCCTTGTGGACATCGAGACCCTCAACATGCTCGGCGACGAACTGGACGGCGTCGAGGTCTTCTACTGCCCGGGCCAGGAGCACGACACATCTCCGTACACCTGGGACCATAGCTTCACGCCGGAACGGTCGACGCCCTACACCGCCTTGTAGGACGAAGCGGAGGTCGGCTTCTCGCATCCGCTCATCGGCTACAGATGAGTGCGTCGTGGTCGACACGGTGAGGGCGTGGCGCGAGCACCGGCAACGGGCCGGCCGTCACTGCACGAAGCCCCGCTCGGAACCACCAACCTGCAACCGCCTTGGCAGCTCGAACACGAGGTCAACCCACGCATCGGCCCAGCTCAACCCAGGCAACGGCGCGGTCAAGCCGTGCAGGTTTGTCTCTAGCCGGGGGCACGTCACAGAACTGCAAACGCGCAGCGCGACCGGCCGATCACTGATCATGGAAGCCGGCTTCCCACTCACCTGAACAAAGAGGGGTGGCCCCAGCGTACATGCTGGGGCCACCCCTCTTGGTTCGTCCCATGATCCGGAACACCAGCACACGGATGCGGGAGATGAGCATGGCAGCACGGGGCGGAGCAGAAATGTGCAGTCGACCAACGTCGTCGCCGGCCCACTCACGCGCCCAACGATCGGTGAACCATGCGGCGTCGGATCAGCATGACATCGCATTCGCACATCGAGTGACCGACAGGGCTTCGCGGGTGAGCGACGAACGTCTGATCGGCGGGATGGTGTTGCGTTTCGGCAGCTACCTGGTATAGACCGAGGCAACCATATGACTTCGGAGGCACCGGTGTGGAATCGTGTCGAGCGGGCATTGCGTCGTGCCTATCGCACCGGGACGTTGCTTGATCTCACCGACCGGCCGCTGGGGTCTGAGGATTCGGTACGGGCTCAGGTGATCGCGGAACTATTGCTGGCCGGACCGCCGGCAATGCCCGGGCGCACGGCGCGCGTCGATCTCGCCGGGGCACGGATCACCGGGCGGTTCGATCTCACCGGAGCAAGGGTCGATGCGCCAATACGGCTGCGGCGCTGCGTGTTCGACGAGGCGGTCGTGCTTGACCACGCGGAGCTGGGGTCGGTGAACCTCGACGGTAGTGTGCTGCCGGCCATCGATGCTGAATCGCTGCAGGTGGTTCGGTGGTTCGGTCTGCGGAACGCCCGAGTCGCCGGGGAAGGCTGGTTCCACCACGTGCGGGTGGGCGGCGGGCTGGACCTGAGCGGCACCCGGTTCGGTGGTCCGGTCAATCTGCAGCGCGCCGTCATCGAGGGCGACGCCCGGCTCTGCCACGGCGCCGGGTACGCAGCCGGGTTGCGGCTGGACGGTGCACGGATCGCCGGTGATCTCAACCTCGCCCAGGCCAACGCACAGGCGTCGGCGGAAGGCGCGGCGATCAGCGCCAACGGAGTGACGGTCGGCGGTAGCGTGTGGGCGCACGACCTTGTCACTGATGGCGTCGTCATGCTGAACGGTGTGCGGGCCGCCGCGGCGATCACGTTGCAGCGCAGCACGCTGCGCCATCCAGACGGTGATGCCCTGCTGCTCATCGAGGCGCAGACCGCGATGCTGACGCTGCGGCCCGCGCCGGCCTCGGCCGGCATGATTGTGCTGCGTGATGCGCGCGTCGGGCGACTCATCGACGACCCGGTCGGCTGGCCGGACGCGTGCAGGATCGAGTTGGCCGGCCTGACCTACGAGCGGGTGACCCGCCGATCCGATGACGCCACGGAGTGGACCGCCGCGCAGCGGCTAACCTGGATGGCCCGATACGCGACCGGGTTCACGCCCGGCCCCTATGATCAACTCGCCGTCGCGCTGCAGCGCGACGGCCGGGAGCAGGAGGCCAGCGAGGTGCGCCGCGTCCGGGAACGCCTGCGGCATCGGGCGATGGGCAGGGCCGGCGCGGTATGGGGTGCGATGCAGGACGTCGCGATCGGCTTCGGCTACCGTCCGGCGTGGGCACTGCTGTGGCTCGTCGCGGTGCTGGCGGCGGGCAGTGGGTGGTTCGCGTGGAGCGGCCCGCTTCGTCCGATCACGATGGGCGCGGCGCCAACCTGGGACCCGCTGCTCTACACCCTGGATCTCCTGGTACCGCTGGTCGATCTGGGCCAGGAGCGGGCGTGGGATCCGGTCGGTGCCGACAAGGCGGTGGCGGTGGCGGTGATGGCGGCAGGCTGGGTCCTCGCCACGACGGTCGTTGCCGGTGCCGGCCGCGCACTACGCCGCTAGCCTCGACCAACTGCGGCGACGCCCCAACCGAACGGGGCCTGCAGACGTCCGCGTTATTACCCCGCATCGCGCGTCGACCACCAGCCAGAGCGTCGGATCTTCCGCAGTTCGGCGAGTGCGTAGTACGTGTCGACGACGCCACTGCAATGGAGCCTGAAGGCTTCCAATGGCCTTGATCGGCCAGCCACGGAAAACGTGGCCAAGTTCGCCGGGCCAAGTGCATTCGCCATCTGCTGGCGAGGCCTGCGTGCGGGCGGCGGTCACCAGTTCCGAATAGAAGGTCGCGGCCAGGGCCGCCGGCTTGAACGGCTCCTTGATGCGGCTGCGGGCGACGACCCACAGCACGTTGGAGGTCGTGGTGCGCCTCGCGGCCTCCGCTGTGAGTGGTGGGAGCCGGCGTTCGTGGTCGGTGCGGCGGATGCGGAGGTCGTCGTTCGGCGGCTTCAGGCATGGGGGTGCCTATCGCTTCACGCCGACCGTGGAGGAACTGGCGGGAGATGCCGAGGTCTGGCGCGGACGTCAGGGGCCAGCCCGGGCCGCGAGCGGCCGTGATGATGGTCGGCTCGGCGGAATCCGCACGCTTCGCGGAACGGTGCGGTTGCGGCGGCGAAGCATGTTCTGCGGATTGCCTGGACGGCTCATCCGGCCACCGCCGGCAGCGGGAGCACCGTCGCGGCGGTCGGCGGAAGCGGCCCGCCGACGAGAGGAGCCCGCCGACGAGAGCAGCCGGAAGCCCGGCCGGCTCCGCTCTGACGAATCCATCTGCCTGCAACAGATCGGGCGCCGGGCCGAGGTCGGCACGCCTACGGGATCGAGCGCGAGGGAGAACGCAGCAGGCTAGCGGCCGCTGAGTAGGAGGCTGGCGGCAAGCGCTGTCAGGACTGCGATGCCGAGGATGATGAGGGTGAGGCGTACAACGCGGCGGCGGCGTGGTGCCGGCACGTTTGCCGGGTCTGGTGTGGTCATGGGGTTCACATCTCCTGTGCGGGTGCGGGTGCGGGTGGGCGGCGTACCAGGTAGCCGGCGAGGGCGGCGGCGGCCCAGCCGACCATGGCAATGAGCAGCGTGCCGACCGCGAGGTCGACGATGTTGTTGCCGAGGCGTTCGCTGACCGTGCCGCGGATCGTGTAGCCGCCGGCCGCGTCGGGTGGTCCGCCGGCGCCGAGGACGGCGACCGCGACCGTGGCGTACAGCAGCCGCAGCAGCCCGGCGCTGAGGGCGGCCAGGCGGGCGACGCGGCGCCCGGCCGCCGGGTCGCGGCGCCACAGCGTGCCGGCGGCGCCGATGGCGGCGGGGACGGCGATCACCATCACCCACTGCTGCCAGGGGCTCGGGATGAAGCTGACCTGGTCGACCGCGGTGAACCCGGACATGCTCAGCCCTACCACGGTGGCGAACACGCCGCCCGACAGGCCGGGCAGCGCGACACCGGGCCGGCGCAGCAGCGCGCTGACACCGAGCAGGTAGCCGGCGCAGATGATGCCGAGGACCGCGAGCGCGATCCAGCCGCCGGTGCCCAGCCCGTAGTGAACGGTCAGGCGGGCGTACATGGCAAGGCTGCCTGCGGTGATGGCGATCGCCGCCCAGTGGCCGGCGGCGGCGCGGCCCCATGGGGGCATGATCAGCGCGGCGCCGGCGCAGCCGAGCGCGAAGCGTAGCCGCCGGCGGCGGCCGTCGAGGTGGGCGAGTTCGCCGAGCATGGCCTGGCCCCACTCGGCCCGCCGGGCGGACAGCAGGCCGGTCGACCAGCGCAGCAGCCGCAAGGGTGCGTCCTCGGTCGGGCCGTCCAGGAACCGGCGTGGGTTGCGGCGGTACAGCGCGATCGCCACGCACATCGGCGTCAGCAGGAACACGATGAAGAACGGCATCACGCCTCGCTCAAGCGGCGACGGGGGTGGGGGGCGGTGCGGTCCTGGCGCGCGGCGGTCAAGGCGGCCACGAACTCGCGACCGGCGCCGGTCAGGCGGTAGAGGTGCCGGGGCGGCCGGCTGCCGACGCCCGGCTCCCAGGAGGTCTCCAGCAGGTCGCGGTCGGCCAGCCGCACCAGGATCGGATACAGCGAACCCGATTTGAGGTTCACCTCGGTGACCAGGTCATAGCCGTAACGCCACCGGGCCGGGTCGGCGGCCAGCGCCAGCAGGACGTTGATCGTCTGCGGTGACGGAGGGCGGTTACGTTGCACGGACGCTAACTCTACTCATGTAGCGATTACCGTCAAGGGATGCCCGCCGCAGCGGGCCCGGCGGCCGGCACGGCCACCGGAGACACCCACGGGCGCGGTCCTCCGGGCCGACGGCCGTCTATGGCAGGCTGTTGCCCGGGAGGAGCGTGGATGATGCTGGACGGGACCGGGGCGTTGGTGGTCATCGCCGCAGTGATCGGGCTCGGTCTCGTGGGCGTGATCGCGTGGGACTCGCGGGCGTTGCTCGGCACGCCGGTCGGGTGGGTGCTGTTGCCGATCGTGGTGGCGGCGTGGTTCGGCGGGGCGGCCGTCATCGGGCTGCCCGCCGACGTGCTGCTCGGGCACAGCGGCGCGGGGGCGATCTGGCCGGGGCTGGTCGCGGCGCCGGTCGTCGCGGTCGTTCTCGGCCGCCGCTTCCGTACGCCCGGCGAGAACACCATCGGACAGATCTTCATCCGTGCCGGGGTCCTGCTGGCCGCCTGCGTGCTCGCGAAGTGTGCCGCGTATGCGCTGGGCTTCCGGGTCTTCGACTTCTGGACTGGTGGGGCCGTCACGCTCGGCGCGCTGGTCGTGTGCACCGCGGTGTGGCAGTTCGCCGGCATGGACGGCACCGTGCACCTGTTCGTGCGGGCCGGCGTGATCCTCGCGGCCGCCGGGCTGGTCGGTGCGTGGGCCGCCGTCAACCACGTCCCGGTCGCCGGTGACCCCCGGACCGCGTCGACGACGACGGTCGCGTTGATGCTGCTGGTACTGCCGCTGCTCGCCCTCGCCGGTGCCACCCTGACGATCGGGGTGCTGCGCCGGGTGCGCCCTGCCGCCGGGCCGCGCGTCGCCCGTACACCTCGGGATGCGGCGAAACGGGTGCCGAAGACGCACGAGGTGTGGAACGCGTTCGTGGTGTTCGAGGAGGACGAGGACGAGGGCAAGGGCCGGCCGGTGGTGGTCATGGGCGCGGACAGCACCGGCGCGGACGTCCTGAAGATCACCAGCCAGGACAGGTCCCGCCTCGACGAGTTCCTGCCGCTGCCGCTGGAGCGCTGCCATGGCGTACTGACCAAGGACAGCTGGCTGGAGCTACGGCCGACCCGGGTGCCACTGGAGGAGTTCCGCAGCTACCGGGGCCTGTGCCCGCCGTGGATCTGGGCCGAACTGCGCACGCGCGGCCTGGTCACCGCGCGACCGGCCGCCCCGCTCCGTCAGCGCCCGGCGCTCGGCGCCGTCGACAAGCCGCGAGTGTCCGTCGTCAAGCAGCGCACCGGGCCCCGCTCGCTCTTGGACCGGCTCCGCAACCGCTGAGCGCCGCCGGTGGACTCCTCGGCCGGGCGGTCTCGACGCTCGCGTCGGTGATGTCGTACCTGACGATCGGCGTCCCCGCGTCGTCCACCGCCACGAGGTGTATGGCCCTGTGCCCGCCGCCGGTGGGACGGCGGGCACCCCCGTTCGGAGCGGAACGGGTCAGTCGAGCGGGAAGGCGATGTCGCAGACCTCGTCGTCCGGGCCGGCGGCGCCGAAGTCCGCGAAGTACACCTCGCGCGGCGACGTGCTGACGGGCAGGCCCTGCCCGGCGACCCACTGGCCGACCGCGTCGAAGGCGGACAGGATCTGCGGGTAGCCGACCTGTGCCTTGATGATGCGGGTGTACGCCTCGCGGTGTGCCGGCTCGACCCGGACCGCGCTGTCGACGGGGCCGGTCGGGTTGACGGGCAGGCAGATCTCGACGGGTCCGTCGCTGTCCTCGTTGACCTCGCCGTGGTAGACGATGAAGCAGGGGCCGACGACCCCGTCGCCGTGGCCGGCGGCGGCCTTGAGCAGGCGGCCGGTGGCCTCGTCGATCCAGGCCGGCAGGTCCTGCGCCTTCACGTGCCGTTGTTCGGTCAGCACCGTCTGTTCCGGCACGTCGCGGACCTTCACCTCGTACATGCTGAGTCCCTCACGATCGTCGAGCAGCCGGCTGCGCAGATGGGCGGCGATCTCGCGGCGGACGGCCGTCGCGTGCTCCTGGGCGGACCAGTATTCGCCGATGAGGCCGGCCTGGGTCCGCGGGTCGCCGGCCGCGACGATCGCGGCGACGGTCGCCAGGGGCATCTCGAGGCGGCGCAGCCTGGCGATCAGTCTGGCCGTCTCCAGCTGCTCCGCGCGGTACCAGCGGTAGCCGTTGTGCTCGTCGACGGCCGCGGGCAGGAGGAGGCCCTGCCGTTCGTACAGCCGCAGCGCCTTCGGCGAGAGCCACGACCGCCGCGCGAACGATCCGATGGTGAGCAGCTCCTCGTCCACCTGCGCTCCTTCCGGGCCGGGCGGTCGCCCGGCGAGATTCAGGGTCGGGCCTGCCCAAGGGGCAAGGTCAAGCCGGTGTATCTCGGGTGCGGTCCGCCGTCGCTTCGGTCAGTATGGAAGCAACCCACGTCGACCCGAGGAGCGGACATGCGCGCAGGAATCACGTCCATCCGGAAGGGAGTCATCGACGCTGGGAAGGACCTGACCCTGCATGCCCACCCTCAACCTCGGCATCGTCGCCCATGTCGACGCCGGTAAGACCAGCCTGACCGAGCGGCTGCTGTTCCGCGCCGGCGTCATCGACCGGATCGGCAGCGTCGACGACGGCAGCACACAGACCGACTCGCTCGCCCTCGAACGGCAGCGCGGCATCACCATCAAGTCCGCGGTGGCGTCGTTCCCCGTGGGCGAGGTCACCGTCAACCTGATCGACACGCCCGGGCACCCGGACTTCATCGCCGAGGTGGAGCGTGCGCTGCGGGTCCTGGACGGCGCCGTCCTCGTCGTCTCGGCCGTCGAGGGCGTACAGGCGCAGACCCGGATCCTGATGCGCACCCTGCGGCGGTTGCGCGTCCCGACGCTGATCTTCGTCAACAAGATCGACCGTCGCGGCGCGCGGCACGAGGACCTCCTCGCCGACCTCGCGGCCAAGCTGACGCCCGCGCTCGCGCCGATGGGCCGCCCGACCGGCCTGGGCACGGCGTCCGCGGCGTTCGAGCCCGGCACAGACCGGCTCGCGGAGGCCCTGGCCGAGCACGACGAGACGCTCATGGCCGCCTTCGTTCATGATGCGGCGGGTGTACCGCTGCGGCCCGCGCTGGCCAGGCAGACGGCCGCGGGGCTGGTGCACCCCGTGTATTTCGGTTCGGCCGTGACCGGTGCCGGCGTCGACGCGCTCGTCGACGGCCTGGCCACGGTGCTGCCCCCGGCCGGTGGCGATCCGGACGGCCCGCTGTCCGCGACGGTGTTCAAGGTCGAGCGAGGCCCGGCCGGCGAGAAGATCGCCTACGCCCGGGTCTTCTCCGGCACGCTGCGGGTCCGCGACCAGTTCGCACAGGGCAAGGTGACCGCGATCGACGTCCCTTCGGGCGGCAGTACGGTCCCCGCCGGGTCGATCGGGAAACTGTGGGGGCTGAAGTCGGTCCGGATCGGCGACACGCTGGGCTTCTCACCGTCTCCGGACGGCGTGCTTCCGCGTGCTTCCGCGCCGCCTGCGTCCGCGGCGCCT
>NZ_JBEXDG010000038.1:12817-99008 GCF_040605635.1 Dactylosporangium sp. NPDC005555
CTTTGTCCGCGGCGCCTTTGTCCGCGGCGCCTTTGTCCGCGGCGCCTTTGTCCGCGGCGCCTTTGTCCGCGGCGCCTTTGTCCGCGGCGCCTTTGTCCGCGGCGCCTTTGTTGTTCGCGCCGCCGACCTTGGAAACGGTCGTCGTGGCGCGGGACCCGCGCGACCGGCCGCGGCTGCACGCGGCGCTGGCGCAGCTCGCCGAGCAGGACCCGCTGATCGACCTGCGGGTGCTGCCATCGGCGCTGTCGGTGTCCCTCTACGGCGAGGTGCAGAAGGAGGTCATCGAGGCGACGCTCGCGGAGGAGTACGGCATCCCGGTTTCGTTCCAGGAGTCGACGACCGTCTACGTCGAGCGCGTGACCGGCACCGGCGAGGCCGTCGAACTGCTCGGCGAGCCGGGCAACCCGTTCCTCGCCACCGTCGGCCTGCGGGTCGAGCCGGCCACCACGTTCTCGTTCGCACTGGACGTCCCGGTCGAGTCGATGCCCATGTACGTCTACAACAGGACCACCGACTTCTCGGCCGCGATGGAAGGGTACGTCCGCGACACGCTCAGCCAGGGTCTGCGCGGCTGGGCCGTCACCGGCGCGAAGGTCACGATGACGGCGTCCGGCTACCAGCCTCCCGGCAGTACCGCCGCCGACTTCCGCAAACTGACCCCGCTGGTCCTGATGCGCGCGCTGCGCGACGCCGGCACGCGCGTGTGCGAGCCCGTCCACCGCTTCCACCTGGAGATCCCCGCCGGCGCCACCAGCGCCGCCCTCGCCCTGCTCGCCAAACTCGGCGCCGTGCCGCTCTCCCAGCAGGCCGGCCGGTTCTTCGAGGTGACCGGCACGATCCCGGCGGTGCGCGTCCGCGACCTGGAACGCCGCCTGCCGGGCATCAGCCACGGTGAGGGCGTGCTCACGTACGCCTTCGACCACCACCGCCCGGTCCACGGCGCCCAGCCGTCGCGGCCCCGCACCGACCACAACCCCCTCGACCGCAAGGAGTACCTGCTGTGGGTCTCACGCCGCGTCGCCGTCTCAGGCCCCGCCCTCTAGCTCCCGCTTCAGCCTGGCAAGGGTGGTCCGCATACCGTCCCGGTTGGCCGCCGGCCGCGCGCCGGCCACCTTGCCGGTGAAGATCCTGCCGAGCACCATGGCACCCCGGGCACGCCGGTCGATCCAGTACTGCGTGACCTCGGTGCCACCCCCGGCGCCCTCCGCGAACCGGAACCCCCACCTGGCGACCGGCATCCCGAACGTCGTCACATCGAACGCGAACTCCGCCCCCGGCTCCGCGGCCACGACCCTGCAGGTGGTGAACCAGACGTACGCCCCGCGCCGGTTGAACCCGACGAACCGTCCAGGCAGCCCTTCGGACCGTGTCAACACCCACGCGGCGAAGCACTCGGGGCTCCACCTCGCCATCCGCCGCACATCGGCCACCGCCCGGAACACCACCTCAGGCCCAACGGCGACGGTGACCCGCTCGACGACCTCGTCAGCCATCCCGGCTCACCCATCCACGCTCCGACAACCGGCCCGGCAAGGACAGTACGCCGCCCACCCGCTACCGGCTCCCACCCGCCAACGACCACGGCCGACAACCGGTGAACGGGCGTGGCGCCACCCGCCGGTGCCGCACCGGACGTTGCGGTGCCGCAACCGCACGGACGTTGCGGTGCCGCGCGGCCGGGTGCCGTGCCATGGCGTGGTGTGGCGCCACCCGCCGGCGCCGCACGAGACGTCGCAGTGCCGTAGCCGCACGGACGTTGCGGTGCCGCGCGGCCGGGTGCCGTGCCATGGCGTGGTGTGGCGCCACCCGCCGGCGCCGCACGAGACGTCGCGGTGCCGTAGCCGCACGGACGTTGCGGTGCCGCGCAGCCGGGTGCCGTGCCATGGCGTGGTGTGGCGCCACACCGCTCTGCCGATGTCGCGTGGTCCTGCTGCGCGGCGCCCTTCGGCTCGGCGGCCTCCTGTGGCTGCTGGCCGGCCGTGTGCGACTGCAGGCTGCTCCAGTGCCGATCCTTCATGGCCCGGGTCTGTCAGGTCACCACCCTCAGGTCGTGGATCAGTTCGGAGAAGACGACCGGCGGCAGGGTGCCGAAGGTGCGGTCGCCGGCGCGGCCGAGCACAAGGTCGGCGACCGTCTGCGGCGGGGCGCTGTCGACGGTGTCCGACGCGTGCCAGCCGGGGTCGGTGTTGAGGACCGCGTGGACGCCGCCCCCGATCGGCTTGGCCATCTGCACGGAGGCGTCATACCAGCGGGTCCAGCCGTGGCGCTCGAGTCCGCGCAGCACCGCATACGTCACCTTCCGCCCCTCGAACCGGTCGATCGCGCGGGCGGACCGCTCCCCGTCGGTGATGTGGTGCGCGGGTCGGCCGAGCTGCTCGAACGGCTGGAGCAGCTCATAGTCCGCGAAGACCTCCGCCCACCCGGTGAGCGTGCCCTCGGGGAACTCGAGCGGATGCAGGACACCGACCGTCGCACCGGGCGGCAAGGTCACCGGCTCGTCCGCGACGTCGGCCAGGGTCCCGTCCTCAGCGACCCGCACCGTAGCGACCAACACCTGCTCGGCGGTGCGCGTGGCAGTGACCGGCGACGGACCGGCGACGGAGCCCTCCCCCGCGACGCGGGCGGCAGAAGCGTCGGCGGGACCGGCGAAGACGCCCCAGACCAGGCGGTGGGCGAGGTGGCTCATCCACGGGTGGGTGGCGAAGCGGTCGACGAAGATCGCGGCCGGGATACGACGGCCGGCGCACATGGCGCGCTCCAGCCTGGACACGTGCAGCGACGCCGAGGCGCGGGCCTCCCTGCGCAGCGCGGTGATGCGGTCCTTGGCCTTCTTGTGGCGCTGCTTGTCCTCGCCGCGGGCCGGCTTGGGCAGGTCGGCGTGGATGCGGCCGGCGGCGTCGCGGACGACGGGCAGGAGCTGGTGGTCGAAGACGATCCGGAACGTGCCGGCGTCGGTGTCGACCGTGCCGCTGTCGTCGTCGAGGCCGAGGGTCGGCACGAGCCGGTCGGCGAGCTCGTCGGAGGTGAGGCCGCGCAGGTCGGCGATCGCCTCGATGTGCTGGCCGGCGACGCTCTTGAACACGGGGAACCTGGACTTCTCGGCGAGCAGGTTGAGCTCGATGAGCGCGGCGTCGGTGCCGCGGTGCCGCAGGGCGTCGAGGGCGGCCTGCGCGCGGGCGCTCGCGCCCTGGCCGGGCCACTGCTTGGCGAGGGAGGCGAGCCGGCGGGCGCCGGCGTCGTCGCCGATGAGTCCGACGGCCTGCATGCACCAGCCGTCGGCGGCGGGCGCGCCGGCGGTGAGCCACCGCTCGAACAGCTCCAGCGCGAACGCGGCCCGTGACCGCGCCGTCCACGTGTCGCGGGCGGCGAGGACCGCGGGGTGCACCTCGTCGGCGTCGCAGACGGCGAGCCTGGCCAGCAGGTGCTCGACCGCGCCGGCGTCAGCCACCGCGCCGCCCGCTGAGCCGGCCACCGCACCACCCGCTCCCGGGGCATGCGCCGACCCGCCTTCGATGGCGGCGATCAGCGGGGGCAGGGGTGTGTCCGTCACATACCTCGGCAGCTTCGACGTCGTGACCGGGTCCTGCTCCAGGAGGGTGACGAGGTCGGCGGCCCGCTCCCCCGCCTGTGCGAGCAGCAGCGGGCGGTGGCCCTGCGCGTCGAGATAGCGCAGGACCCGGCCTACGGCGGCGTCCTTCGGCGTCGCCGACCACAGCGCGACGGCGCCCGCGGCGGCGTGCCGGGGGTGGCGCAGCAGCCAGGATCGGGCGGGACGGCGCAGCTTCTTGCCGGCGAACGCCCGCACGACCGGCGCGGTGAGCGCGACGTGACCGACCGGCTGGGCGGCCTGCAGCGCGGCCTCCACACTGGGCGGGTCGGCGAACGCGGCGAGCAGCGGGGCGACGTGACCGACGCCGTGCCGGACGAGCAGCAAGGGCATGGCGGACCGCACCCAGTAGTAGTGCTGCTCGAAGCCGAGTGCGAAGAGCCGCTCGTGCGTCCACAGTGGAGCGAGCGCGAGCATGGGCAGCGTGGTCGGCAGCGCCCAGTGCTCGCGGTGCTCCAGCCACGCGGTCACCTGCGCGGTGCCGCACCGGCCGATCGGCACGCCGTCCCACGTCACCGTGTCCTCGGAGACGCCGAGCCGCTCCGCCGCTTCCCGCTCGGCCTCGCGCCAGCGCAGCGCGGGCTCGACCGGCACCGGCGGATCCAGCGGAACGGGGTGGGCGGCGGCGGGCGGCGTGTAGTCGCAGGGCACCCCTTCGGGGACGGTCGCCCCGGTCGACGGGTCACGGGCCGGCTCGAACGAGCCGGGGTCGGTCAGCGGGCCGAGGGTCGCCCACGGGTGCCCGGCCTGCCGCTCGCGCTGCAGCACCTCGCGGGCCGCGTCGTCGTCGATGTGGGCGAGCAGGCTGCACCACACGCCGTTGTGGTGGGCGTGGTCCTCGAACGGATACGACGGCTTCATCGCCGCCAGCACGGGACCCGCGGCGGCACCGGCGATGTCCAGCACGCTCGCGAGGTGGATGCGGCCGCCGGACGTGCCGAAGAACTCCCACCGGACCCTGTCGTTGGCGCCGAGGAACTTCTCCAGCGTGCCGAGGTCACCGGCGGCGAGACCGGACGCATGGACATCGACGTTTCCGAATCTGCCGGTGTACCGCAGTGCCGCCCGATGCGCTGCGCGCTCCTCTTCACCGGATTCGGGGCCGACCGGCAGCAGGAACGTCGTGGCCCAGAACAGGTCCGCACGGAGGCCGCCCGTGTGCTCGGCCGCCTTGCGGTCGCGGACCTCCAGCAGCGCGTCCCGTGCCTGTGCATAGGTCGGCTCGTCGGCGAGGACCAGCAGCTCGCGGAGCCGGCCGGACACGCCGACGCCGACGTAAGGCAGCTCGACGTGCAACCCGCCGAGGATCCTGCGGCATCCCTCGACCAGGCCGTGCGTGGCGACGAGGAAGTCGGCGAGCCAGTCGTGCGCGGGGCCGGACAGATATTCGAACCGCGCCCGGCAGGCCTCGACCAGTGTGCGGTCTTCGGACGCGGCACCGACGCGATGGGCGGAATCCAGCAACCGCAGCCCCGTGGCACGCTCCGCCGCCAGGGCCGAAGTGACGAGCTCCCAGACCCTGGAAGGGGTGCCACGACCGCGGAGCGCCGCGTCCTCGGACCACACACCGCGGCGCAGACCCGCCCACGCCTCCTCCACGCTCGCGAGCGGCCTGACGCCGGTGGCGATCCCGCCGCGGCGCGGGTGCAGGACGGAACGCAGCCAGGTGCTGACCGCGACCCCGTCGCGCCACTCCAGCGGCTGCTGCGGCGGGGTCCAGTCGAGCGGGGCGGGAGACGCCTGGGGCGCGGTCCATGTCGTCACCGCGCCACCATAACTACGACCACCGACAAAACTCGGCGGCGTTGATCGGCACTGTCCGCACCCCCGGAAAAGCGTCGTACCCGCGTGGTAGGAACAAGGCATCGAGAAAAACGGGAGGGCACCATGCTCACGGATTCCAAGGCGTTCAGCGGGTTCTCGGCCGGCGACATCCCGGCCGTCAAGCAGTTCTACGGTGAGACGCTCGGCCTGAAGGTCGACGAGGAGCACGGCATGCTGCACCTGCGTCTCGCCGGGGACAAGGACGTGCTGATCTACCCCAAGCCCGGCCACGAGCCGGCGACGTTCACCGTGCTCAACTTCCCGGTCGAGGACATCGAGGCCACCGTCGACGAGCTGGCCTCGCGGGGTGTGCGGTTCGAGCGATATGAGACGACCGACGACAAAGGCATCCACCGCGCCGGCGGACCGCTGATCGCCTGGTTCCGCGACCCGGCGGGCAACATCCTGTCAGTCCTGCAACAGTGATCGCATGGCCGCGGCTGACGTGTTCGACGAGCATCGCGGGCGGCTGAACGCCGTCGCCTATCGGGTGCTCGGCCGGGTCGGCGACGTCGAGGACGTCGTGCAGGACGCGTGGCTGCGGTGGAGCACCGTCGATCCGGCGACGGTCGGCGACCCTGAGGCGTATCTGGTCAGGGTGACGACCCGGCTGGCGATCGACCGGCTGCGCAGCGCGCAGGCTCGCCGGGAGCACTACGTCGGGCCGTGGCTGCCTGAGCCACTGCTGACCAGCCCCGACGTCGCGGAGCGGGTAGCCCTCGCCGACTCCGTTTCCACGGCGATGCTGCTGGTGCTGGAGTCGCTGACGCCGCTGGAGCGAGCGGTGTTCGTGTTGCGCGAGGCGTTCGGGTATTCGCACGCGGAGATCGCCTCGTTCGTCGGACGCAGCGAGGTCTCGGTCCGCCAGACCGCGGCACGGGCCCGGGCGCACGTGGAGGAGCACCGCGTCCGGTATGACACGGACCTGGCGACCAGGGCCGAGGTCACCGAGCGGTTCCTGGCCGCGTGCGCCGGTGGCGACCTGCGCAAACTGGTCGAGGTCCTCGCACCCGGCGTCGAGCTCGTCAGCGACGGCGGCGGGCTGGCCCCCGCGCCACGCAAGGTCATCACGGGGCTGGAGCTCGTGGCGAAGGCGCTGCTCACGTTCGCCGGGCGGCTGCCGGAGGCGCCGAGCATCAGCCTCGCGCAGCTCAACGGCGGCCCGGCGATCGTGGTGTATTCCGCCGGCACACCGGCGGTGGCGGTGTTCCTGCACCTCGTCGACGGTCTGGTCCGGTCGATCCACCTGATCAGCAATCCGGAAAAGCTGTCCGGCGTCCCGCCGATGCCGCCGGCCAGCTAGGGACGACACCGAGGGCGGCCGACCCGCACGCCGCAGTCCGGAGCGACAGTCGCCGTGTGCCGGGGCTGAACCCCCGCACAGGGAGGCACCGCACGCCGCAGTCCGGGGGCGACGATCGCCGTACGCCGGGACTGGACCGGCCGCACGGGGAGACACCGCCGGCGGTCGGCCCGCACGCGGCAGTCCGAGGGGCGACGATCGCCATGCGCCGGGACTGAACCGGCCGCACAGGGAGGCACCGCACCCCGCAGTCCGGGGGCGACGATCGCCGTACGCCGGGACTGGACCGGCCACACAGGGAAGACACCGCACGCCGCCGGCCCGCACGCCGCAGTCCGAGGGTGACGGTCGCCGTGCGCCGGGGCTGGACCGCCGAACGTCCGTGCCCTGCCGGAGGGGTGAGCGGGGTCACTGCCGGGGCGGCTCACGGAATGCGGGGGTGGCTCGTCCTGGGGGTGACGCGGCCTGACAGAGGGCCCGCGCGGCGGGAAGGGAGCCGGCCATGCACCGGATTGTTGTTCTAGGGGCCGGGTACACCGGGATGATCGCGGCCGTTCGGGTTGCCCGGCGGAGCCGGCGGGGCGGGCTCGGGGCGGCGGTGACGTTGGTCAATCCTGGGGAGCGGTTTGTCGAGCGGTTGAGGATGCATCAGACGGCCACCGGGCAGGGGCTCGCCGTGGTGCGGATTCCGGAGTTGTTGCGGGGCACAGGGATCGAGTTCGTGCAGGGGTGGGCTGAGCGGATCGACCCGGTGCGGCGGGAGGTGGGCGTCGGGGGGCGCGTCATCGGGTACGACACGCTGATCTTCGCGATCGGGAGTGTCGCCGACACGGAGGCGGTGCCGGGGGCGGGAGTGCACGCGTACACGTTGAACTCCGTCGGGTCGGCGGGGAGGCTGGCGGAGGTCCTCGCGGCGAAGGGCGGCGCCACGGTCGCCGTTGTCGGCGGTGGGCTCACCGGGGTCGAGGCCGCCGCTGAGATCGCCGAGCGGCATCCGGCTGCGCGGGTCGTGCTGCTCAGCCGGGACGTGCCGGGGCCGTCGATGGTGCCGGGGGCGAGGGCGCATCTGGAGAAGGCGTTGTGGCGGCTCGGGGTTGAGGTACGGACCGGGGTCGAGGTCACGAAGGTGCTGCCGGACGGGGTCGAGCTGGCCGGGGGTGAGGTGGTGAGCGCCGACGCGACGCTCTGGACCACCGGCACCACCGGGTCGGCGATCGCCGCCGAGGCCGGGCTGGAGGTGGACGGGCGCGGGAGGATCGTCGTCGATCAGGCGCTGCGGTCGGTGTCGCATCCGGATGTGGTTGCGATCGGGGACGCGGCGGCGATCCGGCAGCCGTGGGGCATGGTTCACGGCACGTGTCAGAGCGGCATCCCGAGCGGCGCGTACGCGGCGGACAGCATCGCGCGGGTCCTCGCGGGCAAGGCGGCGAAACCGTTCCGGTTCGGCTACATCCACCAGCCGGTGTCGCTCGGGCGCAAGGACGCCGTCATCCAGTTCACGCGCGCCGACGACAGCCCGCGCCGGTGGTTCCTCAAGGGGCGGGCGGCGGTCGTCTACAAGGAGCTGGTGACGAGGAGCCCGCTGCCGGCGTACCGGCTGTCGAAGCGCCTCACCGTCCCCGCCGCGGCGCTCTCGTCCCGCGGATGACCAACAGAAAGAGGACCTGCGGACAAGGGACCGAGGAAAAGGCCCCGCGGGGAAAAGGCCCGCGGAAGGAGTCCGCAGGGCAGGCAACGCGGGAGGAGAGCGCCGTGGAGAGGGGGTGGGGCCTCGGACGAGGTGCGCCTCGGGGAGGGCTGCGAAGAAGATGCGAAAGGGCGAGACAAACCCTCGGGACAAGCCCCCGGACGAGCCCCCGGACGAGGGCTCCGAGTACGGCGGCTGGGGCGTCGACCTCGGCAGCGGAGACGCGGCAAGCCGGGCAAGCGCTCGGACACGCCGCAGGCAACAGGCTCGAAGCAGGGCTACTCCGTGTGCAGCACCTCGGCGATGGTGAGGCGGGCGGCGGCGCGGGCCGGGATGAGGGCGCCGAGGACGGCGATGAGGATGCCGGCGCAGGTGAGGAGGAGCAGGGTCGTCGGGTGCCAGACGTGCAGCATGGCCGTGGGGAGGTCGACCTTCGCGGCGGCGCTGGTCATCGGCAGGACGACGCGGTGGGCGACGACGCCCGCGGGGACGCCGATGAGGCCGCCGGCGAGGCCGAGGGCGGCCATCGACGTGACGGTCATGACGACGACCTGGCGGGGGGTCATGCCGATGGACTTGAGCATGCCGAGGTCGCGGCGGCGTTCGCGGACGTTGAGGACGACGGTGTTGAAGACGCTGAGGGCGGCGACGGTGCCGAGCATCAGCGACAGCGCGGTCGACAGGCTGATCATGGCGACCGTGAAGGGGTTGACGCCCGAGTTGTCCCAGGCGTTGAGGCCGGGGTCGGCGGCGCGGACCGAGGCGAGGTAGGACTGGATGGTCGTGCCGGGGGTGAGGGAGACCTCGTAGAGGACCTCGTGGTTGGCGATCGCGCGGTCCGGTGCGATCCGCTGGAGGGTCTCCCAGGAGGTGAGGAGCGCCGGGGTGCCCGGGCCGCCGTTGATGCTCTCGCCGACGACAGTGAGCTCGGCGCGGTGGCCGTCGAGCTCGAGGGTGAGCCGGTCGCCGACCTTGATGCCGCGCTCGTGCTGGAGCCTGGACGGCACGACCGCCTCGCCGGGTGCCCGCAGCCAGCGGCCCTCGACGAGGCCGGCCTGGAAGCCCATCTCGTCGCGGTCGCCGCGCAGGAAGTCGACGGGGATCGGCTGGGTCTGGCCGGCGACGGCGAAGTCGGCGCCGAGCTCGGCGGTCACGTGGCGGGTGCCGGGCAGTGACCGCAGCAGCCGCTCGATCTCCTCGTCGGTGCGGGTCGTCACGCCCTGCTGGAACGCCGGGTTGAGGGGGCGGACCGCGACGGGGGCGTCGTCGTTGCGGTCGGCGATGTCGGAGAACAGCGAGACGGACGTGGTGAGCCCGCTCGCGAACGTCACGGTCGTCACGCCGAGCACGACCGCGGCGACGGTGAGGGCGGTGCGGGCCGGGCGGGCGAACGGCAGGCCGAGCCCGAGGCTCACCGCGCGGGGCAGCCGGACCCCGCTGAGCCACCGCTGCGCCCGCAGCCCCCGGCCGCTGCGGGGGGCGCTGCCGGCGCTGATCGCCTCGGCGGCCGCCAGGCTGCGGGCGCGCAGCGCCGGGAGCAGCGCGGCGAGCAGGACGACGACCAGGATCCCGGTGAGGGCAGCGAGCCCGGTGCCGAGCCCGTCGCCGACGTCGCCGCTGAAGCCGAGGCCCATGAACGCGCTGGTCAGCAGCGGGCGGGAGGCGAACTCGCCCGCGGCCGCGCCGAGGACGCCGCCGACGAGGGCCGGGACCGACACCATCGTCAGGTAGACGCCGACGACCTGGGCGGGGGTGAAGCCGATGGCCTTGAGGACGCCGATGTGGCGATACCCGGAGACGACCGCCCCGGTGACGACGTTGGCCACGACGAGGACGGCGACGAGCAGCCCGAGCAGCCCGAAGACGACCAGGAACGGCACGTAGGCGCCGGGACCGGCCGCGACCGCCTCCTTGATCACCAGATAGTCGGTGGCCGCGAGCAGGCCGGCGCGCGGCAGGCCGGCGGTGAAGGTCGTGACGGCCTGCTCGCCGGGGTCGCCGGGCAGCCGGTACAGCATCTGCACGGCGGTCGGGTGCAGCGCCGCCATCTGGGCCGGGGCGACCCACAGGTCGGCGGTCTGGCCGACGCTGTAGGCGAAGCCGACGACCGTGAGCGGCGGCGCGTCGCGCAGGTGGATGACGGTGCCGAGCTCCGTGCGGCCGCGGAAGCCGGGTGGCGGTGGCTGGTCGGCGACGACGACCTCGCCGGGCGCGGTCGCCCAGCGGCCCTG
Organism: Dactylosporangium sp. NPDC005555; assembly: GCF_040605635.1. Taxonomy (NCBI): domain Bacteria; kingdom Bacillati; phylum Actinomycetota; class Actinomycetes; order Micromonosporales; family Micromonosporaceae; genus Dactylosporangium; species Dactylosporangium sp. NPDC005555. The sequence continues at coordinate 23,470 of NZ_JBEXDG010000038.1, forward strand.
CCAGAGGTCGACGCGGTCGACCGGACCGGCTGGGTCGGCGCGGCCGACGACGGTGACCGGGCCGGCGAGATAGACCGGGTCGACGTCCGGCGGCGCGGTCAGCCGCGCCTGCTCGAACGGTCCGGCGGAGACGGCGGCGCCGGCGGCACCGGCGGCACCGGCCGGAGCGGAGCCGGGCTCATAGACGGCCACGACGTGGGGGCCGGCCTGCTCGGCGAAGACCCGCTCGAACGGCGCCGACGACGCGTCCAGCAGCCGCAGCGCGACCACGATCGTCGCGGTGGAGAACAGGACGACCAGCCCGATGACGGACGTCTGCAGCCTGCGCCGGCGCACCGCGGCCCGCGACGCCCGCCAGACCGCGCTCACCACGCACGCCCGAGGCTGCCGTCGGCAAGCGACCGGGAGCCGGCGACCCGGCCGTCCGCGAGGGACACGACGCGATTCGCGCAGCGCTGCGCCATCCGCTCGTCGTGGGTCACGAGCAGCAGCGTCTGGCCGATCTGGTTGAGGTCGAGCAGCAGGTCCATGACCTGCTCACCGGCGTGGCTGTCCAGGGCGCCGGTCGGCTCGTCGGCGAGCAGCAGCGCGGGACGGTTCATCAACGCGCGGGCCACCGCGACCCGCTGCCGCTCCCCGCCGCTGAGCACCGAGGGGTAGGCGTTGCGCCGGTCGGCGATCCCGAGCTCGTCGAGCAGCTCCAGGGCACGCCGCCTGGCCTGCCCGGCGGAGACCCCGGTGAGCTGGGCGGCGAGCGCGACATTCTCCAGGGCGGGCAGGTCGTCGAGCAGGTTGAAGAACTGGAAGATCATGCCGATGCGCTTGCGGCGGAACAGGGCGCGCCCCTTCTCGTTGAGCCGCGCGAGGTCCTCGTCGTGCACGACGACGGTGCCGGCGGTCGGCCGGTCCAGCCCGGCGATCATGTTGAGCAGCGTCGACTTGCCGCAGCCGGACGGGCCCATGACGGCGACCGCCTCGCCCGCCCGGATCTCCAGCGACACCCCGTCGAGCGCGGTGGTGTCGCCGTATTCCTTGCGAACGCCGTCGAGCCGCACCACGACCCGTGCATCTGACCCACTCATGGAACGAAACCTAGGACCTCCCCGCGCACAGCGCGTCCCTCCACAGGTCCACCCCGCCGCATCGGGGTCATCCTGTGGGAGTACATCAGCGGCCGGATGCGACAGGAACAGCTCGTCTGCGAAGGTGGACCGGTGTGGACGACGTGGCTGAGCATCGCGCTGGCATGCGCGTGCGTGGTGGCCGTCGTCCTGGGCAGAGCGCTGACGACGACCGGAAAGCGGCTCGAAACCGTGCTCGGCGAGCGGGGCTGGCTGCTGGAGCGCGAGCGGGAGGCGGCCGCGAGGACGGCCGTGGACGAGGAGCGGGCCAGGATCGCCCGGGAGCTGCACGACATCGTCAGCCACACGGTCAGCGTCATGGTCGTGCAGGCCTCCGCGGCCAGGGAGGTCCTCGACACGATGCCCGACGAGGCGGCGACCGCGCTGCGGGCCGTGGAGGACGCCGGCCGGGGCGCCCTCACCGAGCTGCGGCACCTGCTGGGCCTGCTGGCTCCCGGGGAGGACGACACCCTGACGCCGCAGCCGAGCCTGCGCGCACTGTCGCCGCTGGTGGACCGGATCGCGTTCGCCGGGCTGCCGGTCGAGGTGCACGTCTCGGGCGAGCCGCGCCCGCTGCCGGCCGGTGTGGACCTGACCGCGTACCGGATCATCCAGGAGGCCCTGACGAACGCGTTGAAGCACGGCGACGGTGGCAGGGCCGAGGTGCTGGTCCGCTACGCCGACCGGTCGCTGCGGGTCGAGGTCCTCAGCAGCGGGCCGAGCGTGAGGTCGGTCAGCGAGGACGGGCGCGGCCTCACCGGGCTGCGGGCCAGGGTCGCGGTGTACGGCGGCGACCTCGACGCCCGAAGGCGCCTCGGCGGGGGTTACCGCGTCCGCGCCCGGATCCCCCTGGACCCGCCGTGAGCCCGCCGAGGGTCCTCGTCGTCGACGACCAGGAGCTCATCCGCACCGGGTTCCGGCTGATCCTGACCGCCCGCGGCATCGACGTCGCCGGGGAGGCCGGCGACGGCGCGGAGGCCGTCCGGGCCGCCGATGAGCTGCGCCCGGATGTGGTCCTGATGGACATCCGCATGCCCGTGATGGACGGCCTGGAGGCTACCCGGCAGATCCTGGCACACCGGCCGGAGTGCCGGGTCCTGATGCTGACCACGTTCGACCTGGACCGCTACGTGTACGCGGCGCTGCGGATCGGTGCGAGCGGCTTCCTGCTCAAGGACGTGACCGCCGACCATCTCGCCAACGCGGTCCGCCTCGTCGGCACCGGCGACGCGCTCCTGGCCCCATCGATCACCCGGCGGTTGGTCGAAAGGTTCGCGAGCCAGAGTGAAACGAGCCAGGGTGAAGAAAGGACCGAAACGACGATCGCCGGCCTGACCCCGCGGGAGCGGGAGGTCCTCACCCTCGTGGGGAGGGGCATGTCCAACGCCGAACTCGCCGCGGAACTGTTCCTCGCCGAGGCCACCGTGAAGACGCACGTCGCAAGGATCTTCACCAAGCTCACGCTGAGAGACCGGGCACAGGCCGTCGTCGTGGCATACGAAACCGGTCTGATCAAACCTGGGGACCCGGACCGGTAGTCCCGGTGGCGATCTGCATCGTCGACAGCAACGCGAGCGTCGACTCCGCGCCCTGGTTGAGGTTCGGACCGTCCGGGGTGAGGCCGTCGAACCCGCCACCGGTCAGCGGATCCCACATGACGACGCCGCCGTCGTTGTCGCCGAGGAACCAGCCGGCCGCCTGCCGCACGACGAGATCCCAGTGGCGCTGGCCGGTGGCGGCGATCGCGGTCGCGGCCGCGTCGGCGAGTGCGGCCACCTCGATCGGCTGCTGGTCGAAGCGCTCGCGTGGGCCGTCGCGCCGCCAGCCGGTGGCGGCGACGACCGACAGCCGGTCGCCGGACTCCTGGACGCCGTGCAGCCAGCGCAGCATCCGCAGGCCGCCGGCGAGCAGCGCGTCGTCGCGCAGGAGGTGCCCGGCGGCGACGACGACCTCGGCGAGGGACGCGTTGCCGTACGTGAGCCGCTCCCGCGGCCAGGGCCACAACGGGTCTGCGGCGGGGACGCCGACCGCCGTCGCCGCGTCGCGCAGCAGCGCCGACGCCACGGTGTTGCCCGGGTCGGCGCGCAGCACCTCGGCGGCGCCCAGCCCCGCGTAGGACATCGCGTGCACCGCGGGTGACCGGCGCATGGCGCCGAGCATGAACATGCCGAGCGCCTCCCGCCGGATCCACGGCGCGGCGCTGCGGGCGGCGGCGGTGCCGAGTCCCCATACTGCGCGGCCCCACCAGTCGCCGACGCCGGGCTCGTCGCTCCAGCGCCGGTCATGGCCGAGGCGGTTGCGGAAGGCGCCCGTGCCGTCCTGGGCGTGCGCGAGGAACGTCAGGTAGCACTCCGCGAGGCGCAGCACCTCCGGCGACGGGTCCGGCTCGCGGCTGGTGACCAGCAGGCCCCGGGCGACGTCGTCGGTGCAGTAGCCGTGCTCCCGCCGCACCGTGGCGTGCCGGGCGTGCTCGAACAGCCCGGTGTCGTCGGTGAGCCGGGCGAGGTGCGTGAAGTCGAGCGCCGGTGTGGTCGTCACGCCGCGTACGCGGTGGGTCGCGCGTGGACCAGGCCTCGGGCGAGCTCCGCGTAGCGCCGCGCGATGACCGGCCACCGTGCCGCCTCGGTCAGGGTGCGGCCGCGACCGGTGAGCTCGCCGGCCAGGCCGGGCTCGGTGAGGATCCGGCGGACCGCCGCGGCCATGGCGGCGGCGTCCTGGTGCGGCACGACCAGGCCGGGCCCGTCGGTGAGAAGCTCGACGGCGTGCGGGAAGGCGGTCGCCACGACCGGGATCCCGGCGGCGACCGCCTCGACGAGGACGCCGGAGGTCACCTGCTCGCGGGAGTCGTACGGCAGGACCACCACGTCGGCGGAGCGGACCAGAGCGGACAGCGCCGCCCGGTCCAGGTATTCACCACGGAACCGGACGAGCTGCGCCATGTCCAGCAGGTGCGTGAGGCGCCGCAGGCCGGACCGGTAGGTCTCGCCCTCGTGCTCGAGCACCTTCGGGTGGGTCTGCCCCGCGACCGTGTAGGTCGGCTGCGGGTCCAGGTCACGCAGCCGGGCCAGGGCCCGCACCGCCCACTCGATGCCCTTGCCGGGGCCGAGCAGGCCCCAGGTCAGCAGGTGCGGCCGGGCGCCGTCGCCGGCCGGGGCGGCGGCTGGGGCGTCGACGCCGTGCGGGATGACGTGGACCTTCGTGGCGTCGACCGCGTAGCCGGCGACTAGCCGGTCGCGGGCGGTGCCGGTCAGCGTCACGACGGCACCGGCGGCCGACATGATCTTCTCCAGCAGCGTCCGCTGCGCGTGGCTCGGCCGGGTCAGGACCGTGTGGAGCACGACGATGCTCGGCACCGTCAGGCGGCGCAGCAGCGGCAGCAGGTCCTCGCCGTCCCGGCCGGGATAGATGCCGTATTCGTGCTGCACGACGGCGACGTCGTAGCCACCCAGGACGTCGGCGGCGGCACGCCACCCGCCTCCCGGGCCGGACCGCCACGTGTGCGTGACGTCAGGCCTGGCGCGCTGGTCGTCGCCGAGGGCGGTCACCCGCACGATGCCGTGCGGCTCCCGCTCGACGGGAAGGTGCCCGGCGAGCGCCGAACTGAAGCTGGCGAGTCCGCACAGTGTCGGCGGATGCGTGCTGAGGAAGCCGTAACTGATGGCCATATGCCGAACCTCTCGCCCGGCACGCCGAGGCAGGCACCGGAAGGTCGGCACGGTGGCGCTGAAGACGACCGAGAACGCCGGGTTGCGGATCACCATGGAGGGCCGCTGGTTTCCGGGATACCCCGAACCGTACACCCGGTGACGCCCGGGAGCCCTTGGCGGAGGGCTCCCGGGACGCACGTCACCCTTGCGTGACCAGGCGGAACGACTGCGCCGCCCCGCCGGTGCAGCCCCACTGCTGCAGCAACGCTCCGTCAGCGGTTGAAACATCACGGACGTCGAGACATTTGCCACTGTTGCGGGCGGTGAAGCGGAAGTTCCCGCCGCCGAGCGACGCCGGCAGCCACTGCTGGTTGGTGCCGCCGCCGTACGCCCACAGGTGCACCTGCGCACCGTCGCCGGTCGCGCCGGCGCCGCCGTTCACGTCCCAGGCGAGGTTCGGCGCGAACCGGTTCACGACCTGGTAGTAGCCGTTGCTGGTGGGCCGGAACTGCCACTGCTGGTTGGTGCCGGTGCCGCACGTCCACTGCTGCAGGGCGGTGCCGTTGGCGGTGCCCCAGCCGGCGTCGTCGAGGCACTTGCCGCTGTTGGTGCTGATCACCTGGTACCACTTGGCGGGGTCGATCGTGGTCGCCGGCGGCTGCGAGGTGGGGGGCTGGCTGGTCGGGGTGACCGGCCCGCCGGGCCAGGTGAACGTGGCCATGGAGCCGCCCGGCAGGTTGTAGCCGAACGACGAGCCGCCGTAGGACACCTGGAAGTTCTGGGCGCCGCCGGAGTTCACCGCGACGAGCACGATCGAGCCGTCCGGGTTGCGGAAGGCGACGTTCTCGATGCCGCCCTGGCCGTAGTTCGTCGAGTCGATGCGGACCGCGCCGGGCTTGACGAACTTCGCCAGGTGCCCGAGGACGTAGTACTCCGCGTTGTACGTGACGCTGCCGCCGTCGACGGTGGCGACGCCCATGCAGTTGGTGCAGCTGCCGATGACCGGGCCGTGGTTGCTGTTGAGCGCCATGTTCCACAGCGTCACGGTCTTCGCCCAGTTGCGGGTCGCGCCGATCGCGAGGTTGCGGCCCTGCCACAGCAGCGAGTCGGCGAACGTGTTGCCCGACTCGACGCCGGAGCACTCGGTGAAGAAGACGTCCTTGTTCGGGTACGCGTTGCGCACCGTGCTCTGCCCGCTCGGCGTGCCGCCGTAGCAGTGCCACGCGGTGCCCGCCGTGTTGTTGCCGGTCGAGGCGAGGACCTGCTGGGGGAACGACGTGTTGTCCCAGTTGTGGTCCCACGCCAGGATCTTCGTGCTGAGCCCGGCCGCGGACAGCTTCGGCGCCAGGTTGTTGATGATCGCTGCCTGCTGCGAGGCGGACATCAGCATGCCGGGGTAGCCGGGCGGGGAGAACTGCGGTTCGTTCTGGATGCTGAGGTACTGCACGGGCACGCCCGCCGCCTGGTAGGCCTGCACCGACCTGACGAGGTAGTCGGCGAAGGTCGCCTCGTAGTTGGTGCTCAGCGAGCCGCCGACCAGGTTGCCGTTGGTCTTCATCCAGGCCGGCGCGCTCCACGGCACGACCATCGTGGACAGCTGCGGGTTCAACGACCGGGCCTGCGTCAGCAGCGGGATGATGTACGACTGGTCGTGCGCGATCGAGAACCGGGTGAGGCCGGGGTCGGCCGCGCCGTCGTCGTAGGTGTAGAAGTTCAGCGAGAAGTCCGAGGCGCCCAGCGGCTGGCGCAGGAAGCTCAGGCCGATCCCGCTGGAGGGGTTGAACAGCGCGTTCATGATGCTGTTGCGGGCGGACGAGTTGTAGACGAGCGAAGCGGACGAGTCGGTGAACGACGCGCCGAAGCCGACCATCGACTGGTAGCTGGTGTTCGGGTTGACGGTGATCGTCGACCCGCTGCCGGCGGTGCCGAACGCGACGTCGGCCTTCTTCGTGAGCTGGTTGGCGCGGTCCGGCGTGGTGAGCCAGACACCGGCGTTGGTGGCGGCGAGGGCGGGCGACGCCTGGGTGACCACGAGCGCGGTGCCGGTGGCGAGCAGCGCCCCGGCGGCGCAGGTGGCCAGGAGCCGTTTCCTTGCGGACATGGCGGGTCCCTTCTGGGGGTGGGGAGAGGCAGGCGGGGCGGGCGGGCCCCGCCTGCCCGGTTACGCGTACAGGCGGATGTCGGCGAGGCTCCACCAGCTGCCGCTGCTGCCCGTGTTCGTCACCCGCACGTAGCGGGCGCGGGCCTGTGCGTCGACGTTGGTGAGCTGGCCGGTGCCCGTACCGGATGCGATGACGCGCCAGGAGCTGCCGTCGTCGCTGACGGAGAGCTGCCAGGAGCGGGCGTAGTCACCGACGCTGCCGCCGCTGTCGATCGCGACCCGGCGGAAGCGCACCGGGGCGGCGAGGTCGACCTGCAGGTACTGGCCGGGCTCCTGCGCCTGGCCGGCGGACCAGCGGGTCGAGGCGTCCTCGTCCACGGCCAGCTTCGCGTCGGCGGACGCGGGCAGGGACGTGGCGGTGGCGCCCTTCAGCGACAGCAGCTTGAGGCCGTCGTCGAACACCCGGTTGCGGGGCCAGGTGAACGTGGCGAGGGAGCCGCCGGGCAGCGTGTAGTCGAACGTGCGGCCGCCGGCGGCGACGGTGAAGGTGCGCGGGTCGTCGTTCTCGTTGTGCACGACCAGCGCGGTGGAGCCGTCCGGGTTGCGGAACGCGACGTCCATGATCTGGCCGTTCCACCCGGTCGTGCCGAAGGAGGTGCTGGCGATGCGGACCGCGCCGGGCTTCACGAAGCGCGACAGGTGCCCGATCGTGTAGTACTCGGCGTTGGTGGTGAACGTGCCGTCCGGCTGCACCGTGATCAGGCCGGTGCAGGTGTCGCAGCCGCCGAGGTGCGGGCCGCCGGTCGCGTCGAGGGCGATGTTCCAGTTGACCGCGGACTTCGCCCAGTTGCGGGTGGTCCCGATCGCGATGGTACGAGCGTGCCACTTCAGCGTGTCGCGGAAGAACTGCGCCGGGGTGTCACTGGCGCCGTGCGAGCCGGAGCACTCGGTGAACCAGATGCCCTTGGCCGGGAACGCGTCGTGCAGGGCGGTCTGCGCGGCCGGGTCACCGTAGTAGCAGTGGTACGCGGTGCCGGCCAGCCACTTCCCGGCGGGGCTTCGCAGGAGCTGGTACGGGTAGTCCGTCTCCGGGTCCTGCCCCGGCGGGACGTTGACCACGTCGTTGGGGTGCGTGGCCCAGTTGTGGTCGTAGCCGATGATCTTCGTGCGGGGGCTGAAGATCCGCAGCAGCGGGCCGAGGATCTCGATGACCTTGGCCTCCTGCGCGACCCGCATGGCCGTGGTCGGGTAGCCGTTCTGGCCGCCGTTCTGCGGCTCGTTCTGCACGGTGATGTAGTCGACCGGCACCCCGGCGGCGGTGTACGCGAGGACGAAGCGGGTCAGGTACGCCGCGTACACGGCGTAGATCTTCGGGTCGTCGATGAGCGAGCCGCCGACGAGCGAGTCGTTGGTCTTCATCCACGCCGGCGGGCTCCACGGCGTCGCCATGATCTTCAGCTGCGGGTTGAGCTGCTTCGCCCGGCGCAGCAGCGGCAGGATCCGCTGCTGGTCGTGGGCGATGCTGAACTTCGACAGCGTCCAGTCCTTCTGCCCCGCCGGCACGTCGTCGAGCGAGTAGTGGCTGCTCTCGGCCGTGAAGTCCGACGAGCCGACCGGCTGGCGCAGGAAGCTCACACCGTCACCCTGCTCGGGGTCGAACAGGGCGCGCATGGCCTTGTCGCGTTCGCCCGCGCTCAGCCGGTGCAGCACGGCGGCCGAGGAATCGGTGATCGACGCCCCGAACCCGTCCATGGTCTGGTACTCGCGGCTCGGGTCCACGGTGACGACGGGGTTGGGGTTCCCGGCGACCGGCCTGCCGAACGGGACCTGGGCCCGCTCGTGCATGAGCTCGGTGCCGTCGACGGTCGTCACCCACACCCTGGCCGTCGCGGCGGGCTCCCCGGCCTGCGCCGCGGTCACCCCCGCCAGCCCTGCCATCCCCATGGCGACGGCGGCACCGGCCGCCACCAGCCGTAACACCTGTCGTGTCATCGCGCGTCTCCCAGAGTTCCGCATGTAACAAATGAAACACGAATGTAACTAAGCGGAGGACAGCACAGCATCGGCCCTCACCGATTGTCAAGAGCACTTCAGGTGCCTGACGCGATCAGTTCGGGCCGCGGTGCCGCAATGCGACGGCCGGATGAAACGGGGAGATGAAACAGAAAAGGCCGGCGAGCGCCGGCCTTGTCCCTTCGCTGAGGTCAGCCCCTGCGGAGCAGGCGACCGACGGCGGCCATCATCTCGGTGGCCATCTCCTCGCCCTTGCCCTCCTCGGCGCCGTGCTGCATGCAGTGCCGGGCGTGGTCGTCGAGCAGGCCGAGGGCGACCTTGTCCAGGGCCGCCTGGATCGCGCTGATCTGGGTCAGGACGTCGATGCAGTAGCGGTCCTCGTCGACCATCTTCTCCACACCGCGGACCTGGCCCTCGATGCGGCGCAGCCGGCTCTGGAGCTGGTCCTTCGTCGCGGTGTAACCGCGGGGCGTGGCGGTCGTCATGGCACCCATCCTAGCGCACACCCCCCGGGGGTATGCTACGTTCGTCGGGTACCCATGGGGGGTATCCGTATCGAGTGTGGAGGAGCCGGCAATGAACACCACGACCTACGCCGTCAAGGGCATGACCTGCGGGCACTGCGTGCAGGCGGTCACCACCGAGGTCGGGAAGGTCGCCGGGGTCACCGCCGTGCGGATCGACCTGGAAGCCGGCGCCGTGACGGTCACCAGCGACGGGCCCGCCGACGAGCAGGCCGTCCGCGCCGCCGTCGACGAGGCCGGCTACGAAGTCGTCGGGCTCCGAGCATGAAGCCGCTGAGCACCCCGGTCCGGCTGGGAGCGTTCGCCGCGGTCCTCGTGGTCGTGTTCGGGGTGGCCTTCGGGGCGGGCCGCCTCGTCGGGCCCGACGCGATCGCCGACGAGCGACCCGCCGACGCGGCGCACGACCCCGCCGGCCAGCACGGTGGCGACCACGCGGTCCCGGGCAGCGCCCCCGCCGCCGACGGATATGCGATGGCGATCGACCCGTACACCGGCGGCCTGAGCTTCAGGATCACCGGCGCCGGCGGGCGGGCCGTCACGCGCTTCGACACGGTGCACGAGAAGCCACTGCACCTCATCGTGGTGCGGCGGGACCTGTCAGGGTTTCAGCACGTCCACCCGATGATGGACGCGGACGGGACGTGGCGGGCGCCGCTGACGCTCCCCGACGGCGGCCCCTGGCGCGCCTATGCGGACTTCACCGCCACCGGTGGGGCGGCCACCGTCCTCGCCGCCGACCTCGACGTGCCGGGGCCGCGGACGACCGGGCCGCTGCCCGCGCCGGCCACGAGCACCGTCGTCGACGGGTACACCGTGCGACTCGACACGCACGACGGCGTGACGCTGCGCGTGGAGCGCGACGGGCGGCCCGTCACCGACCTGCAGCCCTACCTGGGCGCGGCCGGGCACCTCGTGGCGATCGCCCAGCAGGACCTCGCCTACCTGCACGTCCACCCGAAGGAGCCGGCGACCGGCGGGCCCGACGTCCGGTTCGCCGTCGAGGGCGCCGCCGAGGGGACGCACCGGCTGTACTTCCAGTTCCAGCACGGCGGCGCGGTGCACACCGCCGAGTTCACGGTGACCGGTGTCGGGGGCGGGCATGCCCACAACTGAGCTCGCGATCGGCGGCATGACCTGCGCGGCGTGCGCGGCCCGGATCGAGAAGAAGCTGAACCGGCTCGACGGTGTCGAGGCGAGCGTCAACTACGCCACCGAGAAGGCGCGCGTGGTGTTCCCGCCGACGCTGGTCGTCGCCGACCTCATCACCACCGTGGAGCAGACCGGCTACACGGCCTTCATCGAAACGCCCGCGCAAGCGGCCGGGACAGTCGATCCCGCCGCCGAGGCCCGGCGGCGGCTGCTGGTCAGCGCCGCGCTGGCCGTGCCGGTGGTGCTGCTGGCGATGGTGCCGGCGTGGCAGTTCGAGTCGTGGCAGTGGGCGTCGCTGACCCTCGCCGCGCCGGTCGTGGTGTGGGGCGCGTGGCCCTTCCACCGCGCGGCGCTGCGCAACCTGCGGCACGGCGCGGCGAGCATGGACACGCTCGTCTCGGTCGGCACCGCGGCCGCGTTCCTGTGGTCGCTCTACGCGCTGTTCGTCGGCGACGCGGGCATGCCCGGCATGCGGCACCCGTTCGAGCTCACGATCTCCCGCGGGGGCGGCGCCGACGCCATCTACCTGGAGGTCGCCGCCGGGGTGACGGTGTTCATCCTGGCCGGCCGGTATTTCGAGGCCCGCGCGAAACGGCGGGCCGGGGCCGCCCTGCGGGCGCTGCTGGAGCTGGGTGCCAAGGACGCCGCGGTGCTGGCCGCCGACGGCACCGAGCGCCGCGTCCCCGCCGAGCAGCTGAAGGTCGGCGACCGGGTCGTCGTGCGGCCCGGCGAGAAGGTCGCCGCCGACGGGACGGTGCTCGACGGCACCTCCGCGGTCGACGTCAGCATGCTGACCGGCGAGCCGCTGCCCGTCGACGTCGGCCCCGGCGACCCGGTCGTGGGCGGCTGCGTCAACGCGTCCGGGCGGCTCGTCGTGCGGGTGAGCCGCATCGGCGCCGACACGCAACTGGCGCAGATGGCGCGGCTCGTCGAGGAGGCGCAGAGCGGGAAGGCCGACGTGCAGCGCCTCGCCGACCGGATCGCCGCCGTCTTCGTGCCGATCGTCATCGCGCTCGCCGCCGGCACGCTCGGCTTCTGGCTCGGCACGGGCGGCTCGACGACGGCCGCGTTCACGGCGGCGGTGGCGGTGCTGATCATCGCGTGCCCGTGCGCGCTGGGCCTGGCGACGCCGACGGCGCTGCTCGTCGGCACCGGGCGCGGCGCCCAGCTGGGCATCCTGATCCGCGGCCCGGAGGTCCTCGAGTCGACCCGGCGCGTCGACACAGTGCTGCTGGACAAGACCGGCACCGTGACCACCGGCCGGATGTCCGTCCAGGAGGTGCACGGCCATCCGGACACGTTGCGCCTCGCCGCCGCCGTCGAGCACGCCTCCGAGCACCCGATCGCGGTCGCGGTCGCCGCCGCGGTGCCGGACCGGCCTGCCGTCGCGTCGTTCACCAGCCACGCCGGGCGCGGGGTCAGCGGCATCGTCGAGGACCGCACGGTCTGGGTCGGCCGCCCCGCGTTCCTCGCCTCGAAGGGGCTGACCGGGTCCGTCGACGCCCCGGACCTGGCCGGGACGGTCGTGGCGGTCGGCTGGGACGGCGCCGTGCGGGGGCTGATCGCCGTCGGCGACACCGTCAAGGCCTCATCCGCCGCCGCGGTACGGCGCATGCGCGACCTCGGGCTGCGCCCCGTCCTGCTCACCGGGGACGCCGAAGCGGTCGCGCGGGCCGTCGCCGCCGAGGTCGGCATCGACGAGGTCATCGCGGAGGTGCTGCCGGAGGGAAAGCTCGACGTGGTGCGGCGCCTGCAGGGCGAGGGCCGGGTCGTGGCGATGGTCGGCGACGGGGTCAACGACGCCGCCGCACTCGCCCAGGCGGACCTCGGCCTGTCGATGGGCACCGGCACCGACGCCGCGATCGAGGCGAGCGACCTCACGCTGGTCCGCGGCGACCTGACCGCCGTGCCCGACGCGATCCGGCTGTCCCGGCGCACCCTCGCCACGATCAAGGGCAACCTCTTCTGGGCGTTCGCCTACAACCTCGCCGCGCTTCCCATCGCCGCGGCCGGCCTGCTCAACCCGATGATCGCCGGCGGCGCGATGGCGCTGAGCTCGGTGTTCGTCGTCGCGAACAGCCTGCGCCTGCGGCGCTTCAACTGACCGCGTCCAGGAAGCGTTCCGCGGCGAGGGCGTTCTCGTAGCGCCAGGTCAGCAGGATCCGGCCGAAGCCCGTCTCCGCGTCACGCCGGCGTTCGATCGCCGCCCGGACCTTCGCCACCGTCTCACGCTGGGCGGCGACGAGAGGACCGGGCGGCAGGTCGCGGCGCAGCCGGAGGGCGAGCTTCACCAGCAGCTCCGAGCGCATGTCCCGGACATGCCCGACGGGCCGGTCCAGCCACTCCCCCACCTCCCGCACGCCGTCGGGGGTGGTGGTCAGGATCGAGCGCCGCGGGCCGCGTGCGCCGGCCTCGGTGCTCTCGACGCGGGCCAGGTCCAGAGCGCCGAGGCGGTCCAGCGACCGGTACACGATCGGGCGCGGCACGTGCCAGGCCCGGCCGACCGCGCCGTCCTCGGCGGTCAGCGCGGCGATCGCGAAGCCGTGCGTCGGGCCCTCGTCGACCAGGGTGAGGACGATCCATTCGGCCAGCGACAGCACGCCCTTGAGCGTAGTCGCCGCGCCCGGTAGTCTCACTGTGACTACTGGGCGGGGGGCGAATGCACATCCATGCGCCGATCGGCCAGATGCTCACCGACGGCGAGCGGGTCCGCTGCCACCTGTGCGGGCGATGGTTCCTCTCGGTCGCCAGCCACATCCGGGTCCACGGCTGGAGCAAGGCCGACTACGTCGCCACGTTCGGCCTGGAGCTGGGCAACCCGCTCAGCGGCCAGGCGACCCGCAGGCGGCGCTCCGCCGCCCTCCTGGCCCGCAAGATCGAGCCGGCGATCCGCAACGCGCAGCAGCGGGCCCTGTCCCGGTCCCGCAGCGGCGCCCTCGCCGAAGCGGCGGCGGAGGCGGCCCGCGGGCGGCGGCACCCGGTGGAGCGGCGGGTGAAGACCCTCGCCGCGCTCGCCGTCGTCGACCCCCGGGCGCGCGCGGAGGGCAACCGCCGGCGGGCCCGGCAGCACCGCGAGCGGCTCACCCGCGAGGTCGCCGCGCGCTTCGGGTATGCCACCTTCGACGACTACCTGTCCGACCGCTTCGCCTCGGGCATGAGCATGGCCGCCGTGAGCCGGGAGGCCGGGCTGCACAAGGACTGGGTCTCCCGGCACCTGTCCGCGTCCGCCGCGCCCGCCGCACATCCACCCGAGCGGCTCGGCCCCGCGGCGCGGCGGCTCGGGTTCGCGGACACGCGGGCGTATCTGCACAGCGCCCACGTCGAGCAGCACCGCAGCGTCGCGTCGATCGCCGCCGAGGCCGGCGTGACCAGGTCGGCGGTCCTGACGGCGCTGCGCCGGCACGGCATCGACGCCGTCCCGCACGCGGCGAAGCGGCACCACGCCGCCGCGAGGGGCGACACCGTGGCCCGCGCGCTGGGGTACGACACCCTGCGCGCCTACATCGCCGACCGCCGCGCCGCCGGGGCACCGTGGACGGCCATGGCCGTGGAGGCCGGTCTCCCTGCCACAACATTGCGTCGACACTTCGCCGCAACAGGATCAACACATTGATGTTAGTCGATTTTACCTCAGTATCTACGCACGTTACTCAACGGGGTTGACGCCCGCCGATCACATCCACCAACATCTCAGTCGATCACTTCCCCGATGCAGTGAAAGGACGAGGTCCTTGACTGAGACCCCGCTCTGGTTGCAAGGCCGCACCGCCGTCGTCGACGCGACCGACCCGGAACAGTGGCGCGAGGGCACGCCCGACTATCACCTGTCGCACACGGTGATGCCCGAGCAGCGGACCCACCAATTCGCCCCCGACTCCCTCGAAGCAATCGTCGAGCGGATCGTGCAGGTCTTCGAGATGGAGGTCTCGCACAAGAAGGACCCCGCGACCTGGGTCTCCATGGTGACCGAGCACTTCCGGACCAACGTCAACGGCGGCCCCTGGGCGACCGCGCAGGACATCACCGACATCGGCAGCTACAACATCCTGATCGGCGACAGCGCGTTCTACAAAACGGGCCAGGAATCGTTCGAGTCGTCCCACCACATTTTCCACCAGGCCTTTCCGACCGGTTTCTACTGGGAGGTGCTGGAGGTCCTGAGCCCCCCGCCGGTCGTCACGTTCAAGTGGCGCCACTGGGGCGCGTTCACCGGTGAATACCACGGTTACCAGCCCAACGGCGAGACCATCGAAATGTTCGGCATCAGCGTCGCGAAGGTCACCGACGACCTCAAGCTGCTGGAGGTCGAGCACTACTACGACCCGAACAACTTCCTCGGCAAACTGACCGGCGGCTGCCCGGTCGCGCACTGACGCGCCCCGGCGCACCGTGAGCCGGGCACACCGCGCGTGTGCCCGGCTACGATTGAGGATGGACCAACTCTTCCAGCGCTACATCCGCGCCGGCGCCGTCGGCCGCGACCCTGACGCCCTGGCCGCGCTCTTCACCCCCGACGGCATCCTCGAGGCGCCTCTCGTCCTGCCCGGCGGCACCTATCCGCGCCGCCTCGAAGGCCGCGACGCGATCCGCGCCGGCATGGCCGCCTGGTACGCGCTGCCGAGCGAGGACACCCGCACCGTCGACTTCGGACGGTCCCGCTACGTCCTGCACCCGACCGCCGACCCCGGCGTCTTCATCGTCGAGATCGACACCGCGTTCACGGACTCGACCGTCATGTCCCTGGTCCAGATCTTCCGCGTCCGCGACGGCCTGATCGCCCACCTGCGGGACTACTTCGCACACTGACCCGAGCCGCGCGGAGCGCGGCGCCCCTCAGCGGAGCAGCGCGGCGAACTCCTCACGGCCGAAGGCGGTGCCGGCGATCCCCCAGCCGCCCTCGGCCGCCTCGGTGAGCAGGACCCAGGTGCGGGCCGGCTGGGTCGGGTCGCCGCTGACGTCGGCGACGATGCGGGTCGCGTCGGCGACCAGCGACCGCTGCCCCTCCCGGGTCAGGGCGCCGGGCGGGGTGAGGACCTGGATCCGGACGGTGCGCGCCGCCTCGGTTCCGGCGGTGTGGACCGCCTCCCCGGGCATGCGGTGCAGGTACGCGCCGGTGTTGTCCAGATGCGCCGGGCCCGGCTCGGCCACTCCCTCGGCGCGCAACAGGGCGGCGGTCAGCCTGGCCGCGAGCGTGCGGTCGCTGCCCGCCGGGAAGAGGTCGGCTGGGGCGTAGACGTCGATCATGGGCATGACGAGGCTCCGTTCCTGGACTATGCTGGTCGTCATAGAACGTAGAATATGCCGACCGTCATAGTCAAGGGAGCGCATGGTGGCGGGTGACGTCCGTGGGCGGATGGTGGAGGGCGCGGCGGTGCTGCTGGCGAAACAGGGCCTGCAGGCGACGTCGTTCTCCGAGGTGCTGAAGGCGACCGGGGCGCCCCGCGGCTCGATCTACCATCACTTCCCCGAGGGCAAGGACCAGCTCGTCGCCTCGGCCCTGGACCTGGTGGCGGGGCGGATGCTCGCCGGGTTCGACGACCTGGAGGGGCACGGCGTCGTCGAGGTGACCGAGCACGTCCTGCGCCTGTGGCGGACCGTGCTGGAGCGGTCGCACTTCAGCGCCGGCTGTGCGGTGCTGGCCGTGACCGTGGCGGCGGAGCCGGGTGAGCTGCTCGGCCGGGCCGCGGAGATCTTCCGCGACTGGCGGGCGCGGCTCGGCGGACTGTTCGAGGCCGGCGGGCTGGACCCGCGGACGGCGGCGCGGTTCGCGGCGACGCTGATCGCGTCCACGGAGGGCGCGGTGGTGATGAGCCGGGCCGAGCAGAGCATGGAGCCGTTCGACCTGGTGGCGGGCGACCTGCTGGACCAGGCCCGCCGACTGTCCGGATAGGACACCGCAGGGGAGCCCCGACGGGACTCCCCTGCGGTGGAAGCGGCGCTACTCGGCGGTGAAGGTCACCCGGCGACGGCGGCGCAGGGTGGCGACCAGGGCGATGCCGCCGACGACGAGGGCGGCGCCCGTGCCGACCATGGGCAGCGTGGTGCTGGAGCCGGTCGTCGGCAGGCTCGGCGTGGTCGACGTGGAGGGCGTGGGGGGTGTCGTCGAGGAGGACGGCGTGGGCGACGAGGACGGCGTGACCGACTTCGACGGCGACGGCGTCGGGGAGGCCGACGGAGACTTCGACGGCGACGGCGACGGGCACGGGCCGGTCAGCGACACCCAGCCGCTCGCGGCCGTGGCGGGGTAGCCGTCGGCCCACTTCGCCGAGTACGTGATCCTCACCTTGGTGGCGGGGCGGGAGACGCGGGAGGTGAACGTGACCTCCGTGAACTTGGTGCCCTTCGGGGTGGCCTCGATCGTCGTGGGCACCGTCGTGGTCGACAGGACGGTCGTCGCCTGCTCGTCGAGCTCCAGCTTGACGTTGCTGAGCGTGACGGCCTTGGGGTAGTCGTTGGTCAGCTTCCAGGTGATCTGGTACGTGCCGTCGACCGAGACGCACTCCGCGGAGCCGGTCGCACCCGATGCGTGCGCACTGGCGGGCGAAGCGAACATGGTCGATAGCCCGACGGCCACGGTCGCGGCGGCCGTGCCGGTCGCAACCCTCCTGAACAGCGTGTTTCCCACGACGACTCCTGCCTCACGAAACTTGACGTCCGACAACATATGGCCAGGCAAGGCACGAGCGACAGCCGTTGCGGAGCAGGAATTTTGGAGCTGGTCCGGGTTTGGTCTGATTCATCCGGGAAAATACTCTGAATCGACGACGATCGCCGTGACAGAAGGCGATCGGGCCGGTGGATATGCGCTACCACGACCCCCTAGGCTGACCGGGCATGAGACGGGGATCGGCACTGCTCACGGTGATCATGCTGGCCGGCTGCTCCACCGGGGAGGCGCCGGCACCGCGGACGACGGCCGGGGCGCCCAGCGCCGGCGACACCACCCAGACCATTACCGTCGGTGACAAGGTGCGCACGTTTCAGCTGCACGTGCCCGCGTCGTACGACCCGGGCCGCCCGATGCCGGCGGTCGTCGCGCTGCACCACAAGCCCGGCAGCGGCGCCACGATGCGGGAGCTGACCGGCCTGGACGCGAAGGCCGACAAGGAGGGGTTCATCGTCGCGTACCCGGAGGGCGTCGGCGGCCAGTTCAACGCGTTCGGCTGCTGCGGGGTGCAGGACGACATCGGCTTCGTGAAGGCCGTCGCCGGGCAGCTCGTCGAGCGCTGGAAGGCCGACCCGGACCGGGTCTTCCTCGCCGGGGTTTCCAACGGCGCCGACCTGAGCTTCCGCGCCGCGGTCGAGGCGCCCGGGGTGTTCGCCGCGATCGGCGCGGTCAGCGGCGGGTTCACCGGCGGGCGCACCGAGGCGGCGGACTACCGGCCCCCGGCCCCGGTCTCGGTGGTGACCCTCATCGGCGCCGCGGACCCCCAGGCCACGACCTTCAGGACCGGCCTGGACACCTGGCGCGCCCGGGCCTCCTGCGCGAAACCCTTCGTGCCGCCACCGCCGTCGGCGAACGCACCCGTCACGGTCCCGCCGCCGGGGTCGGTGTCCGCGCCGCCGCCGTCACCCGCGGCGCCGCTGGATCCGGCAGTCCAGCGGACGACCACGCCGTGCAAGGGCGGCAGCGACGTGGACACCTATGTCATCGACGGCGCGGGACACGTGTGGTTCGGCGCCACCGCCGGCGAGCTCAAGGACCCCGCCCCGAAGATCGACGCGACCGACGTGCTGTGGGCGTTCTTCGCCGTTCACCCGCGGCACGGCTAACGTCCCGGCATGCGGACGATGCTGGACTTCCTTTCCGGGCTGGGTGCGCCGCGGCTGGCGGAGCTCACCGCGGCCCACCTGCCCGGGAGGGAGACGCCGGACCCGGCCGTCCTCGCGGCGGTCCTGATGGAGCCGGGCACGGTCACCGGGACCGTCGCCGTGCTGAGCCTGCCGGAGCTGCAGGTGGCCGAGGCGCTGTCGCTGCGCGCGGCCGGGACCCGGCGGGCCGACCTGGCGCGGCTGCTGGGCGTGGCCGCCGGCGACGCCGACCTGGACATGATGCTGGGCCGGCTGGAGTGGCACGCCCTGGCCTGGCCCGACGGCGACTGGATCCGCACCGCACCGATCCACCGGGTGATCGTCGGCGGCTACGGCTTCGGCCCGTCGGCCCGCATCGAGCTCGCCCAGCTGCCGCTGGACCGGTTGCAGCGCATGGCCTACAACCTGGACGCGCCCGTCGACAAGCACCGCGCGGCGCTGCTCGACGGGATCTGCGCCGCCCTCGCCGACGCGGCAACGGTCCGCGCGAAGTTCGCCGCCGCGCCCGAGACCACCAAGGACCTGCTGCTGTCGCTCGCGGAAGGCGACCCGTACTACTTCGACCCGCGGCAGATGGGCGCGCTGCGGGTCAACCGCCCGACGCCGCTGCGCTGGGCCGTCGACCACGGCCTGCTCATGTGGAACCCGGTGGGTATGACGGCGGCGGCCCTGCCCAGCGAGGTCGGGGTCGTGCTGCGCGACGGCTTCCGGGCCGACTTCGACCCCGCCCCGCCGCTGCAGGTGCCGGTCGAGGTCAGCGCCGAGATGGTCGAGCGCGACGGCGCCGCCGCGGTCCGGGCCGCACTCGCGCACGTCACCGCCCTGCTGGAGGCGTGCGGCCGGGCGCCGGTGCCGATGCTGAAGGACGGCGGGGTCGGCACCCGCGAGCTGCGCCGGCTCGGCAAGGCCATCGGCGGCGACGAGCCCGGCATGCGGCTGTGGCTCACGCTCGCCGGGGTCGCCGGCCTGATCGGCGTCACGGACAACCGGATCGCGCCGTCGGCCAGCTACGACGACTGGCTGGCGCTCGACCCGCCCGCGCAGTACGGCGAGCTGCTCAGGGCCTGGCTGGTCATGGACGCCGTCCCGCTGGACCCGCGGGCGCCCGCGCTGCTGCGGACCGAGCGCGACGAGGCGGTGAGCGTGCTGCGCCGCAGCCTCGTGTCGATGCTCAACGGCCTGCCCGACGGCTACGCGCTGCCGTCGCTGGAAGGGATCAACGCGCTGCAGATGTACATGCGGCCGCTGCTGACCGGGGCGGACACCGAGGAGGCCCGGCCGACCACGGTCATGCTGTGGAGGGAGCTGGAGCTGATGGGGCTCGGCGCCCTGCACGCGCCGACGGGCCTGTGCCGCGCCCTCGCCGCCGAGGCCGGCCTGGACGGCATCCCGCGCCGCGCGGCGCTGCACGCCGAGCTGGAGCGGCTGATCCCGGCCGCGCAGCGCACGGTGCTCCTGCAGAGCGACCTGACCGCGGTCGCGACCGGCGCCCCGGCGCCGCAGCTCGCGGCGTTCCTCGACCTCGCCGCCGACCGGGAGTCCCGCGGCGGCGGCCACACGTGGCGCTTCAGCGAGGCGTCGGTGCGGCGGGCGTTCGACACCGGCTCGACCGCCGACGAGCTCCTCGCGGCGCTGCGCGGGGCGGCGACCGGCGGGCGGGTCCCGCAGCCGCTGCAGTACCTGGTCACCGACCTCGCCCGGCGGCACGGGCGGCTGCGGGTCCGGCCCGTCGCGTGCGTGCTGCGCGGCGAGGACCCGGCGCTGCTCGCCGAGCTGACGCGGGTGAGGAGCCTGGCGAAGCTCGGCCTCACCGAGCTCGCCCCGACGGTCTACGCCAGCGTCCTGTCCGTCGCCGACACCCTCGCCGCGCTGCGGGCCGCGGGCTACGCGCCGGCGGGTGAGCACCCGGACGGCACGATCGCCTTCGACCGGATCACCAGGCACCGGGTTCAGGACAGCTCCTGACCGGAACTGTCGATAGCGTCCGGGCGTGATCCTCACCCGGCGGCAGCTCAACCGCACCTACCTGCAGCGCCAGCTGCTGACCACCACCGATGCCGAGCCGGACCCGCGCCCGGTCGACGAGGTCGTCGCGCACCTCGTCGCGGTGCAGGCGCAGGAGATCGACGCGCCCTACGTCGGCCTGTGGACCAGGACCCGCCGGGCACGGCACGACGACCTCACCGAGGCGCTGACCGACCGGCGGGTCGTGCGCGGCGGGCTGCTGCGGCGCACCCAGCACCTGACCACCGGCGCCGACTACCGCTGGCTGCGCCCCCTGCTGAAGTCCCGGCTGGGGACCGGCGGGCTGTCGCCGTTCGCCGCCGAGTTCGCCGGGCTGGACATCGCCGACGTCGGCGCGGCCGGCCGGGACATCCTGCGGGGCCAGGTCATGACCCGGCCGAAGCTGGCGAAGGCGCTCGGCGAGCGCTTCCCCGGCCGCAAGGGGATCGCCCTCGCGTGGGTCGTGCAGTTCCAGGAGAACCTGGTGCACCCGCCGCCGTCCGGGGTCTGGCGCCGCCGCGGGCACGTGCCCTGCGCGCTCGCCGAGGACTGGCTGGGCGGCCCGCTGGAGGAGCGGCCCCTCGTGTCGACGCTGCTGCGGCGGTACCTCGCCTCGTGCGGCCCGGCGAGCGTCGCGGACCTGCAGAACTGGTCGGGGCTCAAGCGGGTGCGCGACGAGGTCGAGGCGGAGCGCCCCCGGCTGCGGGTCCACCGCGACGAGCACGGGCAGGAGCTCTTCGACCTGCCCGGGCTGCCGGTCGCCGACGGGGACGAGGAGCCGCCGGTGCGCTTCCTGCCCGAGTTCGACAACCTGGTGCTCAGCCACGAGGACCGGACCCGGATCATCAGCGACGAGGACCGCGCGAAGGTGTGCCCCGGCTACTCGATGGTGCACCCGACGTTCCTGGTCGACGGGTTCGTCGCCGGCATCTGGTCGGTGACCGGGGCGGCGCTGGTCGTGTCGCCCTTCCGCCGGCTGCCGGATGCCGATGCCGCGTCGGTGCTGGACGAGGCCGGCCGGCTGCGGGCGTTCCTTCAGATCGACGCCCCGGTGCGGCTCGACCAGGCCTGAAGGGCCAGCCGGGCCGCGCCGAGGGCGGGGTCGGCCGCGGTGCCGGCCGCGGTGCCGCGCGCGTCCAGCGCCGCGAGGACCCCACGACGGACCGGCGTGGCACCGGTGAGGAGGCCTCCGGCCAGGACCACCGCCGCATCCGGAGCGTCGAGGGCGTCGAGCGTGGCGAGCAACCGCTCGACGGCCGCCGCGACGATCGCGACCGCCGCCGGGTCCCCCGCCTCGGCGAACTCGCACACGACCGGCGCGAGGGCGGCGAACGAGCCGAACGGCAGGCGCTGCGCCCAGTGCACGAGGTCGTCGGCGCTCGCGGCGCCCGCGTGCAGCGCCACCCGGACGGCGAGCCCGGACGAGGACCAGTGGTGGGCGGCGTGCCGGACGGCCTGCAGGCCGAGCCAGAGCCCGGAGCCCTCGTCGCCGAGCAGCCAGCCGAGCCCGTCGGCGGTGCGCACCACCTCCGTGCCCTCGATCAGGGCCGCGACCGCGCCGGTGCCGGCGATGAGCACCGCGCCACGCAACACCCCGGCCCCGCCGGTGACCCCGGCCCCGCCGCCACCGCCGGCCGGGAGGGCGGCGGACCCGCCGCTGCCCGCTGAGTAGGCGGCGAACTCGCCGCTGCCCGCCGCGAAGGCTGTGACGGCGTCGGCGACGACCGGGACCGGGCAGGTCAGGCCGATGTCGGCCCACTCGGCGGCGAAGGCGGCGGCGACGCCGGGATCAGCGAGGATGCTGACCCCGGCGACCCCCACCACACCCGCGACGACCCCACCCGGGTCGTGCGGGCCGAGTGCCTGCCGGACCGCCGTCCCGATCGCAACCGCGGCCGCCGACCCGACAGCGGACGGGTTGCCGGGACCCGCGGTCCCGCGCCCCAGGACCGTCCCGTCCGGCGAGGTGAGGACCGCTTTGGAGGCCGTCCCGCCGGCATCGACCCCGAGGATGAGCACCATGGCGATGATCGAAACATAGAAAATGCTTATTGACTAGAAGTTCAAGTGGTCGTAATTTTCATCGCCAAGACGCAACGATGAAAAGGATGACCGGAGTGACGGGTGAGAGCGGCGGGCTGCTTGGGCGGCTGCGCATCGAGGGGCCGACCATGCCGGAGGCCCTCGCAAAGATCGCCGAGATGATCCTCAGCGATCCCGAGACGGCGGCGCACGCCAGCATCGTCGACCTCGCCGAGCGGTCGGGCACGTCCACGGCGACCGTGACCCGGTTCAGCCGCACGCTCGGCTTCAAAGGCTACGCCAACCTGCGGGTCGCCATCGCGACCGAGACCGGGCGCGCCGAGCAGGCCCGCTGGGAGACCGACATCAGCGGCGACATCGCGCCCGACGACCCTCTCGACGGGGTCCTCGACGTGATCACGGCCGCGGACACCCGGGCGATCCAGGCGACCGCCGCGGGCCTGGACGTCGCCGCCGTCGAGCGCGTCGCGGCCGCCATCGCGACCGCCGGACGGGTGGAGATCTTCGGGCTGGGCAGCAGCGGCACCGCCGGGCGGGAGATGGCGTTCCGGCTGGAGCGCATCCGCGTCCCCGTCTGGTACCGGTCGGACACCCACACCGCGCTGACCAACGCGGCACTGCTCGGCCCCGGCGACGTGGCGATCGGCCTGTCGCACTCCGGCCGGACCCGCGAGGCGATCGAGACCCTCGCCGAGGCCGCCGACCACGGCGCGCTGACGGTGGCGGTGACGTCCTTCGGGCGCTCACCCCTGGCGGAGGTCGCCGACGTGGTCTTCACGACGTCGGTCCACGAGACCACCTTCCGCGTCGCGGCCCTCTCCGCACTGCACTCGCAACTGCTGGTCCTGGACCTCATCTACGTGGCGGTCGCGCAGCGCACCTATGAGCGGACCGCCGAGGCCCTGGAGCTCACGGTGCGCGCTGTGGACGCGCACCGGGTGCCCGACACGAACAGCAACCGCAAGCGACCACGGAGGGAAAAGCCGCTGTGACCAGCATCAGAAGTGGGGACTACGTCGAGGTGGTCCGCGCCGCCATCGACCGCGTCAGCAGCACCCAGGGCGACAGGATCGCGCACGCCGCCGACCTGATGACCGCCACGCTGCAGGCCGGCGGGGTGATCCAGGCCTTCGGCTGCGGGCACTCCGAGGCCCTGGCGATGGAGATCGCCGGCCGGGCCGGCGGGCTCGTGCCGACCAACAGGATCGCGCTGCGCGACATCGTCCTCTACGGCGGCGACCGGGCCGGCGTCCTCGCCGACCCGCAGCTGGAGCGCACGCCCAGCGTCGCGCACCGGCTCTACGACCTCGCCCCCGTCAAGCCCGACGACACCTTCGTCATCGCCTCCAACTCCGGCGTCAACGGCGCCGTGGTGGAGATGGCGCAGCTGGTCAAGCAGCGCGGGCACGCCCTCATCGCGATCACGTCGCTTTCGCACTCCTCCCGCGTCGACTCGCGGCATGAGAGCGGCATGAAGCTCAGCGACTTCGCCGACGTGGTCCTCGACAACGGGGCACCCTACGGCGACGCGTCGCTGCCCCTGCCGGGTGGCGGCGCCGTCGGCGCCGTCTCCTCGATCACCGCGGCCCTGCTGGCCCAGCAGGTCGTCACCGAAGTGGTGGCGCGGCTGCTGGCACTCGGCGTCACGCCGCCGGTCTACCTGTCCGACAACGTCCCAGGCGGGCGGGAGCACAACGCAGCACTCGAAGCGCGGTACGCCGGGCGCATCCGGCGTACCGCTTAGGAGAGAAGGCCCAGTCATGAACCCATCACCCTTCGTCCAACCGTACCCGACAAGACGGACCGTCCTGCGCGCGGCAGCCGCGGCAGGCGTCACGCTTCCGTTGCTCAGCGCGTGCGTGACCAGCGGCAAGGACAATGACGCCAAGGCAGAGACCGGCGCGAAGAGCGCCACCAACCCGCTCGGCGTGAAGGAGGACGCGCCCCTGGAGGTCGTCATCTTCAAAGGCGGCTACGGCGACGACTACGCCAAGAAGGCCGAGGGTCTCTATACGCAGAAGTTCCCGAAGGCGACGATCGAGCACAAGGGCATCCAGAAGGTCGGCGAGGCGCTGCAGCCGCGGTTCGTCGCCAACACCCCGCCGGACGTGGTGGACAACACCGGCGCCGGGCGCCTGGACCTCGCCACCCTGGTCGGCGCGAAACAGCTGTCGAACCTGAACGACCTCCTCGAAGCGCCGTCGTTCGACGACCCGGCGGTCAAGGTCAAGGACACGCTGCTGCCCGGCGTCATCGAGGACGGCACCTTCGACGGCGCGCCCCTGGTGCTCAACTTCACCTACACCGCGTGGGGTCTCTGGTACAGCAGGCCGCTGTTCGCGAGCAAGGGCTGGACGTACCCGAAGACCTGGGACGAGATGATCGCCCTCTGCGCCACGATCAAGGCCGCGGGCATCGCCCCCTGGACCTACCAGGGCAAGTACCCCGAGTACATGAACGACCCGCTGCTGAGCATGGCGGCGAAGACCGGCGGCACCGACCTGCTCAAGGCCGTGGACAACCTGCAGCCGGGCGCCTGGAAGTCCGACGCGTTCAAGGGCGCCGCCGAGGCGTTCGCCGAGCTCGCCGCGAAGGGCTACATCATGGCCGGCTCGGAGGCGCTGTCGCACACCGAGTCGCAGGCCGCCTGGTGCCAGGGCAAGGCCGCGTTCATCCCCTGCGGCTCCTGGCTGGAGGCCGAGCAGAAGGACGTCGCGCCCAAGGGCTTCGACATGGTGATGGGCGCCGTGCCGGCCCGCACCGGCTCCGACAGGTTCGGCGCCGGGGCGATCCAGGCCGCGAGCAGCGAGGCGTTCATCGTGCCGTCCAAGGCGAAGAACGTCGCCGGCGGCCTGGAGTACCTGCGGATCCTGTTCTCGAAGCAGTCGGCGCGCGGCTTCGCCGAGACCGCCGGCACGCTGCCCTCGGTCGTCGGCGCCACCGACGGGCTCACCCTGTCCAGCGGCCTCGAGTCCACCAGCGCCGCGGTCAAGGCCGCCGGCAAGGAAGCCTTCACCTTCCGCTTCCGCACCTGGTACGCGCCGCTCGCCAAGGCCGTCGACGACGCGACCGGCGAGCTGATCAACAAGCGGGCGACGCCGGCCGAGTGGGCCGACCGCATCCAGAAGGCCGCCGACGCGATCGCCAAGGACAGCTCCGTCAAGAAGTACACCCGCTGATGAAACACGGTCGGCTCCGGTTCCTCATCGGTGCGCTGGCGCCGGCGCTGCTGCTGCACGTCGTGTTCGTGCTGTCGCCGTACGGGCAGGCGTTCTACCTCTCGCTCACCGACTGGACCGGCGTGGCCGGCGAGGCGCACTTCGTCGGGGCGGGCAACTACGCCCGCCTCGGCGGCGACTCCCTCTTCCTCGACGCCGTGCGCAACAACGCGGTGATGCTCGTCTGCGTGCCGCTCGTGACGATCGCGCTGGGCCTGTTCCTGGCCAGCATGCTGCACCTCGGCGGGCGGAGCGGCCGGACGTCCATTCGCGGGGCGGGCGCCTACCAGATCGTGTACTTCTTCCCGCAGCTGCTGTCGCTGGTCGTCATCGCGGTGCTGTGGCAGTTCGTCTACAACCCGACCAACGGCCTGCTCAACGGGGCGCTGCGGGCGGTGGGCCTGGCCGGCCTCGCCCGCAGCTGGCTGGGCGATCCGCGGCTGGCGCTGCCGGCGGTGATGGCGGTGCTGGTCTGGTCGTCGGTGGGCTTCTACATGGTGCTGTTCAGCGCGGCCATCGACGGCATCCCGAAGGAGCTCTTCGAGGCGGCGCTGCTCGACGGCGCCGGCGGCTGGGCCACCTTCCGCAAGGTGACGCTGCCGCTGGTCCGCGACACGGTGCAGGTCGCGTTCGTCTACCTGGGCATCACGGCACTGGACGGCTTCGCGGTCGTGCAGGTCATGACCGCCGGGCCCGGTGGACCCGACGGCGCGACCGAGGTCATCGGGCTCTCGCTGTACCGCAACGCCTTCACCTACGGCAAGTTCGGCTACGCCTCCGCGATGGGGGTCGCGCTGTTCTTCGCCACCCTGACCCTCGCGGTCCTCGCACTGCGGGCGGGGCGCAAAGACCGGCTGGAGCTGTCATGAGTGGTCCGGAGCGGAGCGGAGGCCCACGAATCATGGGCTCAGGGTGGAACTCACGGCGGCGCCGGAGCGAAGCGGAGGTGACGTCGTGAGGCGATTCCCGGTGCACCTGGCGATGCTGGCCTGGGGGGTCGTCACCGCGCTGCCGCTGCTGTGGGCGATCGTCAGCTCCTTCAAGAAGGACAACGACATCCTCAACGACCCCTGGTCGCTGCCCACGGATCCGCAGTGGGGCAACTGGGCCCGGGCGTGGAGCCAGGCGAACATCGGCCGGTACTTCTTCAACAGCCTGATCGTCGTGGGCGGCGCCCTGCTGCTGACGATGCTGCTCGGCTCGCTGGTCGCCTACGCCCTGGCCCGGTACGAGTTCCGCGGCAACCGGCTCGTCTACTACGTGTTCGTCGCGGCCATGTTCTTCCCGGTGTTCCTGGCCCTGGTGCCGCTGTTCTTCGTGGTGCAGCAGCTCGGCCTGCTCGGCACCTACCAGGGGCTGATCCTGGTCTACGCCGCCTACGCGGTGCCCTTCACGGTGTTCTTCCTGCACGCGTTCTTCAAGACACTCCCCTCGGAGGTGGCGGAGGCGGCGTTCCTGGACGGCTGCTCGCACGGCGCGGTGTTCTTCCGCGTCATGCTGCCCATGGCCCGTCCCGGTCTCGTCGCCGTCGGCATCTTCAACTTTCTCGGGCTCTGGAACCAGTACCTGCTCCCGCTGGTCCTCAACCCCGACCCAGATCGGTATGTCCTGGCGCAGGGTTTGGCCGCCCTGTCGGTCAGTCAGGGATATCGCAGCGACTGGAGCGGTCTGTTCGCCGGTCTCACCATCGCAATGCTGCCGGTGCTCATCGCCTACGTCGCGTTCCAACGGCACATCCGAGCCGGTATGACCGCCGGCGCGGTCAAGTAAGGTCCGTCAAACTCCTTTCCCCTCAAGGAGGACTGTGCCCATGTCCATCGGTAAACGTCGATCTTTGGCGGCTGCGGCAGGCGCCGCGCTGCTCGTCGGGGTCGGCGCCGTCGCCGTGACCGCGGCCACCGTCGGCACCGCCAGCGCCGCGGCGAACAACTGCGGCTACCTGTTCGACGACTTCAACTACAGCTCGTCCTCCGACGCGCTGCTCAGCCAGCACGGGTGGGTGCCGCGCACCTACGCCGGCGGTCCCGGCGTGCCCGGTGCCACCTGGTCGGCCAACAGCATCACCTTCCCCACCAACGGCGGGCAGAAGGTGCTGCAGCTGCAGGCGTCCACCGACGGCACCGGCGGCGGCACCAACCAGGCCGAGCTGTACTCGGCGCAGAAGCGCTACCTGGAAGGCACCTACGCCAGCAGGGTCCGCTTCACCGACACCCCCGTCAGCGGCAACGACGGGGACCACATCAACGAGACGTTCTTCACCATCAGCCCGCTCAACGGTGACCTCGACCCCACCTACAGCGAGCTGGACATCTCGGAGTACCTGCCGAACGGCGGCTGGGGCGAGACCGGGCCGATCAACTACCAGACGACCTGGTACACCTACCGCAACGAACCCTGGTTCGCCGACAACGTCCACTCGGAGCAGCGGCGCAGCTTCGACGGGTGGCACGACCTGGTGGTCACCGTCGCGAACGGGCACGTCATCTACTACATCGACGGCGTGCAGATGGGCGATCACTCCGGCAAGTTCTACCCCCGCCAGACGATGACCATCAACTGGAACCTCTGGTTCATCGACACGGCGGCGCACACCGGCGGTCTGTCGACCTACATCCAGCAGGTCGACTGGGTCCTGTTCGCCAAGAACCAGGTGCTCACCCCCTCACAGGTGACCACCCAGGCGGGCGCGTACCGCTCGGCGGGCAGCACGTTCACCGACACCGTCGACTCGGCCGGTCCGTGCGTGACGCCCTCGGGCTCCACGTCACCCACCCCGTCGAGGTCGCCGTCCGCTTCGCCGTCACCGTCCACCTCCACGCCGCCGGCCACCAGCTGCACGACCGCTCCCGAGTGGTCGATCAGCGCGACGTACACCACGGGCCAGACGGTCAAGCACGAGAAGAGCAAGCTCGGCGACCCCAACGGCCCCGCTTCGGGCCAGGGCAAGCACCTGTGGCGCGCCAAGTGGTGGACACAGGGTTCGGAGCCGGGTTGGACCGCCAACTGGGAAGACCTCGGCCGCTGCTCGTGAGTTAGGTATGCGACAGGGCCGGCACCGAACCACGGTGCCGGCCCCCTCGTGCTGCCGACCCGGTCCCGCGGCAGGTCGCCGAGCCGCCGCGGTTCGGCGGGTGCTGACCGAGCCGTCGTGCGCTCTCGGCGCGGGCGGCTGCGGGACGCGTACGCCCGCCTCGACATCCGCGCCGAGCTGCTCCGCCTGATCGAGGCCGTGGTCCCGGTCGGCCAGCGCCGTCAGAGGGCGGCGGCGCGGTCCAGCAGCAGGGCGCGCTCGCGCTCGTTGCGGGTCATCGTCGCGGCCCGCTCGAACTCGGCACGGGCCTCGTCGCGGCGGCCGAGCTTCGCCAGGAAGTCCCCGCGGACCGTGGGCAGCAGGTGGTACGCCCGCAGCGACGGCTCCTCCAGCAGCGGGTCCAGCACGGCCAGCCCGGCCGCGGGGCCGTCGGCCATGCTCACCGCGACCGCCCGGTTGAGCTCGACGATCGGCGACGGCGGGTGAGACGCGTAGAGGGCGGCGATGCGGTGCCAGTCGGTGTCCCCGGCGGTCGCGGCGCGGGCGTGGCAGGCGGCGATGGCGGCCTGCAGTGTGTACGTGCCGCCGCCGAGCTCCTCGGCCCTGTCCAGGGCGGCGAGGCCTCGGCGGATGAGGAGCCGGTCCCAGCGCGACCGGTCCTGCTCCAGCAGGACGATCGGCTCGCCGGACGGGCCGGTGCGGGCGGCGGAGCGGGACGCCTGGATCTCCATGAGGGCGACGAGGCCGTGCACCTCCGGCTCGGCGGGCATGAGGCCGGCGAGGACCCGACCGGCGCGCATCGCCTCCTCGCAGAGCGCGGGCCGCATCCAGTCGTCGCCGGCGGTGGCCGAGTAGCCCTCGTTGAAGATGAGGTAGATGACTTCGAGCACCGAGTCGAGGCGCTCGCTGCGGGCCGCGCCGGTGGGCAGCTCGAACGGCACCTTCGCGTCGGCCAGGGTCTTCTTCGCCCGGCTGATCCGCTGGCCGACGGTCGCGCCGGGCACGAGGAACGCGCGGGCGATCTCGTCGGTGGACAGCCCGCCCAGCATCCGCAGGGTCAGCGCCACCCGGGCCTCCGGGGCGAGCACCGGATGGCAGGCGGTGAAGACGAGCCGCAGCAGGTCGTCCTCGATGGTGTCCTCGAGCACCGCGTCGAACCCGCCGTCGACGGTGTCGGGCCGCAGCAGGTCCGGCATGCGCGCCTCGAAGCGCTCCCGGCGCCTGATCTGGTCGATCGCGCGGCGCTTCGCGGTCGTCATCAGCCAGGCGCCGGGGTTGCGCGGCACGCCCTCGGCCGGCCACTGCTCCAGCGCGGCCAGGAGGGCGTCCTGGGCCAGCTCCTCGGCGAGGCCGACGTCACCGACCATGCGCGCGACCCCGGCGATGACCCTGGCCGCCTCGATCCGCCAGACGGCCTCGATCGCCTGATGCGTGTCAGCTCGCGTCACGAAGCCAAGGTAGCGCCCGGCGGATGCCGGGCGCGCACCGAAGACTCAGTTGTGGTCCGGGACCCGCCGGACCTCGATCTCGACCTCGATGTCCTCGAACAGGGCGCCGAAGCGCTGCGCCCACTCGACGGCCTCGGCGTGGTCGCGGACCTGGAGGATCGCGAAGCCGGCGATGACCTCCTTCGCCTCGGCGAAGGGGCCGTCGACGACGGTCTGCGTGCCGTTCTTGACCCGGATGACCGCCGCGCCGGCCGAGCTCGGCGCCAGTCCCTCGGCGGCGAGCAGGACGCCGGCCTTGTCGACCTCGGCCATGAACCCGCCCATGCGGCCCAGGAACTCAGGGGTCGGCGACCAGGCCGCGGGATCGGCGTCGTCGACCTTGTGCATCAGCATGTAGCGCATCGCGGAAGTCTCCTCATCGTCGGATGGCTGTTTCTACCAACGCGTCGAACGGTGCCCGCCGTCTTCGACAAGGTCGCGGAAGATTTTCAGCTCGTCCGCGGCGTCGCCGATCCCGCGGCGCAGGACCGGGTCGAGATCCTCCCGCGAGAGCAGATCCTCGGCGAGTCGCAGGGAGCCGGGGGCGTACCGCGGGAAGGCCTGCCGGACGAGCGTCATCGCGAACAGCTGGTAGCGCCCGGCGACCATGGCGGGCGCGTCGGTGAAGAAGCGGCCGACGTACGGGTCGGTCAGCGGCTCCTGCCCGGGCTGCCAGAAGCCGGTGGCGGCGGCCATGGCGAGCCGGGGCCGCTCGTCGCGCACGATCCGCTCCCACGCGTCGGCCTTCGCGGCCGCGTCGGGGACCGCGGCCCGGCACCTGGCGGCGTGTTCGGCGCCCCGGCTGCTGGGGTCGCGCCGCTCCTCGGCCGCGATGTCGCGCTCGCCGGCGGCACCGAGCGCGACCAGCCGGCCGAGCACCTCCCATCGCAGGTCCTGGGTGACGACGAGCCCGGCGAGCCCGTCCGCCTGCGGCAGCAACGGGTGCGAGGTGGGCGCCGCCAGGCCGGTCAGCACGGACACGGGGTCGTCGGCGAGCCAGTCCTCGAGCACGGCGACCTGCCCCGGCCCGGCGACGGTGGTCATGGCGGTGGCGAGCGCGAACTGCCGCCCGCTGCCGGGTTTCGTCGCCGACAGCGCGGCGGCGCAGAGCGCCGCCAGGGGGCCGAACGGGATGAGCCCGCGCCGGGCCAGGCTGTCCCGGGCGAAGCCGAGGACCTCGACCAGCACGGCGGTCTCCGGCTCGCCGGCGAGGGCGGTCTCCAGCAGCGCCAGGAACGCCGCGGGTGACAGCTCGCCGTCGTGGGTCGCGTCCATCGCCGCCGTCCACAGCAGCGCCCGGGCGAGGGGGTCCGCGATGGCGGGCAGCACCGCCGGCAGCGCGGCGAGGCTCGCGGGGTCGAGGCGCAGCTTCGCGTAGGTGTCGTCGCCGTCGTTCGGCAGCAGCACCGACCCTTCGGGCAGCCCGGCGGACCCGCCGGCCGCGGCGAGACCGCCGGCCGCCACGGACCCGCCGGCCTCCGCCAGACCGCCCAGAGCGGCCGGACCGCCCGGATCGCCGATCGTGGCGGAATCGCCGTCCAGGGTGACGGGGGCCCGGTGGATGAGGGCGCCGCGCCGGTCGTACACGCCGATGTGGAAGCGATGCGGTCGCGGCGGCGCACCCGTCTGGTGCACGACAGGCCCGGGCCCGGCGCGCAGGGTGTTGACGCCGGTGCTGCGCAGCCAGAGCGAGGCCCAGCCGGTCAGGTCCACGCCGGCCGACGAACCGAGGACGGCGAGGAAGTCGGCGAGGGTGGCGTTGCCGAAGCGGAACCGCTCGAAGTACGCGCGCAGCCCGGCGAGGAACACGTCGTCGCCGAGCAGCACCGACAGCTGGCGCAGCACGGCGGCGCCCTTGGCGTAGGAGATGCCGTCGAAGTTGAGGAACGCGGCGGTGGTGTCGGCGACCCCGGACGGGGCGACCGGGTGGGTGGAGGGCCGCTGGTCGGCGAGCATGCCCCAGCGCTTGCGCCACAGCACGAAGTCCGCCGCGGCGGCCGGGTAGCGGCCCGTCCCGGCGGCGACGCGCCAGCCCATCAGCTCCGCGAACGCCTCGTTGAGCCAGATGTCGTCCCACCACCGCAGGGTCACGAGGTCGCCGAACCACATGTGCGCCATCTCGTGCGCCATGACCACGAACCGGCGCAGCCGCTCGTAGTCGGTGGCCCCAGTTCGGAACAGGAACTCCTCGCGGTAGGTCACCAGGCCGGGGTTCTCGACCGCGCCGCCCGCGAGGTCCGGGACGAAGGCCTGGTCGTACTTGCCGAAGGGGTACCGCACGCCGAAGAGCTCGTGGTAGCGGTCGAAGCTCGCGGCCGTCGCGGCGAACAGCTCGGCCGCGTCGGCGTCCAGATGGGGCGCGAGCGACCGCCGGCAGAGCAGGCCCAGCGGGATTCCGTCATGTTCGCCCCGGCGTTCGTGCCACGGCCCGGCGAGCACGGTGAAGAGGTACGGCGCGAGCGGCGGCGTCGGCGCGAACTCCCACCGCCCGTCGCGGGCCTGGGCCAGCGGCGCATTGCCCCTGACGGTCCACTGTGCGGGGGCGGTGACGGTGAGGGTGATCGGCGCCTTCAGGTCGGGCTGGTCGAAGCAGGCGAAGATCCGCTGCGCCTCGTCGAGGGGCGCCTGGCCGGAGAGGTACACCTCGCCGTCCTCCGGGTCGACGTGCCGGTGCAGCCCTTCCCCGGTGTGCGAGTAGTCCGCGGTGAACGTCACCTCGAGCCGGTTGGCGGCGAGCAGCCCGGGCAGCGGCAGCCGGTTGCCCTGCAGGGTCGCCGGGTCGAGCGGCCGTCCGTTGAGGACGATCCGGTCCGGCCGGGCGTCCTTCAGCTCGACGAAGGTGCCGGCGCCGGGCGTCGCACAGGCGAAGTCCACGACGGTGCTGGAGACGAACGTGGCGGGGCCGGTGACGTCGAGGGTGACCACATATCCCCCGACCCGGATGAGTGCGGCTCGGGCCTGCGCCTCGACGTGGGTCAGGGCGCGGATCGGGCGGGTCATGCGCTCGACGCTACCTGCTCCCGCGGCACCGCAACGGCGCTACCCGGCGTGACCCGGCCGGCGAGCAGCGCCCCCGCGACGGCCGGTAGCAGGGCGATCAGGAACGCTGCCAGGTAGGCGACCGGCCCGGCGGTGACCAGCGCCGCGAACACCGACCCGCCGACGGCGAGCACCACCGTGGTCAGCAGCGAGTCGGCGACCGACAGCGCCGAGCTGTTGACGCCCTGCTCGTCGGGCGCGGAGAGCTGCAGGACCAGCGCCGACACCGTCGGGGAGGCCAGGCCCATGCCGAAGCCGGCGACGCACCAGCCGGCGACGACCACCGCCACGGGGACGGCCGGGGCGACGAGCGCGACCGCCGACAGCACGCCGAGGGCGATGGCGGTCAGGCCGGTCCGCAGCCGGGCCGCCGGTGTGAAGCGCTGCCCCTGCCGGGCCTGGATCCAGGAGCCGGCGGACCACAGCAGCGCCCCGGCGGTGAGGGTGAGCCCGGCGAGCGACGGGGTGAGGCCGCGCTCGCGGGTGAGCAGCAGCGG
Source organism: Dactylosporangium sp. NPDC005555 (assembly GCF_040605635.1). Lineage (NCBI taxonomy): Bacteria > Bacillati > Actinomycetota > Actinomycetes > Micromonosporales > Micromonosporaceae > Dactylosporangium > Dactylosporangium sp. NPDC005555. The sequence continues at coordinate 57,156 of NZ_JBEXDG010000038.1, forward strand.
GATGAAGACGTCCGCCTGCATGAACGCGGCGCCGGCGAACCCCCGGACGAGGATGACGCTCGGCAGGCCGCGCCGGGCGGCGAACGTGCCCGCCGGCAGCAGCCGCGGGCCGCAGACGGCGACCACCGCCAGGCCCGCGACGACCAGGAGCACGCCGCCGAGCAGCCCGCCGCGCTGACCGCCCCAGTGCAGCAGCACCACACCCGCGGCGACGCCTAGCGCCCACGGCATGCGGACGTTGGGCGGGGCACCGGCCGAGCCGCCGATCGGGCGCACGTACGGGCCGATGACGGCGGCGACGGGGAGGGTCGCGATCGCGACGATCAGGAAGACCCAGCGCCAGCCGAGGTGCTCGACGATGAGCCCGGCGACGGCCGGGCCGACGACGGCGGGCAGCACCCACGCCGCGGACAGCGCCGAGAACACCCGCGGATGCGCTGACGGCGGGTACGCGCGGCCGATGACGACGTAGAGCGCGACGGTGATGAGCCCGCCGCCGAAACCCTGGACGAGGCGGCCGGCGATGAGGGTCCAGATGTCCTGGGCGAGGCCGGCGCCGAGCAGGCCGAGGCAGAACAGCAGGACGCCGGCGAGGATCGGGCGGGCCGGGCCGCGTCGGTCGCACCAGGTGCCGGCGGCGACGGTCGCCACGATCCCGGTGGCGAAGGGCCCGCCGAACGCGAACCCGTAGAACGCGAGGCCGTCGAGCGCCTGCGCGACGGTCGGCATGGCCGCCGTCACGGCCACCGCCTCGAAGGCGACGAACGTGACGAGCGTGACCATGCCGACCGTGAGCGCGTTGCGTTTCTGCACCTCGCTACGGTGCTACTTCAACAGCGCTTCAAGTCAACCCAGCGGGGCCTGCACCACCCCGGTGGTGTCGGCCGCGGAGTTCGCCGGGTCGTCCGACGGCCGGGCGCCGCCGTTCGAGGCGATCCACAGCTCGCTGTCGTAGTGCCGCAGGTACATGTCCGGGAAGTTGTAGGACTGGAACCGCGTCCCCGCCTTGGCGCAGAAGGTCGCGGCGGCGGCGAAGACCGCCGAGCCGTCGGACGCCGCGAGCTTGATCCGGTAGTCAAGACCCTGGATGTTACCGCTCACGTCCCGGGACACATTTCATCGCCTGTTGACATGGCCTCGGCGACGGGGTCAACATGTGTTGGCCAACAGTTGTTGGCCTATCCGGAGGAGGATGCCATGAAGACCGTCGTCGTCGGTGCCGGGCCGACCGGACTGCTGCTCGCCGGGGACCTCGCCGCCGCGGGTGTCGAGGTGACCGTCCTGGAGCGGCGCACCGGCGAATCGAACCTGACCAGGGCGTTCGGCGTGCACGCCCGGACGCTGGAGGTGCTGGACGCCCGCGGCCTCGCCGACGAGCTCGTCGCCACCGGGACCGTCGTGTCGAGGCTGCGGCTGTTCAACCGCGTCCGGGTGGACCTCGGGGTGCTGCCGAGCCGCTTCCCCTACGTGCTCATCACCCCGCAGTACAACGTGGAGAAGCTCCTGGAGCGGCGCGCGCTCGACCGGGGCGCCCGCATCCTGCGCGGCGTGACGGTCACCGGCCTGCGCGACGGCGCCGTCCTGGCGGGTGAGGAGACCTACGAGGCCGACTTCGTCGTGGGCGCCGACGGCGTGCACAGCGCGGTGCGCGAGGCGCTCGGCATGCCGTTCCCCGGCAAGGCGGTGCTGCGCTCGATCATGCTCGCCGACGTGCGGCTCACCGACGCGCCCGTGGACGTCCTCGCGGTCAACTCCGTGGGCGACGCGTTCGCCTTCGTCGCGCCGTTCGGCGACGGCTGGTTCCGGATCTTCGCCTGGGACCGGCTCGCCCAGCAGCCCGACACCGCGCCGCTCACGCTCGACGAGGTCCGCGCCGTGACCCTGCGGGCGCTCGGCACCGACTTCGGCATGCGCGAGGCGCGGTTCCTGTCGCGCTTCCACAGCGACGAGCGGCAGGTGCCGGCCTACCGCAAGGGCAGTGTCTTCCTCGCCGGCGACGCCGCGCACGTGCACTCCCCCGCCGGCGGGCAGGGCATGAACACCGGCCTGCAGGACGCCGCCAACCTGAGCTGGAAGCTCGCCGCCGTCGCCCAGGGCTGGGCCCCGGCCGGCCTGCTCGACTCGTACGACAGCGAGCGCCACCCGGTCGGCGAGCTGGTGCTGCGCAGCAGCGGCGGCCTGATCCGCCTCGCGATGCTGCACTCGCGGGCCTCGCGGGCCGGGCGCGACCTGCTCGGCGGGGCGCTGCTGCGCGTGCCGGCCGTCATGCGCAGGGCCGCCGGCACGGTGTCCGGGATCGGCATCGGCTACCCGGACGCGCCCCGGCAGCCCGACGTGCTCCTTTCGCAGGGTTCGCGGATGTACGAACTGCTGCGGGCGGGCCGGCACGTGCTGACCGGACCGTCGGTCCCGGCGGGGTACGAGGACCGGCTCGTGCACGCGGCGGCTGACCGTTTCGTCCTCGTCCGGCCCGACGGTTACATCGCCTGGACGGGCACAGAGGGGGAGCTTCCGGTCGCGCTGCGGCGCCACCTGGGCCCGCCACGGTGATCCACGACACCAGAGATCCGCATAGCTCTTGACATGGGAGCGGTGATCCATGTGTCATGCCCGTCACAGAGCGGCTCTCGTTGGGTTGCCGCCGACGTCCGCCCGTCATCACGGTGCGGGCGGCGGCGCACACGGGGACGACGGACGCGCCTGCGAGACGTGCCGGGCCCCGCGCCGCCACGGGGGGCCCGGCACCTCGCCTGTCCTAGTCGTGGCCCAGCCTCGGCCGGTCGCCTTCGCGCTCGACCACCACGAACTGGCCCATCATCCCCTCGTCCTCGTGCCGCAGGACGTGGCAGTGGAACATGTACGCGGTCGTCGGGTCGGCGTGGTCGGCGAACCTGGCGATGAGCGAGTACCTCCTGCGTGGCTCCAGGAACAGGGTGTCCTTCCAGCCACCGAGCTCCGGCGGGGGCGCGCCGCCGTCGACCGACACCACCTGGAACTGCACGTCGTGGATGTGGAAGCTGTGCGGGGTGTCGTGGCCGTTGGCGACGTTCCAGACCTCGACGGTGTTCTTGACGACGACGGCGTCGACGCGGTCCATGTCCATCCTGTCGTCGTTGATCTGCCGACCCTGGAAGGTGAACGTCCGTGTCTTCGCCGCCTGTGCCGGGTCCAGCCGCTCGATCCCGGCCAGCGTGCCGGGCGGGGTCACGGGCCTGAGCTCCGCGGCGGCCCGCAGCTGCAGCACGTCGAAGGTGTCGCGGCCGCCGTGGAACCGGCCGACGCCGGGCGCCAGGCTGCGCAGCTCGACCCGCTCCCCGGGCCGCATCTCGACGAGGACCTCGGCCCGCTCCCCCACCGACAGGCGCACATGGCCGGTCCGGTACGGCGCGGCGAGGAGCCCCCCGTCCGAGCCGATCATCGTGAGGGGACGTCCGTCGGACATCGCGAAGTCGTACACCCGCGCCGTCGAGGCGTTGAGCAACCGGAGGCGGACCAGGGTGCTGCGCACGTCCAGGAACGGGCCCGGGGTGCCGTTGACGAGGATCTCGTCGCCGAGGATGCCGACGTCGCTGAGGAACTTGTCGCTCATGCTCAGCTGCCCGCCGTCGAACCGCTTGTCCTGCACGACGACCGGGACGTCGTCGACGCCGTAGTCGTGCGGCAGCCCTCCGGGTTCCTTCCCGTCGTCCAGGATGAACAGCCCGGCGAGGCCGCGGTAGACCTGCCGCTCGGTGAGGTCGCTCGGGTGCGGGTGATACCACAGCGTCGCCGCCGGCTGGTCGACCGTCCACGCGGCCTGGTGGTCGCCGCCGGGCTGGATCGGGTGGTGCGGGCCGCCGTCGACCTTCGCCGGCAGGTGCATGCCGTGCCAGTGCACGGTCGTGCGCTCGTTGAGCCGGTTGTGGATGTTGACGGCGACCCGCTCGCCGCGCTTCGCCCGCAGGGTCGGGCCGAGGTAGGCGCCGTTGTAGCCCCAGGTGCGGGTGGTGCCGTGGCCGAGGTCGCTGTCGCCGGGCTGCGCGGTGAGGTCGAAGACCCGGGTCCCGCCGGCGTCGACGGTCGATGCGGCCAGCGGTGGGACCTTGAGCGGCCGGTCGAAGGCGACCTTGCCGACCGTGTCCACGGCCGGGCGGGTCAGGACCCAGGTCACCACCGCCACGCCGCACCCGCAGAGCACCAGCAGCAGGCCGAGCCCGCCGAGCAGCCACTTGCGCACCGTCGTCCCCTTCACCGTCATAGGTAGCTTTACTACATGTAGCTTGGCTGCTGACGGTGGTTCCCACATCGGGGAAAACCTCAGGGACAACCCCCAATCGCACCACGCACCCCTCGGCGATACTGAGCGGGTGGTTATCGACGCCTACGTGACCTCGCTCGGCGCCGCGCTGCGCGGTCCCCGGGCCGCGAAACGCGAGCTGCTGACCGAGGTGCGCGACAGCCTGCACGACGCCGCCGCGCACCACGAGGCGACCGGCCACGACGCCTCCGCCGCGGCACGGATGGCGGTCGACGAGTTCGGCACGGTGCGCGACCTCGCCGACGACTACCAGCGGGAGCTGGCGCTGCTGCAGGGCCGCCGGACCGCGCTCCTCGTCGCCGGCGCCGTCGCCGCGCAGCAGGTGATCTCGGAGGTGGCCTGGCGGTCCGCGGCGACCGGTTGGACCTGGCAGCCCAGCCGGGGTTACGCACTGCTGGCCCACACCGTCGACTACGCCGGCTACGCCGTCGTGATCCTCGGCGTGCTCGCCGCCGTCGCCTGCGGGGTCGGCAGCCGCTACGTCAGCGTGGGCAGCGGGTTCGTCCGCGCGACGGGGATCGCGGCGATCGGCGTGTGCGCGTTCTTCGTGCTCGGCGGGGCGGCCCTGTCGCTGCTCAGCCCCGCCTGGCACACCACGACGACCGGCGGCTTCTCCCCGCTGGACCTCGCCTCGGCCGCCGTCACCACCACCACGCCGGTGTGGATGGTCTACTCCGGCCTGCGCTGCCTGCGCGCCTCCGCGACCGCCTGACGGGTCCGCTCAGGCCTGGGCGGGCACCCGGTCCAGGAAGCCCAGGACCTGATCGACGCGGCCGTCGGCGGCCAGCGTGACCACGTCGAAGCCGGCGACCGGCGCCTCCTGACCCGGCAGGCCCATCTCCCAGCCGAAGCGCGCCTGGTCGTGGTGGCCGTCGACCGCGCCGAGCGGGCTGATCACGAAGCCGGGGAACCGCGCCTGCACACCGCCGATCATCCCGTCGACCTCCGCCCGGCCGCGCACGGCGGCCATCGGGTCGACGAACCGCACGTCCTCGGTGAACAGCGCGTCGATCGCCGCCCGCCGGGCGACCGGGTCCGTCTCGTTCCACACCTCGATGAACCGCCGCACGACGCTCTCGTAGTCACTCATGCCGCTCAGCCTGCTGTGGCCGGCGCCGCGGGTCGATTCCCTGCGAGGTAATGGCCGCGCTTCCCGCCCCGCTTCTACGATTCGCGCATGACACAACCGGTCGGAGTGCTGTTGCGCGAGTGGCGGGAGCGGCGCCGGCTCAGCCAGCTGGAGCTGTCGATCCAGGCGGAGATCTCGACCCGGCACCTGAGCTTCGTGGAGACGGGCCGCTCCAAGCCGACCAGCGCGATGATCCTGCGCATCACCGAGCACCTCGACGTGCCGCTGCGGGAGCGCAACGCGCTGCTGCTCGCCGGCGGTTTCGCGCCCGCGTATCCGGAAGGCCGGCTGGACGGCTCGCAGCTGCGACAGGTGCGGGCGTCACTGCGGCAGGTCCTCGCCGGCCACGAGCCCTTTCCCGCCGTGGTGGTGGACCGGGGGTGGGACATGCTCGACGCCAACGCCCCGGTCGGGCGGCTGACCGCGGGCGTGGCACCGGCGCTGCTGGAGCCGCCGGTCAACGTGCTGCGGCTGTCCCTGCACCCGGAAGGGCTCGCGCCGCGCATCGTCAACCTCGGGCAGTGGCGGGCGCACCTGCTGGGGCGCCTCGACCGGCAGGCCCGCACCACCGGCGACCCCGCGCTGTCCGACCTGCTCGCGGAGCTTTCGGCGTACCCGGGCGGGACCGCTGCGGCGCCCGCCGCGCACGAGGTCGTGGTGCCGCTGCGGATCCGTCAGGACGGCGTCGAGCTGCGCTTCTTCAGCATCACGGCGGTGTTCGGCTCGCCGATGGACGTGACCGTCGCGGAGCTCGCCATCGAGTCGTTCTTCCCGGCCGACGCCGCGACCGCCACCGCCCTGCGGGACGCGTGACGGTGGCACGTTTCCGGGATTCGGGGAAGTGCGGCCGACCGTAACGTCATATGCATCGCAAGGCCACACCACAGCACTTCCCACACCAGAAGGAGCACCAAATGAGCGACTACGACGGCGGCACCGACTACGGTCACGTCGAGACCGGCGAGAACCACGAGGCGCTGGACCAGCTGCACCAGGTCAACGCCAGCGAGGCCGACCACAACTCGCAGTTCGGCGTCTACGAGGCCGACCACGCCTCCGCCGAGAACACCAGCTTCGACCAGGGCCACCACGTCGAGTACAGCAACCCGGACGGCACCCACTACGAGGAGTCGGACTACACGTCCTACGACCACAGCGCGGCCGAGTCCGACCACGTCTTCGCGGCCGAGGGCAGCGAGTCCTCGCACACCTCGGAGTACTCGGAGCTCGAGGCGCTCCAGGCCCGCCTGGACAGCACGTTCGCCTCGGCGACCGAGCTGCACACCGACGGCGGCCCGGCCATCGCGGCCGGCTGACCTCAGCGGGAAAGCTCCTGACGGTGTGGTTCACTGCGCCGGCCCGCGGTATCAGCCCCGCAGGCCGGCGACCCACCAGAGCTCGCCAAGCATCGACGCACTCGGTTGTTCGACTTCGTTCGGGTGTCCGGGACTGTCCGGACATTCCCGGCCGCCCGAACGAAGTCGGCCATCCGGGTGCGTTTCCATGTGTACGAAACGCGACCGGTCCTTGATCGCATGGTCGATCGGCCACACAATGCGGCGTATGGCGCGAATCGGGATCGGCGACGCCGTGGCGATCTGGCGGCACCGCCGCGACCGCCGCCGCAGGCAGCAGCAGCACCACAACCAGCAGCACCAGCAACAGCAGCAGCGGCGCCGGCGCCGGGACAGCGGCGACGGGTGTGACTGCGACTTCTGCGACTGCAACCCGTTCATGCTCGGCTCGCTGCTCGGCCTGATGGCGATCGCCGCACCGCGGCGGGCACCGCGCCGCGCCACGACCCGCCCCGGCCGGGCCGGCGTCGCCGCCATCCGCGGTTACCAGCGCTGGCTGTCGCCCCACCTGCCGACCCACTGCCGGCAGATCCCCACGTGCAGCAACTACGGCCTGCAGGCCGTGCAGCGCTACGGCCTGGTTGAAGGCTCCCGGCTGGCCGCGGCCCGCATCCGCCGCTGCAACCCGTCCACGCCGCGCGGCACCAAGGACCCCGTGCCGTAAAGCACGTTGCCCGCGGCGCCGCCGGCGGCGACGATGACCGGGGCGGTGCACGGGCTGGCGGTCCGCGGCGACGAGCGCGCGATGCCGCAGCTGCTGCGACACCTGTCCGACCCGGACGAGGGGGCGGACCAGCACATCATCTTCGAGGCGCTGTGCGCGCTCGCCGCCGCGACGGCGGACCCGAGGTTGTTGCCGTTCCTGGAGGCGGAGCGCGGGCGGTACACCGGCGAACCCCCGGACGAAGCGCTGCTCGGGGCGCTCGCTAGATACGGTCGCTGACCCGCTGGTGGAAGGTGCGGACGAGGTCCTCGACCCGTGCCCGCAGGGCCAGGAACTCACGCGTGCGCTTCACCGCCAGGTCGCGGTCCGCGGGCAGGTCCACGACGACGTCCGCGGCGACCCGGCCCGGGTCGCTGGCCAGGACCACGACCTGGCCGCCGAGGAAGACCGCCTCCTCCACGTCGTGGGTGACCATGAGCACCGTGGTGCCGGTGTCGCGCCACACGCCGCGGAGGAACACCTGCATGTCCTCCTTCGTCTGCACGTCCAGGGCCCCGAACGGCTCGTCGAGCAGCAGCACCTCGGGCTCGCACGCGAGGGCCCGGGCGATCGCGACCCGTTGCCGCTGGCCGCCGGACAACTGCTTCGGCAGCGACCGGCGCCACGGCTCCAGGCCGGTCTCCTCGAGATACCAGTCGATCCGCGCCTTGCGCTCGGCGCGGGACAGCCCGAGCAGTTCCAGGCCGAAGGCGATGTTGCGCTCCACGGTGCGCCACGGGTAGACGGCGCCGGACTGGCAGACCAGGCCGCGCTCCGGCCCGGGCCCGACGACCGGCGCGCCGTCCAGCGTGACCGCACCCGACGTGGGCGCGACCAGGCCGGCGACGATCGACAGCAGCGTCGACTTGCCGGAGCCGCTGGCCCCGACCACGCACACGAACTCGCCGCGGTCCACCCGCACCGAGACGTCGTCCAGGGCCACCTTGGCGCCGAAGGTCCGGCCCACGTTCGTCAGCGCGAGCATCACAGCCACCTGCCGATCCGGTTGCGGGCCAGGCGGAGCAGGACGTCGGTGAGGACGCCCGCGACCGCGATGACGACGAGGATCGCGAAGATCTTGTCGGTCTGGGTGAAGCGCTGTGCCAGCAGGATCCGCTTGCCCAGGCCGGTGTCGCTGTTCACCAGTTCGGCGACCACGACCAGGTTCCACGCGGCGGCGAAGTTGACCCGCACCGCGTCGAGCATCCCCGGCAGCGAGTGCGGCAGGATCACCTTCCACAGCACCTCCCGCCGGCGCGCCCCCAGCGTGTAGGCGACGTCGACGAAGTCGCGCGGCACCAGTCGTACGACATCCGCCGTCATCAACATGTTGAAGAACACCGTGCCGAGGAAGATGAGCGCGATCTTCGGCGACTCGTCGATGCCGAGCCAGATGAGCAGCAGCGGGGTGAACGCCGCCGCCGGGAGGTAGCGCAGCAGCCCGCTCAGCGGCTCCAGCAGGGCGTTCGCCGCGGCGAAGCTCCCCATCGCGACGCCGAGCGGCACCGACACGAGCACCGCGAGGCCGAAGCCGTAGACGATGCGGCCCGCGGTGGCCCACAGGTCGGTCCACAGCTGCCCGCTCGCGGCCATGCCGGCGCCCGCCTGCCAGACCTTGGCCAGGCTCGGCAGGTAGCGGGCCGGCACCGCCTCCGTGGCGCCGAGGACCAGCCAGACCGCGACCGGCAGCAGCACCGACAGCGCCACCAGGACCAGCCGGGTGCGGCCGGGCAGCGCCGCCCGGATCGCGAACACCGGCCGCGGCGGACGGACCGGGCGCCGCCGCGGCAGCGGCCCCCAGTCCCTTCTCCGCGAGCCGGCCCTGGCGGCGGTCACCGTCACCGCACGGCCTTCACGAACTTGGGCTCGAAGAGCCCGTCGAGCGGTGGCTTCGTCTCCACGAGCTTGGTGCTCACCAGGAACTCGGCGATCCTGCCGGCCTGGAAGTCGAGGTGCGTGGCGTCCGTGCCGGGCGTGAACGCCTCGATGTTCTGCTCCTTGGTGAAGATGGTGGTGCCGGCGTCGTAGGACTTGTAGTCCTCGTCGGAGACGCCGCCCTTCTTCGCCATGATGCTCACCGCCGCCGCCGGGTTGGCCTTGATCCAGGCGGTGGTGTCGAACCAGGTCTGCACGACCTTCTGCACCTCGTCGGGGTGGTCCTTGACGAACTGCGACTGGAACGGCAGCGCGTCGGGGATCGCGCCCGGGAAGTCCTTCGACGTGCTGATCGCCGTGCTCCCGGCGCGGGCGAGGGCGGTGGTGGTGAACGGCGCGAAGACGCCGACCGCGTCGACCTGCCCGGCCACGAACGCGGCCGCGGCGGCGTCGGTGAGCAGCGGCGTGAACGTCACGTCCTTCTCGGTCAGACCGGCCTTCTCCAGCGCGAGGAGCAGCAGGTAGTGATCGACGGTGCCCTGTTCGGCGGCGACCTTTTTGCCTTTGAGGTCCGCCACGGTACGGATACCCGGCGCGGCGATGATCTGGTCGTTGCCGGTCGAGTTGTCGTTGAGCAGCACGATGGTCTGCTTGGAGCCGCCGGACACCGACGACAGCGTGTCGTTGAGGGTCTGGCTGTTGCAGGTCAGGTTGCCGGTGGCGAGGGCGTTGAGGCTGTCGGTGTAGCTGTCGAAGTACTTCAGCTCCACCGTCACGCCGTTCTTGGCGAAGAGCCCCTGCTCCTGCGCGACCTGCCACGGGAACCAGCCGGGCCAGGCGGAGAAGCCGAGAGTGATCGCTGTTGCCGAGGTGCCCGATGTGTCCTCTCCGCAGGCGGCCAGCACGGCCGCTCCCGCGACAGCGGTCAGAAACGAACGGCGCTTCATGAGGTCCTCCTGGGAAGGTGGCCGGCGCGTACCAGGCAGCCGAGGGTGTCGCAGATGACGCGGGTCGCGATGAGCGCGGTGATCTCGGCGTTGTCGTAGGGCGGCGAGCACTCCACCACCTCGATGCCGGCGAGGGGCCGCTCGGCGATCAGCTGGATGAACTTGAGCACCTCACGCGGCAGGAACCCACCGGGCTCGGGCCAGCCGGTGCCGGGGACGAACGCGGCGTCGAGACAGTCGACGTCGAAGGACAGCCAGACGGCGTCGGCGCCGTCCCACGCCACCTCGAGGGCCTTGGCCGCGGCGGCCTCGATGCCCATCTCCACGCAGTCGGTGACGGTCATGATCGTGGTGCCGCGCTCCCGGCCGACCTTGACGCCCGGGCGGGGCGCCTGCCAGCCGCCGATGCCGATCTGCACGAGGTTCTTCGCGGGCACGCCTGCGATGTCCGTGGCGTGGAACCACGGGGTGGTGTGCATCCGCTCGTCGAGGTCGGTCTCCTGGGTGTCGACGTGCCGGTCGAAGTGGATGATGCCGAGGTTGCCCGTCATGTGCTCGGCGACGCCACGGACCGTGGGGTAGCCGATCGAGTGGTCGCCGCCGAGGACGACCGGGAACGCGCCCGACTGGTACACGTGCGAGACGGCCTTGGAGATCTGGTCGAACGTCTTCTCGATGTTCGCCGGGATGGTGAAGATGTCGCCGAGGTCCGCGATGGTGATCGACTCGCGGAGGTCGACGCCGAGCTCGAAACTGTACGGCCCGTACAGCGCCGAGATCTTCCGGATGCCCTGCGGGCCGAAGCGGGTCCCGGACCGGTAGGTGGTGCCGCCGTCGAACGGGGCGCCGAGCACCGCGACGTCGTATTCGCCGCAGCGCCGCACGTCCTCCAGGTAGGGCGCCTTCAGGAACGTGTTGATCCCGGCGAAGTGCGGCAGCTCGCCGCGCGAGAACGTCGGGATGCGCTTGTCGACGATGGAGTCCGCGCCCGGCAGGCCGTATTCGAGGCCGCGGGCGATCTCCTCCTCCCACTTGGTGGTGGGGAGCTCGGCCTCGCGTTCGACCGCGTAGCGCGCCTCTGGGCCGTAGTTGTCGTGGAGTTCGTGGCGATGCGGGTGACCGTGGTTGAAGCCCATGGACAAACCCCTCCGGGGTACGTCCGGCCACAGCCGGACTGCGACGGCTGTCTCCCGGGCTTTTGTCCCGCCGTGGAACGCCCCCCGGTTTTCGCCGCGGGGCGCCTGCACCTCTCGGACCAGCCGCCGGTTTCGCCCGGCGCGGAACCCTAGGCGCGCCTCACCAGTGGTGAGTCGATGGCAGTAGACGCCTGCGCGGTTACTGCCGCTTTGCTCCTGCATTGCGGCGGTGTAACCAGCGGATCGGTGACCCTGCGGGTCTCGCCGAGGTCGCCGCCCAGCACGGTGGCGACGGTCCCGCCCCCGGCGAGGGCCATCACCGCGGCCGTCGGCGTCGCCGCGGGCGGATGGTCGCAGGTGCTCACCACGGACGCGAGCACCCTGCGCGGGACCGCATGTCCGGCGACGTCGCTGCGGTACAGCGAGCGGCCGTCCCGGCGGACCACTGTGGACAGGGTGACGTCGCCGGGCGCTTCGCCGTGCCGGCCGAGGACGAGCTCCTCGCGCCAGATCAGCTCGGCGGTCCCGTCCAGGTCCACTGTGGACACGGTCGTGTGCCGGCAGCGGGCGGCGGCGATGAGCGGCTCCGGCAGCCACAGCAGGCGGCCGTGCTCGCCGACGCTGACGATGACGGACAGCCGGCTCGGGTCGCCGAACCGGTTCGGCAGCGCGATGCTCGCCGCTACCGTGCGGATGGTCAGCTCCGCACCGGGGCCGACCTCGATCTCCATGGTCAGGTCGTCGCCGCCGAGCGGGGCCGCCGCGCCGCCGACGAAGTGGACCTCGGTCGGTCCCGTCCGTCGCGGCAGCAGCGGCGCCTCGCCCTTCAGCACCCGCAGCGCGGTCCGGCCGTTGCCGTCCGCCTCCGCGACGACCCGGGCGGCGGCTCTCACATCAGGCCCCGGATCCATTCCTGGACGGGTTTGGCCGACGGGTCCTCGACCAGCGACAGGAAGACCGTCGGCAGCGCGCCCCGGCGGGCGGTCGCGTCGCGGTCCATCACGGCCAGGTCGGCACCGACGTGCGGGGCCAGGTCCGTCTTGTTGATGACGAGCAGGTCGGCGGCGGTGACGCCGGGGCCGCCCTTGCGGGGCACCTTGTCGCCGCCGGCCACGTCGACGACGAAGATCTGCTTGTCGATGAGGCCCTTGCTGAACGTGGCGGTCAGGTTGTCACCGCCGCTCTCCACGAGGATCACGTCGAGCGGGCCGAGGCTGTCCTCCAGCTCCTCGATGGCGTCGAGGTTGGCGGAGATGTCGTCGCGGATCGCGGTGTGCGGGCAGCAGCCGGTCTCCACGGCGCGGATCCGCTCGGCGGGCAGCACCCCGTTGCGGAGCAGGAAGTCGGCGTCCTCGGTGGTGTAGATGTCGTTGGTGACCACCGCGAGGCGCAGGTCCTCCGACATGGCCCGGCACAGCGCGGCGACCAGCGCCGTCTTGCCGGATCCGACCGGGCCGCCGATGCCGATGCGCACCGCGCGCCGCGCGCTTCCGGTGTCCGCCAGTGGTGGGTGCGGGTCGACGTCGGGGTGCGGGTGCGTATGTGGCGTCTCGTCCGGCCCGTGTTCGTGGCCGTGTTCGTCAGGATGCAAAGAGTCGTACCTCCCATGAGGCGTGGTCCTCGGCGGACACGTCCAGCAGCGGCGACGATGCCGCCGGCAGGTCGGCCGCGGGGCCACGGGCGGCTTCGGTGGCTTGTCGAGCGACCCGGTCGATGTCGTCGCCGAGCGCGGCGATGAGCCCGTGCACCTGGTAGGGGTCCAGCCCCAGCAGGCGTACCGCGGCGCTCGCCGGACCCGAGACGGCGTGATAGGCGCTGATCGCCGCGCTCTCCCCCGGCGTGCAGCCGGCCGCTTCCGCGACCACGCCCAGCGCGACCGGCTGGTGCAGCCCTCCGCGGTGAGCGGCGGCCCGGGTCACGTGCGGGCCCGGCCACACCACCGAGGCGGCGCGGCACAGTGACCTGCCCTGCCGCCGGGCGGCGAGCCGCAGCGCGGGCGACGGGGTCCTGGCGTCGAGCTCGTCCTCCAGGTCGTCCATCGTCTCCGGCCTCGCGCACGCGGCGGCGGTGAAGGCGGCGCCGACCAGTCCCGCCGTGTGCAGCCGTCCGACGAGAAACGCGCGCAGGTCGTCGAGGTCGCGGACCCGCTCCCGGACGACGGCCGCCTCCAGCCCGCCGGAGTGCGCGTGACCCCCGGACGGGAAGCGGCCGTCGGCCAGGATGAGCAGTTGCGTCTTCATGACTAGAACAGGAAATACCGCTGGGCCATCGGCAGCTCGGTGACCGGGTCGGGCTCGACGACCTCGCCGTCGATGCGGACGGTGAACGTGTCCGGCTCCACCTCGATCCGCGGCAGCGCGTCGTTGCCCGGCAGGTCGGCCTTGCCCCTGCCGCGGGTGTCGGCGACGGCGGCCAGCCGGCGCTGGAGCCCGAGCCGGTCCGCGAGCCCGTCGTCGAGCGCCGCCTGCGCGACGAACGCGAGGCTGGTCGCCGGGGCGGCCTTGCCGTAGGCGCCGAACATCGGGCGGGACAGGACCGGTTGCGGCGTCGGGATGGAGGCGTTCGCGTCGCCCATCGCGCCCCAGGCGATCGCGCCGCCCTTGATGACGGTGTGCGGCCGGACCCCGAAGAACGCCGGGTCCCACAGCACCAGGTCGGCGAGCTTGCCGACGGCGACGGAGCCGACCTCGTGATCGATGCCGCTGGCGACCGCCGGGCAGATGGTGTATTTCGCGACGTAGCGCTTGGCCCGCTCGTTGTCGGCTGGGCCGTCGCCGGGCAGCGACCCGCGGCGCCGCTTCATCACGTGCGCGGTCTGCCAGGTGCGCAGCACGACCTCGCCGACCCGGCCCATCGCCTGCGAGTCCGAGCCGATGATCGAGATGGCGCCCAGGTCGTGCAACAGGTCCTCGGCGGCCATCGTCGACGGCCGGATCCGGCTCTCCGCGAACGCCAGGTCCTCCGGCACGCTCGGGTTGAGGTGGTGGCAGACGATGAGCATGTCGAGATGTTCGCTGAGGGTGTTCCGCGTGTACGGCCTGGTCGGGTTCGTCGAGGACGGCAGCACGTTGGGGTGGGACGCGACGGTGATGATGTCGGGCGCGTGGCCGCCGCCGGCTCCCTCGGTGTGATAGGCGTGGATGGACCGTCCGGCGATCGCGCTGAGGGTCTCCTCGACGAACCCGGCCTCGTTGAGCGTGTCCGTGTGGATGTTCACCTGGACACCTGAGGCATCCGCGACCCGGAGGCAGGCGTCGATCGCCGCGGGCGTGGTGCCCCAGTCCTCGTGCAGCTTGAAGCCGCCGGCGCCGCCCCGCAGCTGCTCCCACATCGCGGCCTCGGACACGGTGTTGCCCTTGCCGAGCAGCAGCACGTTGACCGGCCACGGGTCGAGCGCCTCGAGCATCCGGGCCAGGTGCCAGGAGCCGGGGGTGACCGTGGTCGCCTTGCTGCCCTCGGCCGGGCCGGTGCCGCCGCCGACGATCGTGGTGATGCCGCTGGCCAGGGCCTCCTCCAGGATCAGCGGGGCGATGAGGTGCACGTGGCAGTCGATCGCACCGGCCGTGAGGATCCGGCCGTTGCCCGCGATGATCTCCGTGGACGGGCCGATGACCAGCGCCGGGTCGACGCCGTCCATGATGTCGGGGTTGCCGGCCCGGCCGATGCCGACGATGCGGCCGTCGCGGATGCCGATGTCGGCCTTGACGACGCCCCAGTGGTCGAGGACGACCGCGCCGGTGATGACGGTGTCGGGGGTGCCTTCGGCGCGGGTCGCCCGGGACTGGCCCATCGACTCGCGGATCACCTTGCCACCGCCGAAGACCGCCTCGTCGCCACCGGCGCAGTGGTCGCGCTCGACCTGGATGAGCAGGTCGGTGTCGGCGAGGCGGATCCGGTCGCCGGTGGTCGGCCCGTACAGGTTGGCGTAACGCCTGCGGTCGATCTCCATCACGGTGCGCCCTCTTTGCTTCCTTTGACGCGGAGACCCGGAACGATGCGGTTTCCCGCGAGGGGCACCAGCACGACGTCGCGGGACACGCCGGGCTCGAAGCGCACCGAGGTGCCCGCGGGCACCCCGAGGCGGTGGCCCTGAGCGGCCTCGCGGTCGAAGTCCAGCGCGTCGTTGGCCTCGGCGAAGTGGTAGTGCGACCCGACCTGCACCGGCCGGTCGCCCGTGTTGGTCACGGTCAGCGTCAGCTCCGCCCGGCCCTCGTTGATGACCACCGGGCCCTCGCCCGGGAGGATCTCGCCGGGGATCATGGGATCGGGTGGTGGACGGTCACCAGCTTGGTGCCGTCCGGGAAGGTGGCCTCCACCTGCACCTCGACGATCATCTCGGGCACACCCTCCTGCACGTCGTCGCGGCCGAGCACGTGCCGGCCGGCCTCCATCAGGTCGACCACGGTCCGGCCGTCACGGGCGCCCTCCAGCAGGAACGCGGTGATGATGGCGATCGACTCGGGGTAGTTGAGCTTCAGGCCGCGGTCCTTGCGGCGTTGTGCCACGTCGGCGGCGACGTGGATCAGCAGGCGCTCCTGCTCGTGGCGGGTCAGGAACAACGACGGCCTCCCATGTTCTGCCCCGGGATGCTGGCAGACTGATGTTTCTCCCGCATTACACGAAATTCGAATCGCTTTTCCGAATGCATTTCAGAATACTGCCGAAAAGGCTTTGAGGGACGCGTGTTAGGCTCCTGACCTGGACTGCCCCGCGGGTCTACCTAGAGAGTTGCGCATGAGCAATCACCGGTCCGTCGTCATCAACGGCGACCTCGGCAGCGGCAAGAGCACCGTTTCCGTGGAGCTCGCCAGCCGGCTCGCACTGCGGCGTATCAGCGTCGGCGACATGTACCGGCAGATGGCCGAGGAACGCGGCATGACCGCGCTGCAGCTCAACCTCCACGCCGAGCTCGACGACGCGATCGACAGCGCCGTCGACGAGCTGCAGAGCAACATCGCCAAGTCCGGTGAGCAGCTCATCGTCGACAGCCGCCTCGCGTGGTTCTTCTTCCACGACGCGTTCAAGGTGCACCTCATCACCGAGCCCAACGAGGCCGCCCGTCGCGTCCTGGCCCGCCCGCACAGCGAGGTCGAGCGCTACGCGACGCTCGAGGAGGCCAAGGAGCGGCTGCACGGGCGCAGCGAGAGCGAGCGGGTGCGCTTCCTGACGCGGTACGGTGCCGACAAGCTCCGCCTGCGCAACTACGACCTGGTGTGCGACAGCACCCGGGCCCGCCCCGACGACATCGTCGCGATGATCGTGGACGCGTTCGAGGGCCGTCTCGGCGGCGACATCCTCCGCGAGCGCCCGCCGCTGCTGCTGCTCGACCCGATGCGGATCTATCCGACGCGGTCGTTCGACGTCCTGGAGGACGCCGTCGTCACGGAGATCGGTGAGGCCGGGCCGCAGGCGCTCGAACCGTTGACGATCGGGCACTCCGGGCCGGATTACTACGTCATCGACGGGCACCGCCGGCTCAGCGCCGCCGTGCAGCACGAGTTCCGTCTCGTGCCGGCGAGTCTCCTGGCCGAGGGCGAGGAGCTGGTGACCAACCGGTTGAGCGCCAACGACTACTTCCGCGCGCACGTCACCGACGAGGTCGTCGACGCGTGGCAGCGGGCTCACAAGATCGAGCTGCCGGTACCCGCCCTGAGTTGAGTAGCTCGACTCAGGACGCTCCACCCGGCGGTGCCGAGACTCATGGCATGACATCACCAGTTCCCGCGAAGACCACCACGGCGTTCTTCCTGCAGTCCGCGGTCTCGTTCGGGGTCGCGGTGGTCGGCCTCGGCATCGGCATCGCCTACCTGCCGGTCAACCAGTGGATGCGCGCGTTTCTCGCCATCGGGTTGCTCTACACCGTCACGTCGGCGTTCACCCTTGCCAAGTGCGTCCGGGACCACCAGGAGTCCACGGGCGTCGTCCAGCGGGTCGACCAGGCGCGCCTCGACAAGCTGCTCACGGATCACGACCCGTTCCGCGCGTAGCCAGCCGTCCGCCATTCCGGATATTTCACCTTATCTGCCATCCGGCCTAAGTCACACCCGTCATGTCTAGGCCGGATGGCTATCTGGCTGTATGGTTCACCACAACGTGGCGACCTTGAAGACCGCTACAGCCGCTGCGCGCACGATAGAGTGATCTGGACCACTCTCGGCGCGCGCCGATATGCCCGATCCGGGGCTATCGTGCCGCTTTATAGTCGTGCTATTTCTTAGGCACGACTTAAGAATCCTAAAGGTAGCCGCAACGGCACCTCGCAGGGTTTCACTCACCCGGCGAGCCGTGGCATGCTTCGACCCGGAAACAGTTACGCAAGGTTGTGAGCGACATACCGAGCGCCGATCTTGACGGCATTGCCGAGAATGAATCGCGCCCGGTTTCCTCGCAAGACATACGCAGTCGAAAGTAAGGAGCGGAATCACCAACCGAGCATTCACGCCGAATAGCTCCGACAGGCCTGAGGCCGCGTCGACTGACGGATGTCGACTGATCCGGGAGGATTCCCAGCACATGAACAGCACTTCCACCACTACGACCCGCAGCGTGTTACGCCGCACGAGCGTCGGCATCGTCGCCGCGGCCCTGTTCGCCGGCGGCGGACTGAGCGCCTGCAAGGACCTGCCGGCGACCGGCTCGGCCGGCCGCCCGACCGTCGGCCCGACGAACGCCCAGCCGTCCACCTCGACCAGCGTCGCGCCGGTCTCCTCCGCCTCGCCCTCGGCCTCCGCGTCGGCCTCCGCGTCACCCTCCAAGGGCGCGTCGTCGAGCACGAAGCCGCCCGCGCCGGGCAACGGCGGAGGCGTGCCCGCGACCTACACGGTCGCCGGCTACCCGGCCGCGCACAACACGGGCTATCCGCAGGGCCTGGCCGGTGACACCCGCAAGAAGGTGACGCTGACGCCGTACACCGGCCCGATGACCATCACGGTCGCCGGCACGGTCATCGACGGCAAGGACATCAACGGCCACCTGGAGATCAAGGCCAAGAACGTGACGATCCGCAACAGCCGGATCCGCGTGGCCAACGTCCAGGCCGTGACCTCCACCGACGACAACGCGAACCTGCGCATCGAGGACACCGAGATCGACGGGCAGCTCAAGGACGCCTCGACCGGTGGCATCGCCCTCATCGGCCGCACCGGCTACACCCTGCTGCGGGTCAACGCCCACGGCTCCGGTGACATCCTGCGCATCGACGGCCGCGGCACGGTCCAGGACTCCTGGCTGCACGACCCGGGCGGCACCGGCTCCGCGCAGCACAACGACGTCATCCAGTCGACGAACGCCGTGTACGTCCGCATCCTGCACAACCGCCTGGAGAACCAGCACACCCAGACGTCGTGCATCCTGCTCAAGGCCGACATCGGTTCGATCAACGACGTCATCGTCGACAGCAACCTGATGAACGGCGGCGGCTACTCGTTCTACTGGTACGACGCCAACTACAAGATCACTAACGGCAAGGTCACGAACAACAAGTTCATGCGCCAGTCGGGCGGCGGCTTCTGGCCCAAGGGCGGCTACTACGGCACCCAGGCGTTCAAGGCGTCCCAGCTTCCCCAATGGAGCAACAACACCTGGAACGACAACGGCCAGCAGATCGGCATGTAACTTCGCGGGACCATCAGGCAGGGGCGCGGCGCCGATCCAGGCACCGCGCCCCTGCCTTTCCCGTCACCACCCCACGATTGCCAACCGCCACCATTCATGACCATTGGTGGGCGATGCCCACGATCCGGCACCGCCCCGGACAACTCACAACCCCCACGACCAATCGGGCGCATTCCGGCACCAGTTTCAGCATTCTCATGATCCCGAATGCATTCGGCGGCCCTGCCAGCCGAAACCGTTTTGAGATCATGCGACGCCCTTTCCCGCCGCGCCATCTGATCGCCCATCTCCCGCGGTGATGCACTGATCCGAACGAATCCGGCAGCCCTGCCTCCAATCGTCCGGGGATCACGGTGCGGGCGACGCCCCGCTGATTTGCCGCACAGACTCCCGAGCCACCACGCCCGGGAGCCTGCCCAGCTCGGCAGCCTCAGGCGCAGGACCTAGCCGACTCGGCGGCCTCGAGGCGAGGAGCCCGCCGACCCGCCAGCCTCGGTCGCGGGACCTTGCCGGCCCGGACACCGGGGGACCCGCCTGTTTCGAAGGGAGCGGTCAGCTGGCGTTCTGGAGGCCGTTGACCTGGACGACGACCGACTCCGCGGCGGCGACGGCCTCGGCGGCGACGAGGACCTCGATCGCGGCCATCGGCTCGGCGGCGGCGAGGGTCTCCATCGCGGTGCGGCGGCAGCGGCGGCGGGGCGGCTGGGGCGCGGCGACGACCGGCATGCTGCCCGCGGCGCGGACGACCCGGGCGACGAGGCCGACCTTCGCGGCGAGGCCCCCGCCGACGATGGAACGGCCGGACAGACGGCCGTTGAACATGCCCCTGGTCGGGCGGCCGGACTTCGCGTCGCCGCTCGCGGCGGTGCCGGTGCCCCCGTTCGGCTGAGCACCGGACGTGGTCAGCACCGGCCCGGCGGCGACAGCCAGGTGGGCGGCCGCGGCCGGCTGCGCGGACAGGGCCGGCTGCGCGGACAGGGCCGGCTGCGCGGACGGGGCCGGCTCAGCGGCGACAGCGGAGGAGGCGGGCAGCAGGGCGACGGCGGCGGCCGGCTCGGTGGTGCGCTTGCGGAGGCGGCCGGCCAGGCCGAGGAGCGGGGCGCCCGCGAGGAAGAGCAGGGCGGCGGCGCCGACCAGGGTGAGCGGGAGCCAGGACGAGTCCTCGATGGCCTCGCCGCCGAAGTGGCCGAGCAGGGCGCCGTAGGTGGCCCAGAGGGTGGCGGCGACGACGTCGTAGGTGGCGAAGCGGCGGGTCGAGACGCCGTTGCGGCCGGCGTAGATCGCGGTGATCATGCGGCCGGCGGGGACGAAGCGGCACAGGAGCACGGCGAGGAAGATGTGCTTGCGCATGGCTTCGTTGAGGCGGAGGGTGATCGCCCGGGGTTTGCGGCGGGTGAGCCGGTCGGGGGCGCCGGCGTCGCGGCGGGCCAGGCGGCGGCCGAGCAGGAAGGCGAGCAGGTCGCCGGAGACCGCGCCGAGGGCGCCCGCGCCGACGAGGAGCAGCAGCTCGACGTGGCCGGTGGTGGAGAGGATGCCGCCGCCGATCATCAGGGCCTGGGCCGGGACGACCGGGACGAACGCGTCGACGGTGAGGAGCACGAGGATCGTGACGTAGAGGACACTGGGCGCCGCCACCAGGTCCATGACCGCGTCTACCATCGCCTGCTCACCATGGTCCGCCCCCTACCCCGTCGTCAGCCGGCCATTCCCCGTTGACCATGGCAACACGAATGCACCCCACTCCATGCCCAACTGGTGATGATTGTGTCGGGCGTCTCCTTAGAAACCGCTGAGAGACACGTACCCGCAGGTAGGACTAGCCGATGGTCTCGTCCAGGTAACACCAGCGCCAGTACTCGCCGGGCTCGATCGAGCGCATGACGGGGTGGTGCGTGGTGAGGAAGTGCTGCGTGGCGTGCCTGCGTGGGGAGGAGTCGCAGCACGCGACGTGCCCGCAGGTGAGGCACTGCCGGAGGTGTACCCAGTCCGTGAAGCCCATTTCGACGCATTCCGGACACCCCTCAACGTCCGGGATGTCCAGCTTCTCCGCAGACTCGATGTGCGCGCAGCTCACAGATCTCCTCGCTCCAGCAGTGACTCTTCCAGGTCCATGTCCCGCTGCGCCTGACGCAGCGTCTCCTCGGGGATCTTGCCGCTGTCGCGGGCCTTGCGGAAGACGTCCCGTTCGGCGTTCAGCATCTCGCGTCGCAGACGGGCGTACGCGGCGGACGGCGTTTCCCGGTCGGACCGGCCGAGGCGCTCCCAGGCGAGGTTGGAGCGGCTGAGCGCGCCCTGCCGCAGCCGCTCGACCACGCCGTCGGGCGCGTCGGCGGCGACCTCCTCCAGGCGGGCCTTGCCGGCGCGGCTCGCCTCGTGCTGCACGGAGGCCTCGGCGAGCGCGTCCTCCTTCTCGTCGTCGCCCGGCACCTTGAGCCGGCGCGCGACCGCGGGCAGCGTCGCTCCCTGCAGTACCAACGTGGCGACGATGACGCCGAAGGCCAGGATGACGAAGAGTCCGCGCGGATAGTCCCCGGCCTCGCCGGGTGCCGGCAGGGAGAGCGCGGCGGCGAGGGTGACGGCACCGCGCATGCCGGCCCAGGAGATGACGGCGGGCGCGGCGAACGCCGGAGCGGGGTCGCGGCGGCGGACGCGTGGGATGAGCCGGGCGAGGTACACCGTGGGGAAGAGCCACACGATCCGGGCCACGATCACCACGCCGACCACCGCGGCGAGGCAGCCCATCGTGAACCAGAAGGTGAAGCCCACGACCTCCTCGATGAGCGCCCGTAGCTGCAGGCCGACGAGGAGGAAGACCGACCCTTCGAGCAGGAACTTCACCATCCGCCAGAAGGCGTCCATCTGCAGGCGGGAGGCGGCCGACATGAGCGTCGGCATCTTGTGGCCCAGGGCGAGCCCGGTGACGACGACCGCGACGACGCCGGAGGCGTGGATGCTCTCCGCGGGCAGGAACACCAGCCAGGGGGTGAGCAGCGACAGCGCGTTGTCGATGAGCGGGTTCTGGATCTTCTTGTGCAGGTAGCCGAGGACGATGCCGCCGACGACGCCGATGCCGACCCCGCCCAGCACGGCGATCGAGGCCGTCCGGGTGATCGACCAGGCGTCGACGGCCTGGCCGATCCCGGCGGCGACCGCGACCCGGAGGGTGACCAGCGCGGTCGCGTCGTTGATGAGGCTCTCGCCCTCCAGCACGGTGACGATCCGCCGCGGCAGGCCGATGCGCCTGGCGACCGCGGTGGCGGCGACGGCGTCCGGCGGCGCGACGACCGCGCCGAGCGCGAAGCACATCGCGAGCGGGACCTGTGGCAGGAGCGCGTGGAGCGTGAAGCCGACGGCCGCCGCGGTGAAGAGGACCAGCCCGACCGCGAGCAGCAGGATGGGGCGGAGGTTGAACCGGAACGCCGGGACCGAGGTTTCCAGCGCCGCCACGTACAGGATGGGCGGAAGAATCCCGAGCAGCACCATCTCCGGGTCGAGCTCGATCTCGAGCACCCCCGGAATGAACGAGATGCCGATGCCGACCAGGACCAACAGGATGGGTGACAGCACACCGATGCGCCGCGCCACGACAGAGGTGGCGACGACGACCGCGATCAGTCCGACGATGTTCTCGAGCCCGTGCACGCGCGAAAGCCTATCCATCGGTAGGACGCGGCAGGCGTGTGGTGACGGCGGCCACTACGGCTGAGACACTGCACCCGCACGTGCACCAAGTCGTCAGGTAGGGAAGGATCGTCCCCATGTGTGCCGCGCGACAATTACCGCCCCCTCCGGGAGGGTGTGAGCATGGCCGACGTCGGCACGACGGCTGAACTGCGCAATCGCCGCCTCGGCCTGCACACCGGGGAGCGCATCCGGGTGCTGCTCGTCGAGGACGACCCCGGCGACGCGTTCCTGGTCCAGGAGCTGCTGGCGGAGGCCGGCGCCCCGTTCGACGTGCGGGTGGCGCAGACGATGCGCGAGGCCCGCCCGCTGCTGCGCGAGGTGCACTGCGTCCTGCTCGACCTCGGCCTGCCCGACGCGAGCGGGCTGGACGGGCTGCGGCTGGTGCTCCAGGACGCGGGCAGGGTCGCGGTGTGCGTGCTCACCGGCCTGGAGGACGAGCACCTGGGCACCGCGGCCGTCGCCGAGGGCGCACAGGACTATCTCGTCAAGGGCGCCGTCGACGGTACCGGTCTGTCGCGCGCCGTCCGGTATGCCGTCGAACGGAAGCGGGCCGACGAGCAGGCCAGGCTGCTGCGCGAGTCGGAGCTGCGGCAGGCGGAGTCGGCCCGGCTCGAGCGCGGTCTGCTGCCCAAGCCGATCATGGCCGGGGTCGAGGCCGACCTGTGGTCGATCTACCGCCCGGGCCGCGACCGGGGGCTGCTCGGTGGCGACTTCTTCGACGCGATCGGCACCGACGGCACCCACCTGCACCTGCTCATCGGTGACGTGTGCGGGCACGGCGTCGACGAGGCCCCGCTCGGGGTGGCGCTGCGCGTCGCCTGGCGGGCCCTCGTGCTGGCCGGGGTGCCCGAGGACCACGTTCTGGACTCCCTGGAGCAGGTGCTGGTCAGCGAGCGGCGCTCCGACGAGCTGTTCGCGACCGTCGCGGTCGCCACCGTCAACCTGGCCGAGGGCACCGCGCGGATCCGGCTCGCCGGGCACCCGCCGCCGATCGTCATCGCCGGGGACCGGGTCGAGCCGTGCGACGTCCAGCCGGGCCTCGTGCTCGGCGTGCTGCAGGGCGTGCCCCGCCCGGCCACCGAGGTGCGCCTCGGCGAGCCCGGCTGGCAGCTGCTGCTGTACACCGACGGCCTGATCGAAGGGGGTGCCGCCCCGGACGTGTCCGGCGGGGAGCGCCTCGGCATCGAGGGGATCGTCGAGGTCCTGCGCAACCGTGGCGGCGCGCAGCCCCGCGACCTGCCCGCCTGGCTCGCGGCGCAGGCCGAGGGCCACAACGGCGGCCCGCTGTCCGATGACATCGCCGTACTGCTGCTGGACCCTAGGAGTACGGGATGAACCCCACCAAATGGTCGCTCTGGCGCCGGATCATCGCGCTGTGCGCGGTCGTCGCGGGCGTGCTCGGGATCCTCGCGGTGAGCGCGACCGTCGCCGCGGCCGCCAACCGGGCCGACACGGCGAAGGTCATGGACCGGCTCACGCCGGCGCTGATCAACACCGAGGAGCTGTACTCGCAGCTGCTGCGCCAGCAGACGAGCGCGCGGACGTTCCTGCTGACCGCCAAGGACAGTGACCTCGACACGTACCGGGCCGCCCAGCAGGCCGAGACGGAGATCCTCGCCGACTCCGAGCGGCTGCTGGCCGACGAGCCCGCCCTGCTCAGCGCCGTCCACGACATCGCGGCGGCGACCTCGCGGTACCGGCGCGAGATCACCGAACCGTTGATCGCGCAGACCCGCGCGCAGGGTCCCAGCGCCGAACGCGCGACGCCGACGGACACCTCCAGAGCCGTCTACACCGCCGCCTCCGACCGGATCAACGCGCTGCGCACCGCCCTGGAGGCCCGGCGCGACGGGGTCGCCGCGCAGGTCCGCTCCTCCGGCAACATCCTGATCCTGCTCCTCGTCTTCGCCGGGATCGTGATCATCGTGGCCGGCGCGTCGCTGGCGCTGCTGCTGCGGCGGCTGGTGACCAGGCCCGTCACGGAGCTCGCGGCCGAGGTGCGCATGGTCGCCGCCGGCGACTACGACCACGAGATCACCGGCGGCGGCCCGCCCGAGCTCGCGGCCCTGGCGGCCGACGTCGACACGATGCGCCGCCGGATCAACACCGAGCTGCGGGACGTCGTGGAGGCCCGCCGGCTGGTCGAGGAGGCCAACCGGATGCTGGAGCAGCAGGCCGCCGAGCTCACCAGGTCCAACCGCGACCTCGAGCAGTTCGCCTATGTCGCCTCGCACGACCTGCAGGAGCCGCTGCGGAAGGTCGCCTCCTTCTGCCAGCTGCTGCAGCGTCGGTACGCCAGGCAGCTCGACGAACGCGCGGACCAGTACATCGCCTTCGCCGTGGACGGCGCCCAGCGCATGCAACGGCTGATCAACGACCTGCTGGCCTTCTCCCGCATCGGCCGGCTGACCAGCGGCTTCAACGACATCGACCTGAACAAGGTGGTCGTCGACTCGGCCGAGCAGTTCGAGTCGCAGCGCGCCACGACCGACGCCGAGATCATCTTCACCGACCTGCCCGTCGTGCGAGGTGAGGAGCCGCTGCTCGGCGCGCTCTTCAGCAACCTCATCGGCAACGCCCTGAAGTTCCGGCACCCGGACCGCACGCCGCGCATCGTCATCGACAGCCGGCAGGACGGCGACGAGTACGAGTTCAGCGTCGAGGACAACGGCATCGGCATCGAGCCGGAGTTCGCCGACAAGGTCTTCGTCATCTTCCAGCGGCTGCACGCCAAGGACGCCTACCCGGGCACCGGCATCGGCCTCGCGATCGCGAAGAAGATCGTCGAATACCACGGCGGCCGGATCTGGATCGACCCCTCGCAGGCCGAAGGTACGCTGTTCCGGTTCACGATTCCCGTCCCCGTTTCTGATGCCCCTGTGCTTGAGCTTGAGGAGTCCGTTCGATGACCGCACCCAGGGAGTCGTCCCTGCCGATCGAGGTGCTCCTGGTTGAGGACGACCCGGGCGACGTGCTGATGACGCAGGAAGCGTTCGAGGAGCACAAGGTCCGCAACAAGCTCAACGTCGTCCAGGACGGCGAGGAGGCACTGTCCTACCTGCGCCGTGAGGGTGCGCACGCGGACGCCCCGCGGCCCGACCTGATCCTGCTGGACCTGAACCTGCCCCGGGTCGACGGGCGGCAGGTCCTGCAGGCCATCAAGGAGGACCCGGACCTGCGCCGCATCCCGGTCGTGGTCCTGACCACCTCGCAGGCCGACGAGGACATCCTGCGCAGCTACTCGCTGCACGCCAACGCGTACGTGACGAAGCCGGTCGACTTCGACAGTTTCATCGCGGTCGTCCGGCAGATCGACGAGTTCTTCGTGAGCGTGGTAAAGCTGCCCCCGCGGGGGTGACGCTGTTATCTATGCGGCCTTTGCCACCTTTGCGAGGAGGAGGGCCTCGGCGATGCAGACGCGCTCGAACTCGCCGAGGTGGAGGCTCTCGTTGGGCCCGTGCGCCCTGGTGCTCGGGTCCTCCACGCCGGTGACCAGGATGGACGCCTTCGGGAAGAGCTCCTGGAACGTGGCGATGAACGGGATCGAGCCACCGACACCCATGTCGACCGGGGTCACGCCGTCCCACGCCTCCGTGAACGCCTGCCGGGCCGCCTCGTAGAACGGGCCGGTCGCGTCGATCACGCACGGCTCACCGAGCTGCTCGAGGGTCACCGTGACCTGCGCGCCCCACGGTGCGTGCCGCTCCAGGTGGGCCGTCATCGTGTCGTACACCCGCTGCGCCTCGTCACCAGGTGCGATCCGCACGCTGAACTTGGCCTTCGCGGCCGGGATCAGTGCGTTCGGGGCGCCTTCCGTCGGCGGCGCGTCGATGCCGAGGATCGAGATCGCGGGCTTCGTCCACAGCCGCTCGACCAGCCGCCCACTGCCGATGAACTCGACCCCGTCGAGCAGGCCGGCCTCCTCACGGAACCGGTCCTCGGGGTAGTCCAGCGGCGCACTGCTCGTGGAGACCAGACCCTCCACCGCGACGTCACCGGCGTCGTCGTGCAGCGTCGAGATCAGCCGCGACAGGGTGATCAGCGCGTCGGGCACGGCCCCGCCGAACATGCCGCTGTGCACGGCCTGCTGCAGTACCTTCACCTCGAAGAACCCGTTGACGATCCCCCGCAGGCCCGTCGTCAGCGCCGGCTGGCCGACGTCCCAGTTGCCGGAGTCGGCGATCACGATGACGTCGGAGGCGAGCTCGTCGCGATACTCGCGGAGCAGATCCTCCAGCGACTCGGAGCCGAACTCCTCCTCACCCTCGATGAACACCACCACCCCGACCGGCAGGTCCTCGCCGAACGCCCGCAGCGCCGCGATGTGCGCCATCACGCCGGCCTTGTCGTCGGCGGTGCCGCGCCCGTACAGGCGGCCGTCGCGCTCCTCCGGCTCGAACGGGTCGCTCAGCCACTGGGAGCGGTCACCGATCGGCTGGACGTCGTGGTGCGCGTACAGCAGGACCGTCGGCGCTCCGGGCGGCGCCGGCTTGCGTCCCAGCACCGCGGGCTGCCCACCCTTGCGGACCAGCCGCACGTCAGGGATCCCCGCCCCGCGGAGCAGCTCCGCCACGGCTTCGGCGGAACGCTCGACGTGGCTGTGGTCGAACCCTGTGAACGCGATGCCCGGGATGCGCACGAGCCGCTCCAGGTCGGCACGGACACCTGGCATCTCCCGCCGGATCGCGGCGCGGAGCTCTTCGTCGGTGAGCACAGTCATGCCTTGGAACTTACTGCGCCGTGCCGCCGCCCGCCCCGCCGGACCCGTTTCCGAGCATCTTCTCCGGTCTGACCTCCGGCTGGTCCGGCTTCGGGCTGGTCCGGCTTCGGGCTCGTCCGGCCTCGGGCTCGTCTGACCTTTGCTTTGTCCGGCCTCCAGCTGGTCTGACCTCCAGCTGGTCTGGCCCCCGCTCTGTCCGGCCCCCGCTCTGTCCGGCCCCCGCTCTGTCCGGCCCCCGCTCTGTCCGGCCCCCGCTCTGTCCGACCTACGGCGCCGGGTTGCTGCCGTCCGTCCCGCTTGAGCCGTTTCCGCCCGAGCCGTTCTCTCCTGAGCCGTTGCCGCGCATCCAGCCGCGCATCTTGCCCGCACCGGCGCCGACCCAGTCGCCGACCTCCGACGCTCCGTCGCCGAGCTTGCGCAGCAGCGACACCAGCGGGTCCTGCGAACGGGAGAACGCCTCCCGGTACGACGCGGCCGCCGCCTTGATCTCCTCGCTGACCGACGCGTCCCCGTCGTCGGCGCGACGCGGATACTCGCCGCCGAGGATTCGCCCGTACTCCCCGCTGTCGATCCACGCCCGCACCTCGGCGGCCCGTGCCACCGGCATCGGGTGCGACCGTGCGGTCACCATCCGGATCTTGATGAGACTGTCCCGCAGGTCGCCGGCCCGCTCGAACTCCGCCGCCTGCTCCAGGAACGCCGTCGTGTCGACCTCCGACAGGTCACCGCCGCCGGCCAGTTTCATCGACAGCCGCAGCGACGCCGCCGGGTCCTGGCACGCGAGCAGCCCGGCCCGGTCCGCGGACAGCTCCGCCTTGCGCCACCACTCCATGAGCGCGGCCACGATCGCCCGCAGCACCATCGACCCGACCGGCAGCCACGCGAGGCGCACCGCCCAGTCCGTCAGGATGAGCACCATCGTCCGGTACACCGCGTGGCCGCTGACCAGGTGCCCCAGCTCGTGCCCGAGCAAGCACCGCAGCTCCTCGTCGTCGAGCAGCTCCAGGCAGCCCCGGTTGATGACGATGAACGGCTTCGACATGCCGACGCACATACCGTTGATCGACCGGTCGCTGTGCACGAACAGCTCCGGCAGCTCCGCGACGTCCAGCGAAGCGGCGGCCTCCGCCATCAGCCGGTGCACCCGCGGAAACTGCCGGTGGTCGACGCGGATCGCGTTGCCGAGGAACTCCAGCCGCCACGCCCGCTCGTTCCACAGCGCGTGCAGCGACTTCAGCGCGTCGTCGAACCCGCGCAACTCCCGTAGCGCCACCAGGGCGCCCCTGTCCGCCGGGTGCTCCCAGGCCCGGGAACTGATCCCGGTCAGCACCACCCGCCGGCGTTGCACGTCGTTCGTGGTCATACGTTCCGCCTCCCCGTCGCCTCCGGATCGTGTCCGGCCGCCTCCCGGATCGTCCCGCACCCGCGCAAGCTGCGTCTACCCGCCCGCGAGGATGAAGTACTCATTCTGCGGATCGTGTTCCTCACCCGGCGCCCCGTCCACGTGCACGTCAACGCGCCGCAGCACCCTGCCGTCCCCGAAGAACCGGTCCTCGCCGGCCATCCACCGCTCCCACTGCGGCCGCAGCGCCTCACCGTCACGGATCAGCCCCCGCTCCAGCCGCAACGCCTCAGGCGCCCGCACGCACACAGCGAGCGTCAGATCCTGCACCGCCGCGCTCCCGACGCCTTCGACGATCAGCACCTCAGGCCGCCGCAGCGGCTCCCACTCCTCGCGCAGCCGCTCCGCGGCCCAGTCGTACCGCCGGCACCTGGCGTCCTCGCCCGCCTTGAACGGCGCGAACACCCATTCCTCCAGCCGCGGCCGCCACGCCTCCAGATCCGCCCATCCGTCGAGAAAGTCGTCGGTGTGCAGCTCGGCGACGTCGATCCCGGCGTGCCGCAACGCCCGCGCCAACCGCCCCGCGAACGTGGTCTTCCCCGACCCTGCCCGCCCGTCGACCGCCACGAGCCGCACGTCACCCAGCTGCGCTTCCCGGCCCAGGATCTCCTTGGCAAGCCCGTCGTACGTCCCGACGCGCCCTCCCCCGGCTCTCATCGCGCCTCCCCATCCACCACGCCGCCCGCTCTCTCCATTTTGCTCGTCTCCGCCACGTCTCCCGGCGAACCCGATGGGCCCTCTCGTGGAGCCGGCGCGTGGTTCGATGTGCTCGGCGAGCCCGGAGCTGCTGGCCTCAGGCCCGGCACGACGGTCGGCAGGCCCGAGGGCGCGCCGCCCTCGACGAGCCGCCACAGCGCCTCCGTGTCGAGATGCTCCTCCACCAGGTCGCCCAGGACGTCGACGGTCCGCTCCCGCAGCGCCGCGAACGACGTGTCCGGCGCGACCTCGAACCCGTGGCGGCCGGCGAGGCGGGCCACCTCCGCCAGGAACGCCCGACGGAACCCATCGGTCTCGAACGCCCCGTGCCAGTGCGTGCCGAACACGTTGCCGGAGACGGCGCCCTCCCCCGTGCCGTCGGCCAGGCGGATCATCGGCGTCAGCCCGTCGGCCGCCCGGCTCACCAGGCCGTGGTGGATCTCGTAGCCCCGCACCGGCTGCGACCCGAGCCCGGTCCCGCTCACCCGTCCGAGGGTCTTCCGAGCCGCGAACGTGATCTCCACCGGCAGCAGCCCAAGCCCCTGCACCACACCGCGGCGGCTCTCCACGTCGTCGGAGATCCGCTCGGACAGCATCTGGAACCCTCCGCAGATCCCGAGCACCGGCCGGCCGGACGCCGCATGGGCCAGCACCGCGTCCGCCAGGCCACGCTCCCGCAACCACCGCAGGTCGTCCACGGTGGACTTACTGCCGGGCAGCACGACGAGGTCGACGTCGGCGAGGTCGGCCGGCTCGACCGTGAGCCGCACCTGGACGCCGGGCTCCGCGGCGAGGGCCTCGGCGTCGGTGGCGTTGGAGACCCTGGGCAGGCGGACCACGGCGACCCGCAGCCACTGCCCGCCGCGCGGCGGCGCGGGCCGGCCGAGCACCCGCCCGTCATAAGCGAGCGAGTCCTCACCATCGAGCCACAGCTCGTTGGACCACGGCACCACCCCGAACGTCGGCCGCCCCGTCAGCTCCTTGAGCGAGTCGAGCCCCGGCTGGAGCAGTCCCGAGTCCCCGCGGAACTTGTTGATCACAAAGCCGGACACCAGGGCCTGGTCGTCGGCGTCGAGGAGGGCGAGGGTGCCGTACAGCGCGGCGAACACCCCTCCTCTGTCGATGTCACCGACGACGATCACCGGCAGCTCCGCCGCCCGGGCGAGTCCCATGTTGGCCAGGTCGCCCGCCCGCAGGTTGATCTCGGCGGGGCTCCCGGCGCCTTCGCAGATCACCACCTCGTGCTTCGCGCGCAGCTCACGCAGCGTCTCCAGGACCGTCCCGCGAAGCCGGTCCTTGATCTCGTGGTAGTTACGGGCGCCGATGTGCCCGGTTGCCTGCCCGAGGACGACGACCTGGCTGGTGCGGTCGGAACCCGGCTTGAGCAGCACCGGGTTGAACCTGACGCTCGGCTCCAGCCCGCACGCATACGCCTGCAGCGCCTGCGCTCGGCCGATCTCTCCGCCGTCGACCGCGATCGCCGAGTTGTTGGACATGTTCTGCGCCTTGAACGGCGCCACGTCGACGCCACGCCTGTGCAACCAGCGGCAGATCCCGGCGGTGAGCATGCTCTTGCCCGCGTCGGACGTGGTCCCGGCGACCAGCAACCCGCTCACACCGTCCCCCGATCCCGCTCGGCACCGCTGCGCCGCTCGGCACCGCTGCGCCGCTTGGCGGTGCCGGCCCTGGCCGCATACGCCAGCCCGAGGGCGGCCACGCCGACCACGACGGACAGGGTCGCGGCACGGCGCACGTCGCGTGGCGCGGGCGGCCCGCCGTCGCCGAGGTGCGGCCGGTCCTCGACGCGGGAGCCATACACGTTGCGGCCGCCCAACCGGATGCCGAGCGCGCCGGCGGCAGCGGCCTCGCACTGCCCCGAATTCGGGCTCGGGTGCCGCCCTCCGTCCCGCAACCACACCCGCAGCGCCTCGCCGGGCCGCCCGCCGACGACAGGGGCCGCCGCGACCGTCAATGCCGCCGTCACCCGCGACGGCACCAGGTTGGCCAGGTCGTCGAGGCGCGCCGAGGCCGTGCCGAATTTCGCGTACCGCGCGGAGCGATGCCCGACCATCGCGTCGAGCGTGTTGACCGCGCGATACCCGACGATGCCGGGCAGACCCGCGACCGCTCCCCAGAACAGGGGGCCGACAACGGCATCGGACGTGTTCTCCGCGACGGACTCCACCGTCGCCCGGGCCAGCTCGGGCGGCCCGAGGGCCGCCGGGTCCCGCCCACAGAGATTGGGCAGCTGCGCCCGCGCGGACTCCAGGTCGCCGCCGTCGAGCCGGTCGGCCATCACCCGTCCCTCACGGGCGAGGCTCGTGCCGCCCAGCGCGGCCCAGGTCGCACCCGCGACCAGCACAGTGCGGGCGATCGGCCTGCGCCTGGTCAGCCAGGCCGCCACCGCTGCCAGCGCGACGGGGACCCCTACCGCCACAGCGGTGAACCGCGCTCCCGCGGCCCGGTCGTCGGCATACGTGCGCCGCTCGACCGCGCCGGCGAACCGCCCGAACCCCGCGACAGGGTGCCACCTGCGGGGATCGCCGAACACGGCGTCCAGCACACCGCCCAGCACCATCCCGATCGCATCGGCTTGGAGTCTTCGATTCGCCATGCGCGGGACACTACCGACCCCCACCGACAATTTTTCGCGGCGGCCCTCCGGCGCACTAGCAAGCAAATGGTGCAAAAACAAGAGCTTGTCTCACATCCGTCACCGTCTTACCTTGCAAGCGTGCAGCCCATGCTCCTCCCCGTTCTCGCACCGCTTCGCGAGGTCCGTCGCGACGATGTGCACGCGCCCGTGCTCGACGAGTTCATGGGCGGCCTCGGGGTGGGGTACAGCTTCGGACCTCCGTACGGGCAACGCCTCGTCACCTGGGCGGACCTGCAACGCATGGAGATGCCCCGCCGGATGCTGCGCCGCCAGGCCGGGCACAACCTCGACAGCCGGCTCGGCGCCGCGCAGGTCCACGGCCAGCCGCCCGCGTTGATGCTGCAGTTCGACGGGGTCGCATCGACGCTGCTGCTCGCCGAGCCGTTCTGGGCGGGCCTGGAGCGGGCCGTCCCCGGCGAGTTGGTGGTCGGCGTCCCCGCCCGTGACGTGGTGATCGTGACCGGTTCCCACTCCCCGCCCGGCGTCGCGAAGGTCCGGCGCGCGATCGACAGGATCTTCTTCGCGGGTGACCCGCACCTGCTGTCACGCAAACTGCTGGTCCGCCGCCGCGGGGCCTGGGCGGTGTTCACCCCGAACCTCGCCCACGCCGGCTTCTGAGTCCGTACGTCGCGCGCCCGCGCGTCCCACAGCATCCTGCGTGCCATGAGGTTGTCCACAAGCGGCCGGTTATCCACAGATCCGGCCTCGGCCGCGAGCGGGGACCACGTGAATTGACCGATGCTGCCTCCCGAGTCCATAACACGGGAGGAGACGGACATGAACGAGACGACGGTGACCATCGTCGGCAACGTGCTCAACGAGCCTGACTGCCGCCGGCTGGGAGAGAGCCAGAAGCTGGTCACGAACTTCAAGGTCGCCGCGACAGCACGGCGCTACGACCGTCACGAGGAGCGCTGGGTCGACGGCGACACGCTCCGGCTGCGCGTGACCTGCTGGCGTCAGCTGGCGGAAAACGTGATCCGCAGTGTCCACGTCGGCGATCCGGTCATCGTCACCGGCAGGCTGACGAGCCGCAACTGGGAGACCGAGGACCACGTCAAGCGGGTGGCCTACGAGCTGGAGGCCACCACCGTCGGCCATGACCTGACGCGTGGCCGGGCGAAGTTCGCGCGGGTCAAGACCAGCACGATGACCAGCTCCATCGACGACGAGCTGTCCGACGCCAGGATCGCGGGCCAGCTGACCACGCCTGTGACGGAGCTCAACGACCTGCCCCGCCAGCGCGACTACGACGCCGAGCTCGGCGGCTTCGTCACGACCGTGGAGGAGCCTGCCATCGCCGAGCAGGACCCGTTCGCGGAGGCGCAGGCCGCCGCCCAGCGGGACGCGTTCGCGGAGGCGAAGGCGGCCGTCACCGAGCGCGACCCGTTCGCGGAGGACATCCTCACCGAGTTCGACCACGCGGTCAACGCCGCGTTCGACGGTGCGGCATTCGCCGCGATGGGCGGCACGACCGCGCCTGACAACGCGGCGGAGCTCACGACGGGCGACGGCGCGACCGGCGGGGAGGGTGAAGGGGGCGTCTCCGACGAGGAGACCTCGCCGGACGAGACCGACGAGCCGAGCGGCGGCCGGCGCAGACGCAGCCGGGGCCGGGTCGCGGTGCCCGCCTGACAAGCCAGGTGGGTCGTGACACCGAGGCGCCCGGCGTCACGACCCACCACCGTGTCCGCTCGGTCGAGAGATAAGGAGGTCCGTCGCCGGTAACACCGTCCGGGATCTGTCGCGACGCCGCATGAGCACCGGCCGGCGCGCGCCGGGACTGGGCCCTGCACGCCACGCGGGCCGACCTGAGCTGACGGTGACGGCTAGGCCCTGGAACGCCACGTGGTCTGCCCGAAGGCACGGTGACGGCCTGGCTCTGGCATGCATCCGAACGAGCCGGGCACGCTACCAGCACCGAACGGGAACGGGAGCAGCCACGGAAACGGGGACGGGCACGGGGACGGGGACGGGAAACAGGGACCGGGGACGGGGACTAGGGACGGGCGCGGTCACCGGGGTGTGACCTGGCATAACGTTGGAATCGGTAGAGAAGGCACGGCGGCCGACCTGGGCATGCGGTGACGGCCGGGCGGGCGCGACCTCAAAATGGCGTGTCGGCACGGGAGTCGAAGGGAGGAGACGCCGGAGGGGACCCGAACGACCCGAAGCGTGATCCTGTCGCCACCCGCTGCGAATCCCGCGACGCACCAACGGAACCCGCTTGTGCCGGAGGGCAATGAATGCTGTCCTGAGAGCGTCGATTTGGCTCCCCACAAGCGAATCCTTCGCCACAAGCGGTAGCCTGTCCGACGACATGCGCTCGTAGCTCAGCGGATAGAGCAGGGGACTTCTAATCCCAAGGTCGTAGGTTCGATCCCTACCGGGCGCACCACAGTCCGCAGGCTTTCAGGGCCTGACGGGCACGCATGTGAGGGCCAGTTTCCGCTGGTCGGGGAGCCGCCGTGGGCGGTCGGCACCAGGACGGCGGGAGCTGTGCGGGTGTCGGGTCGGTGACGTCTGCACGGAATGCGACGTGGGGTGCGCGGGGGGCAACACGGCGGCGGGGCGGGTCGGGCACGGTGCGGGGTATGCGACTCAGGACCAGGTTCACGGAGGCGTTCGGCCTCACCACCCCGATCGCGCAGGCCGGCATGGCGTTCGTGGGGATGACGCCGGAGTTGCCGGTGGCTGTCAGTAATGCGGGGGCGCTCGGATCGCTCGGGGTGGGACTCATGCCGGCGGCGGCGTTGACGCAGACGGTGAAGGCGATACAGCACAAGACGGATCGGCCGTTCAACGTCAACTTCATCACGGTGTTCACGGAGCAGGCGCAGATCGACGCGGTGTGTGAGGCCGGGGTGGCGGTCGTGTCGTTTCACTGGGGGCATCCGAAGCGGGCCTGGATCGATCAGTTGCACGCCGCGGGGGTGCGGGTGTTCGAGCAGCTCAGTGACGTTGACGCGGCGAAGCGGGCGGTTGACGACGGGGTCGACGTGGTGGTCGCGCAGGGGCAGGAGGCGGGTGGGCACAACGCGGCGACGCTGCCGGTGTTCGCGCTGGTGCCGCTGGTGGTGGACGCGGTGGCGCCGGCGCTGGTGCTGGCCTCGGGCGGGATCGCGGACGGGCGTGGGGTGGCGGCGGCGCTGATGCTGGGCGCGGACGGGGCGTGGGTCGGCACACGGTTCGTGGCCACCGGGGAGTCGGAGGCGCACGACGGGTACAAGAGCAGGCTGGTGAGCTTCGAGGCCACCGAGACCGTCAGCACGTCGATGTTCGGGCCAGGGACGCCGGACTTCAACCCGATGCGGGTGCTGCGCAACCGGGTGGTGCGCGAGTGGCTGGACGCGCCCGGGGCACCGGAGGACCTGCCGGTGATCGGGGAGACGGTGCTGGGCGGGGAGACGGTGACGATGCACCGGTTCTCCAACCTCGTGCCGATGCGCGGGTTGACCACCGGCGACCTGGAGGAGATGCCGCTGCTCGCGGGGCAGGGGGTCGGGCTGGTCACGTCGTTGCTGCCGGCGGCCGAGATCATCGAGACGATGACGTCGGACGCGTTGGCGATGCTCGGCCGGTACGGGGGCTAGCCGCAGCACGGATCCGGTGGTCAGGGGGTGTGCCGGGCGGCCGGGGACGGCGAACAGTGAAGGGTATGACTCTTCAGACCACCGGCCGGCCGCCCGTCGCGGTGCGCGCCTCCGCCGGGCTGTGGCTCGCCGCCGTCGTGCTCGGCGCGATCGAAACCGTCGTCGTCGTCGGGTCCGGCCAGGCCGGCGACAACCCGCTGCCGGGCGTGCTGTTCCGGTGCGCCGTGTACGCCGCGGCGATCCTCACCACCGTGAGGATGCGGGCGGGGCGCAACTGGGCCCGGGTCGCGCTCGCCCTGGTGCTCGGCATCGTCGGCACGCTGTCGCTGGTCGTCGAGCCGGTCTCATGGCTGGCGGACGGCAACTCGCTGACCGCCCTCGCCGACGACGCGGACCTGACCTGGTGGGCGATCGCCGCGGCCAGAGGGCTGCACATCGTTGCCGTCTGGGCCGCGGTACCGCTGATGTTCACCGGATCGGCGAACGGCTACTTCCGTACACGTGGATGAAACGGTGTCGGAAGGACGTCGCAACCATGTCGGGCGGGCCCGGACCGGGCGTTGCATGACAGCGGGGAGCGGCATAGGAGACGCACGGTGGACAACCGCAGCTACTGGACGACGTCGGCGCTGGCACCGGGGCGGCAGTTCACGCACTGGCGCGAGCTGATCTGCGAGGCGTTCCTGGCGCTGACGCCCGAGTCGGACCTGCGGGACGGGTTCGCGGGGTCAGTGACGCAGTGGCGGCTGGGTGCGCTGAGCCTGGCGCGGATCGAGTCGCAGCGGCAGACCGTGCACCGCACCGAGGCCGGTGTCGCCCGCGACCCGATCGGCGGGTACTACGCGAACCTGCAGCTGCGCGGCACCAGCCTGATGGCACAGCACGGCA
The DNA here is from genome assembly GCF_040605635.1 of Dactylosporangium sp. NPDC005555. Lineage (NCBI taxonomy): Bacteria > Bacillati > Actinomycetota > Actinomycetes > Micromonosporales > Micromonosporaceae > Dactylosporangium > Dactylosporangium sp. NPDC005555. Next base: position 93,851 of record NZ_JBEXDG010000038.1, read on the forward strand.
GGGTGGCCACGCTGCGCCCCGGCGACCTGGCCGTCGTCGACGCGGACGAGCCGTTCCGGTTCGAGTTCGGCGGCGACTTCCGTCAGCTGTCGTTGTTCGTGCCGGCGGCGAGCATGACAACGAGTGAGCCTGTGCGCACGGCGACGGCGATCGACACCGTCGCCGGCGTGGGCGCGGCCGTGCGGCACTCGTTGGAGAGCCTGGCGCGAGAGCCCCTGCGCGAGGCGACCGCGGCACGGCTGGCCCTGCACGCGGCCGGCATGCTGTCGATCGCGCTCGAGCCGTCGATCCTGACACCGGTGCGCTCGCCCAGGTCGTACCACACCTGCATCCAAGACATCGAGGAACATCTCACCGATGAGGACCTGTCGCCCGCTGCGACCGCGCGGCGGCTCGGCATCTCGGTCCGGACGGTGCACGGGCTCTTCGCGGGGCACGAGGCGTCCTACGCGGCCACGGTGCGGCGGCTGCGGCTGGAGCGCGCGGCGCGGCACCTGACCGACCCGGCGATGCGGCACCTGCGTGTCATCGACGTCGCCACGGAGGCGGGGTTCGGGAACGTGGCGAGCTTCCACCGCGCGTTTCGCAAGCAGTTCGGCCGTACACCGAATGCAGGCCGCGGCTAGCTTCCGGACATCATCCGTTCATCGACCATGATAAAAGTGTTGAGCATGAATAGGCTCAGCCGCCGCACGTTCGTCCTCAGTGGACTGGCCACCGCCGGGGCCGTCGCACTGCCGCTCGCCGGCGCTCAGGCCGCCGTACCGTTCCCGTTCAAGCTCGGCGTCGCCTCCGGCGAACCGGCCGCGGACAGCGTCGTGCTGTGGACCCGGCTCGCTCCGTCGCCGCTGAACGCCGACGGGCAGGGCGGTATGGCGAGCGCCGACGTCACCGTCGACTGGCAGGTGTCCACGACCGACACGTTCGGCTCGCTCGTCGCGTCCGGGTCGGTGACCGCCCGCTATACCGACGCGCACTCCGTCCACGTGGTCGCGGGCGGGCTCGCGCCGGACGCCGAGTACTACTACCGCTTCCGCGCGCAGGGCCACCTCTCCCCCGTCGGGCGGACCCGCACCGCCCCGGCGCTCGGCACCGTCGGCCGGGACCTGGTGATGGCGTTCGCGTCCTGCGCGCACTACGAGTCGGGCTACTACACGGCCTACCGCCGCATGGCCGAGGACCGCCCGGACCTGATCCTGCACCTGGGCGACTACATCTACGAGGGCGGCACCGGCTCCGGCGGCGTCCGCCAGCACGCCGGTGCCGAGATCGTCTCGCTCGCCGACTACCGCCGCCGGTACGCGCAGTACAAGTCGGACCCCGACCTGCAGGCGGCGCACGCGATCGCGCCGTGGCTGGTCGTGCCCGACGACCACGAGGTCGAGAACAACTACGCGAACATGGTCCGCAACGACAGCAGCCCGGCGCTGACCACGGCGCAGTGGACGGCCCGCCGTACCGCCGCCTACCGCGCCTACTACGAGAACATGCCGCTGCGGCCGAGCCAGGCACCGGCGGGCAACAGCATCCCGTTGTACCGGCGTGTGCGCTGGGGCACGCTCGCCACCTTCCACATGCTCGACACCCGGCAGTTCCGCGACGACCAGGCCTGCGGCGACGGCTGGAAGGTGTGCGCCGCCGCGGACACGGCGACCCGTTCGCTGACCGGCGCGGCGCAGGAGGCGTGGCTGCTCGACGGGCTCGCCCAGCACTACGGCACCTGGGACATCCTCGGCCAGCAGGTGTTCTTCGCGCGGCAGTTCGACAGCAGCGGCGCGGCGAGCATGGACGCCTGGGACGGCTACCGCGCGTCCCGGTCCCGCATCCAGCAGGGCTGGCTCGACCGGTCCGTGCGCAACCCGCTGGTGCTGACGGGTGACGTACACGCGGCATGGGCCAACGACTTGAAGGCCGACTACGCCAACAGCGGCTCCGCGACCATCGGCACCGAGCTCGTCTGCACGTCGATCACGTCCGGCGGCAACGGCTCCGCGGCGACCGCGATCCCCAACGTCGGCACGAACCCGCACCTCAAGTTCCACTCCGGGCTGCGCGGCTACGTGCGGACCACGATCAGCCGCGCGCAGGTCCGGGCGGACTTCCGCGCGGTCAGCTCGGTCACCGAGCACGGCGCCGCCGCCACCACCCTCAAGTCGTTCGCGATCCTCGACGGCCAGCCCGGCCTTCGGGCCCTGTAGGAGACAACTTTTCCATGGCAGCCATCACCTCGGTCGCGCTCGCCGCGGCCGCCACCTCGCTCGCAGCCGCCGCGTCGATGACGTGGACGACGGCCAACAGCGTCGCCACCGGCGACCAGGACACGCCCGCCATCGCCGCCAACCGCAACGGGCAGGTCGCGGTGGTCTGGGAGGACGACCGCGACACCACCGCGCCGGAGAACGACAGCCACTCCGACATCTGGCTGCGGCTGTTCACCGACGGCGTCGCGAAGTATGAGCTCAAGCTGTCGGCGGGCGGCACGTCCGGCACCAACTGGAAGCACATCAGCCCCGACGTGGGCCTCGACGACAAGGGCAACACCGTCGTGGTCTGGGCCGAGGACCCGGACGGCAACGGCGCGTTCAACATCGTCTACCGGGTCGTCTCGCCCACCGGCGGCGTCACCGCCTCCGGCCGGGCCAACGCCGACGCCGCCGGCGACCAGATCCTGCCGAAGGTGGCCGTCGACCCCGACGGCGCGCCGGGCACCGCCGCGGTCGCGTTCAGCGTCGTGTGGGAGGACGTGCAAGGCACCACGTTCCGGGTGAAGGCCGCCGGGTACACGGGCCCGACGACGAAGGCCTACGAGGTCTTCGCCTCGCAGACCACCGGCGCGCACCACCGGCCCGACGTCGCGGTCCCGGCGTCCGGCGACGCCCTGGTCGTCTGGGACGAGGACAGCGACGGCAACGGCTACGACAACATCGGTCTGGTGCGGCTGGCGAAGTCCAACGGTGCCGTGAACCTCTCCCGCCGCACCGCCAACAGCCTCGGCGACGGGCAGCAGCGACGGGCGTCGATCGCGACGTCGTACTCCGGGGCGTTCTCGGTCGCGTGGGAGTCGGACCACACCGGCACCGGCGGCGTGTGGACCCGCTCGTTCCTCGCCGACGGCACGCCGCGGCACGTGGAGGTGCTCGCGGCCGCCGGGGTCTCGTCGCCGTCGATCGGCATCGACGACCAGGCGAACACGGTCGTCGGCTACTTCCTGAACAGCGACGTCCTGGTCCGCGGGTTCAACCCCGACGGCACGGCGACGGGCCGGCTGGCCCCGCAGGTCCTGAGCCAGACGGCGACGGGCCGGCAGGAGCAGCTGGTGGTCGGGGTGTCACCGTGGGGTGAGGTCAGCGTCGCGTACACCGACGACAACGACGGCAACACGTTCGACCAGGTCATCCTCGGTACCGGAGGCTCGAACTCCGACTGGTGACCGCTGCCGTGCGCGCTATTGTTGAACCGTCAACGAGTAGGGAGCGCGCATGATCCAGGTCGACGTCTGGTCCGACATCGTCTGCCCGTGGTGCTACATCGGGAAGCGCCGCATGGAGACCGCCCTGGCGGAGTTCGACGGGGCGGTCTCCGTGACGTGGCGCAGTTTCCAGCTCGACCCGACGACGCCGACCGGCGACTCCCGCCCGGTCGGCGAGTCCCTGGCCGCGAAGCTCGGGCTGTCGAAGGACCGGGTGCAGGGCATGTTCGCGCACGTCACGTCGCTTGCGGCCGCTGAGGGTCTGGCGTACGACTTCGATCGCGCCCGCACGGCGAACACCCTCGACGCGCACCGGCTGCTGCACTTCGCGAAGGCGCACGACCTGCAGGGCGCGCTGAAGGAGCGGCTGATGCAGGCGTACTTCACCGAGGGTGCCGACGTGGGCGACCGGGCGGTGCTCGCGGGGCTCGCCGCTTCCGTGGGACTGGACGAGGTGGCGGCCAAGTCGGCCCTCGCCGACGGCTCGTACGAGGCCGACGTCCGGGCCGACATCGCGACCGCCCGCGCATACGGCATCAGTGGCGTGCCGTTCTTCGTCTTCAACGAGCAGGTCGGCGTCTCCGGGGCCCAGCCTGCCGAGGTGTTCGCACAGGCGCTGCGCCAGTCGCAGCCGGAGGTTTCCGACTCCGCCGAGGCGTGCGCCGACGACTCGTGCGCGATCTAGGTGCACGTGCACTTGCGGGTGCGAATGGTAGAGGTCTCGCGCGGAGAGTCAAGTGGCGGTTTTCCGATGCACGTGCACCGCGGACGTGAATGACTGCGCTCAGGCCGACACAAACGGCGGCGACGGTTCTACGCTGCATTCATGAGCGCTGACGTGCTGCACGCCTACCGGATGCAGGTCGCCCGCGGTGTCCGCCGGTTGTCCACCGACGATACCGAGCAGGTGACGACGCTGCTGGAGCAGCTTGGCTATCCCCAGGAGGGGACCGACACCGCTGGGCGCCTGCGCTCCTGGGTCGACCACCCCGACGGGGGCGCGTTCGTCTGGGACGAGCGCGGGCGCCTGCTCGGGGTCGTCGCGGCGCACGTCATCCCGTCGTTCGAGAAGGACGGGTCGTGGCTGCGGATCGTGGCGCTCGCCGTCGCCGACTCCGCCCGCGGGCGCGGGATCGGCACCAGCCTGGTCGCGGCGGCCGAGACTTTCGGCCTGATGCGCGGCTGCTACAGCGTCGAGGTGACCAGCCTGCGGACCCGCGAGGGCGCGCACGCGTTCTACAAGGCGCTCGGGTATCAGGACCGCTCGGACGCGGCGGGCCGCTTCCAGCGGCAACTCCCCTGAGATGCCCCATTCGCACTATTTGTGATTTTGTGCAGGGCGGGCGAGTTTAGCCCTGCCGTCCGCCTGATCGTGCTCGTCGTTCCGCCCCGGCCGGGCCGCCTTGACCCGGGTCGGGCCGCCGTTTTCCGGGACCATCCGGCTTGCGGCTCAGGCGTTTGGGTCAGCCGGGGCCTTGCAGACCCCGGCCGCCGGTTTCCAGGGGCGGGTGGCTGGCGGGCGCCCGGCAGCCTGTGTCGTCTGCTCGGGCTCGGCGGGGTTCTTGATGATCCGGAAGAGTTCGTGCCGCTATGACGCAATGCCGGTGAGTTAAGCGTTCAGGGTGATGGATGGGGCTGGATGGTGACTGTGAAGGTTGCTGTCCAGTTTCGTTGTTTGCGGCCGGGTTG
>NZ_JBEXDG010000039.1:0-98867 GCF_040605635.1 Dactylosporangium sp. NPDC005555
TGTATTTAAGTTTGGTCCGCTCCCCCCCCCCCCCGGGGGCCCCCCCCCCCCCCCCCCCCCGCCCCGGCGTCATGTCCGCACCCCGACGGCATGACGGACCGCTCGGCACTGATCACAGGTGCCGGCGCCAGCGGCCCTCGGTGACCACGTCCACCGCGCCGTCGACCACCCGGACGGCGGTGTCGTCGTCGATGAACATGATCGGGAAGCCGGCCCGCGCCGCGATGCGGTCGGCCCACGCGTCGTCGCGCTCCGGGAAGTCCGGCGAGTACAGGTGCGGCTTCAGGTACCAGTCGAACAGGCCGAACGGCGGGGTCAGCGAGGTCGCGCCGAGCGCGTGCAGGTCCGCGAGATCGCCGATCACCGCACCGGAGTGCTCGTCCAGGTGCCGGCTGAAGATCATCGAGCCGGCGCTCACCCCCACATACACGCGGCTGCGCAGCGCGTCCAGGAAGGCGTCGGCCAGGTCGTTGCCGCCGATGCTCCGGGCGAGATGGTAGTGGTTGCCGCCCTCGACGTAGACGACGTCCGCGCGCAGCAGCCGGTCCAGCACGCTCTGCCGGGGCAGGCCGTTGAGCTCCAGGATGTTCAGGGTCCGCCAGCCCAGCTCGTACAGCCGGTGCAGCCGCCGGACGAGCCAGCCGTGATCGCCCGGCTCCGCCACGGACGCGGTCGGCACGCAGACGACGTCCGTCGATCCGAACGGCTTGCCCATCAGGTCCCGGAGCGAGTCCAGCAGCGTTTCGTTGGTCAGCCCGTTCGACGTCAGCAGCATTTTCACGTGTCCACGGTATGCCCGGTTCGCGCTTGTCGGCTTTTGCGCGAACCCGGCGGCCGGGTCGTCTGATCGACGGTCATTGACAACAAGGTTTTCAGTACAGCACGATGCTGAGAGCGCTCTCACGTCCGCCACGCGGGGGCCTGTCAGGCACTACCGCCCAACAGCACCATCTCCGCCCCCATGCTCGAGAAGGGCACACCACTGTGGAGACCCAACAAGAACGCACACCCCGAAGGCTCCGCGGCCGCACGGCACTGCTGGCCGGTGCCGGCGCCGCCGTGCTGCTCGCCGCCACGATCGCGGCGCTGCCCAACGCCGGCGCGTCGGTGCCGCCCACCCCGTCAGGCTGGACGCAGATCTTCGCCGACGACTTCAACGGCGCCGCGAACACCGGCGTCAACACCGGCAACTGGATCTACGACCTCGGTCACGGCTACCCCGGCGGCGCGGGCAACTGGGGCACCGGCGAGATCGAGAACATGACGAACAGCACCCAGAACGTCTACCTCGACGGCGGCGGCAACCTGGGCATCAAGCCGATCCGCGACGGGGCCGGCAACTGGACCAGCGGCCGCATCGAGACGCAGCGCACCGACATCGCCGCTCCGGCAGGCGGCAAGCTGCGCGTCGAGGCCCGCATCCAGCAGCCCAACGTCAACACCGCGAACGGCGCCGGCTACTGGCCCGCGTTCTGGATGCTGGGCGCGGCGGCGCGCGGCACCGGCGCGACCGGCTGGCCCGGCATCGGCGAGATCGACATCCTGGAGAACATCAACGGCCGTCCGTCGGTGTTCGCCGCCCTGCACTGCGGCACCAACCCGGGTGGCCCGTGCAACGAGACCACGGGCATCGGCAGCGGTGAGCGCGCCTGCGGTGGCTGCAACACCGGCTACCACACCTACGCCATCGAGCAGGACCGCAGCACGTCGCCGGAGCAGATCCGGTGGTACCTGGACGGCAACAACTTCTTCACGATCAACGCCAACCAGGTCGACGCGAACACCTGGAACAACGCCACGCACCACGGCTTCTTCATCATCCTCAACGTGGCGATCGGCGGCGGCTTCCCGGGCGCGTTCGGCGGCGGCCCCTTCGCCTCCACCGTGTCCGGCGTGCCGATGATGGTCGACTACGTCGCGGCGTACACGTCAGGCGGCGGCGGTGGCGGCACGACGCCGCCTCCGACCAGCGGCAAGGCCGTGAAGGGCCCGGGCGGTCTGTGCCTGGACGTCCGCTCCTCCAACAGCGCCAACGGCACCCCCGTCCAGCTGTGGACCTGCAACGGCACCGGCGCGCAGCAGTGGACCTACGTCGAAGCGGGCAGCACGCTGCGCGCGTTCGGCAAGTGCCTGGACATCCCGGGCGGCTCCACGGCCAACGGCGCGAAGCTCCAGATCTGGGACTGCAACAGCACCGGGGCGCAGGTCTTCATCCGCCGCACCGACAGCACCTACTACAACCCGGCGTCCAACAAGTGCCTCGACGACCCCAACGGGTCGACGACGCCGGGCATCCAGATGCAGATCTGGGACTGCAACGGCAGCGCCGCACAGAAGTTCACCCTGCCGCAGTAGCACCAACCCGTCGGGCCGGCGCCTCGTTCACGCGCCGGCCCGGCGGATGGGCATGTGGGTCGGCACCGGCGGCCCGCCGAGGAACGCGGCGACAAGGCCCGTGCACAGCCCCGGCTTCTCGATCAGCAACGTGCGCGTGGCGCCCGGCACGACCGCGAGGTCGGCGGCGGGCAGGCCGCGATACAGCTCCAGCGTGTGCTCCAGGGACACAGCGTCGTCGTCGCCGGCGACCACCAGCGTGGGGCAGCGCACCCCGGCTCGGCCTGGGGCAGCGCCAGGTCGCCCGCCTCGGACGACGCGGCGATCCGCTCGATCACCGAGGCCAGGTGCCCCGGCGCTTCCGGCGTCACCTCGGCGTGCTGGTCGTGGATGACCTGCGGGCCCGGTCCGGAATCCGACTGTCCGCATCAGGCGGCGGGCGGGGACGTCTGCATCCCGGGAGCCGGAGCCACCGGCGCGGAGGGGGAGCGGGGCGACATGAACTACTACTGCGACCGGTGCGGGTACGAGATGTACTACAGCGGTGCCATGAGCCAGGCAGGGATGCCGTGCCGGGCCTGCCGGATCGGACGGTACCGGCACGGGCAGCAGCCGGCCGGGTTCAGCACGGACGCCGAGCACCGGCCCGTGCCGCGAGGACTGCCGGTGCCCGCCTTCGCCCCCCTGCACCAGGGGACGGTCCGCACGCCGGACTACTTCAACTACTTCGCCGGCGAGATGGGGCGGCCCTATCAGGAGCTGCTCCGCAGGCACACGACGTACGTGGGCAAGCTGACCAACATCCTGATCCAGGACCCGAAGCAGTTCGCGTGGCTCACGCCGTACACCGGCAACAAACACAACCGGGCGTTCTTCACCCAACTGTTGCTGGCCAGGGTCGCCCGCGCGAAGTTCGCCGACAACCAGGGCGTGCTGCCGCGGCTGATCGAGCCGTTCGTCGGCTCCGGACAGGTCTTCCTCAACGCGTGCAGGTGGAGCACCGCGTTCAACCACGGCATGCCGCTGTTCACCTCGGTCGTCGGTGGCGACCTGAACCACTACGTCATCGGCGTGTACCGCGGCATGCAGCAGATCGGTGCCAAGTTCACCGGCCTGTACCGCACCTGGTCCTTCGTGTGGGATCAGGACATGCCCGGCAACTACCAGCGGCTGCTGCACGACCTGAACACCGGCGGGCGGGCCGCGATGCTCAATCACACCGCCGACCCGAAGGGCGCCCGGCTGGCGGCGTGCAAGTACATCTGGCTGGTCAACCGCTGCACCCGGGGCACGAAGCTCGCCCCGAACGGCGGGCTGGTCGCCAACCTCAAGCCGGACGCGGTGGCCCGCGCGCTGGACATCAGGCGGCGGGAGACCAGGACCCTCGCCGCGCTGCTGGACGTGCTGGAGCAGATCGACTTCGACGTCGAGCACCGCGACTTCCAGGTCACCTGCGCGAGCGCGACCCGGCAGGACATCGTCTTCATGGACTGCCCGTTCCCGCAGTTCAGCCTGGAGATTCCCGGCGTCGGGGAACCCTGCCCGGAGGGGTTCGGCACGACCGCGGCCAACACCTACGGCACGCCGGGCGGCGACGGCCCCGGGTTTCAGACGACCATCGTCAACACCGCCCTGCAGCTGGTCCGGCAGGGCACCACCGTCATCATGTGCAACTTCGCCAATCCAGGGCTGATCATCGCCTACGCGAACCTGATCGGGAACGACCTCGCCCACGCCGGGCGCAGGCCGCTCATCTACACGTACCGCTCGCCGAGCACCCGCAACGAGGCGTACCAGCTGACGATCCTGCCCGGTGCCGGCAACCGGCAGGTGGAGCTGTGCCCGAACGACGTCCGCGACGTGTGGCTGTCGGCCGGCGGCGACGACTACAAGGCGAACGAGTTCTTCCAGGCGAGCCCGCACTGGACCCCGGCGGACAACCAGCACCAGCAGCGGTTCGACCAGGCGGAGCGGCGGCGCCAGGCCGCTGAGCCCACGTACGTCTTCGTCGACGATGTGGACGACGAGGAGGACTACTCCGACGCCGCCGGTGTGATCGACCTCAGTGAGCTGCAGGACGGCGGCTCTGTGGAGGTCGACGAGGCCGAGGACGAAACGATGCTGCAGGACAGGGACGAGGACTACGTGGACAAGTGAGCCACGGACCGGCCCGGGCCGATGCGGGCGACCCGGGCTGCGCTCCTGATCACATGCGGACGGCCTGCGGCTGGTAGGGCTCCTCGAGGTGGGCGATCTGCTGCTCGGTGAGCCGCACGTCCACCGCGGCGACCGCGTCGAGGACGTGCCGCTCCTTGGTGGCGCCGACGATCGGGGCGGTCACCCCGGGCCGGCTCAGCAGCCAGGCGAGGCCGATCCGCGCCGGCGGCAGGTCGTGCTCGGCGGCGACCTCGGCGACCCGCCGCAGGATCCGGTCGTCGCCGCGCCCGTACAGTGACGCCTGACGGTCGGCGTCGTCGCCGGTCGCGCGGGCCGTGCCCGTCCCCGCCGACCCCGCGCGGGCGATCAGGCCACGCGCGAGGGGGCTCCACGGGATGACGCCGACACCCTGGTCGCGGCACAGGGGGAGCATCTCCCGCTCCTCCTCGCGGTAGAGCAGGTTGTAGTGGTTCTGCATCGAGGCGAAGCGCGTCCACCCGTGCGCGCCGGCGGTGTGCTGCGCCTTCGCGAACTGCCAGGCGGGCATGCTGGACGCGCCGATGTAGCGGGCCTTGCCGGCGCGGACCACGTCGTGCAGGGCCTCCATCGTCTCCTCGATGGGTGTCTCGTCGTCCCAGCGGTGGACCTGGTACACGTCTACGTAATCGGTCCCGAGCCGGCGCAGCGACGCGTCGACGGCGGCGTGGATGTGCTTGCGCGACAGCCCGCGGTCGTTCGGGCCGGCGCCCATCGGGAAATACACCTTCGTCGCGAGCACGTAGTCGTCCCGGCGCGGGAAGATCCTGCCCAGCAGCCGTCCGGTGACCTCTTCGCTGGCCCCGTCGGAATACATGTCCGCGGTGTCGAAGAACGTGACACCCGCGTCGGCGGCCCGCCGGACGAGCGGCTCGGCGGCGTCCTCGTCGAGCATCCAGCCGCTGCCCTTGCCGGGCTCGCCGAAGCTCATCATCCCCAGACAGATCCTCGAGACCTTCAACCCCGTCCCGCCCAGCCGCACATACTCCACGGCTCGATCATAAGCACGATGTCTTTGTATTCTTGGCGCCGTGACCTCTGCCAGCGTCCCGGTGCCGGATCGCCGGCTCGTCGACGTGGGGGTCGTGCGGCGTCTCGTCGCCGGGCAGTTCCCGCAGTGGGCGGGCCTTCCGGTGCGGCCCGTCGACCGCAGCGGCTGGGACAACCAGACCTTCCGCCTCGGTGAGCACCTGTCCGTCCGGCTGCCTACCGCTGGGGAGTACGCGCAGGCGGTACAGAAGGAACACCGATGGCTGCGTGAGCTGGCGCCGCAGGTGCCGCTGCCCATCCCGACGCCGCTGGCGCTGGGCTCGCCCGGCGCGGGGTTCGGCTTCCACTGGTCCGTCTACGAGTGGATTCCCGGCGAACCCGCCGGGCTCTCGTCCATCGACGATCTGACGGAGTTCGCGGTCGGTCTCGCCGGCTTCCTCGTCGCCCTGCGCCACGCGGACCCGGCCGGCGGCCCCGCGCCCGGATTGCACAACTGGTTCAGAGGCGGTCCGCTGCAGGTGTACGACGCCCAGACCCGCCGGGCGATCGACGTCCTCGACGGCCTGGTGCCCCGCGACACCGTTACGGCCGTCTGGGAAGCGGCGCTGCGCGCCCCGTGGAACGGCAACCCGGTGTGGTTCCACGGCGACGTGGCCACCGGCAACCTCCTGGTCCGCGAGGGCAGGCTGGCCGCGGTCATCGACTTCGGCACCTGCGGCGTCGGCGACCCGGCCTGCGACGTGGTGATCGCCTGGACCCTGCTGTCCGGCCCGAGCCGGGCGGCCTTCCGCGAAGCCCTCGACACCGACGCGGGGACGTGGGCCCGCGGCCGGGGCTGGGCGCTGTGGAAGGCCCTCATCGTCTACGCCGGCGCTCTCGACAACGACCCGGCCACCGCCGCGGACACCAGGCGCGTCATCGACGAGATCCTCACCGAGTAGGTGGCGTCCGGCTGACCTGGTCGGCGGCGGTGGTGCGGAGGCCGGCGACGAGGAGGGCGACCATGCGGCGGCCGTAGCCGGGGTCCTCGTCGGGCATCGGGGCGCAGAGTTTCGCAACGGCGAAGAGCAGGTCGCGGGCGCTGGTGCCGGGGCGGATCGCGCCGTCGGCGGCAGCGGCGGCGAGGAGGGATTCGAGGGCCGGGCCGAGACGCTGCAGGAAGAAGTCCGGCAGGCCGTCGAAGGCCGGATCGCCGGAGTGCAGCGCGGTGGCGAAGCCGCGTTTCGTGGCGACGAACGCGGTGAGGCGGTCCAGCCACAGGACGAGGGCTTCGCCGGGCTCGTGCTCGGCGGCGAGGGCCGGGGCGGCGTCGGCGCAGGCGTCGATCTCGCGCTCGATCACGGCCTTGATCAGGTCCGCCCGCTGCGGGAAGTGCCGGTAGAGGGTGCCGACGCCGACGCCGGCCAGGTCGGTGATCTCCTTGGCCGGGGCGTCGACGCCGGAGGTGGCGAACACCGTCTTCGCCGCTTCGAGCAGGGCGTCGACGTTGCGGCGGGCGTCGGTGCGCATCCGGCGCGGAGCGCGGTCGGTGGTGTCGGACACAGCTGCCTTCCCCTTGCTTATCCGGAAAGCTTTTCCGTATAGTTCCGGAAAGAGTTTCCGCTTAGCTGACGATGACGATACCGCAGGGAGACGCTCATGCAGTACCGCACCCTGGGCCGGACCGGGATCAAGGTCAGTCCCTACGCGCTCGGCACGCTGATGTTCGCCACGGCGGTCGGCAATCCCGACCCGGACGACTCGATCCGGGTCATCCACAAGGCGCTGGACGCCGGCATCAACTTCGTCGACACCGCCGACGCCTACGGCGACTCGGAGGAGATCGTCGGCAGGGCGCTGAAGGGCCGCCGGGACACCGTCGTGCTCACGACCAAGGTCAGCCGCCCGATGGGCGCGGACCCCAACCAGCAGGGCGCGTCCCGGCGCTGGATCATGACCGCCGTCGAGCACTCGCTGCGCCGGCTGCAGACCGACCACATCGACCTGTACCAGATCCAGCGGCCGGACCCCGACACGGACGTCGAGGAGACGCTGTCCGCGCTGTCCGACCTGATCCGCAGCGGCAAGGTCCGGGCGATCGGTTCGTCCACGACGCCCGCGTCCGACATCGTCGAGGCGCAGTGGGTCGCCGAGCGGCGCGGGCTGGAGCGCTTCCGCACCGAGCAGCCGCCGTACTCGATCCTCAACCGCGGCATCGAGCGCGAGGTGCTGCCGGCGGTGCAGCGCTACGGGATGGGTGCGCTGGTGTGGGGGCCGCTCGCGCAGGGGATGCTCACCGGCCGGGTGCGCCGGGGCGGGCGGAACGACCTGCGCCGTGCCCGGTTCTTCAAGCACCTCAACGACGAGCGCCGCATCGACGTCGTCGAGCAGCTGGTCCCGCTCGCCGCGGAGGCGGGCCTGCCGATGACCCACCTCGCGATGGCGTTCGCGATCGCGCATCCCGGCGTGACCAGCGCGATCCTCGGGCCGCGCACGATCGGGCACCTCGACGACCTGCTCGCGGGCGTCGACGTCGCGCTCACCGACGAGGTCCTCGACCGGATCGACGAGATCGTCCCGCCCGGCACCGACGTCACGCGGCTCGACCAGGAGCACCTGCCGCCGCCGCTGCTCGATCCGCGGCTGCGTCGCCGGCCCGTGGGCGAGCGCCGCGCCGCCTGAGAGGTCAGCGGGGGCATTATCAGGCTCATCACAGATGAGGGTGTAGTCGAGGTCAGAAGCCGCCGGTCTCGAGCAGGGATCGGGCGATGTAGTTGGTGAGATTGCGGAAGCCGAGGGCGGAGCCACGCAGGTGCTCGAGCCTGCCGTTGATGGCCTCCGTCGCTCCGTTGGACGTTCCAGGTCGGTCGAAGTAGGCCAGCACGTCGGCCGCGCGCTTCTTCAGCGTTCGACTGTCACCGTCGCAGCGGTCTTCTTCGCGTACCCACTCAGATCGGTCAACGGCGCACCCGATAGCGCAGGTGAAGCACCCGGTTGCCCTGAACAACTACGTCTGGGCCTTCCAGCAGGTGCTGCGCGTCGACGGAGCCGAAGTAACGCTTACCGGACCCGAGCACGACGGGTGCGACGTCCATGCGTACCTCGTCGACCCAACCTGCCGCGAGCGCCTGGCCGCCGACGTCGCCAGCAGCGAACTCGACAGTGCGGTCACCCGCAAGCTCCCGCGCCTTGGCCACGGCCGCCTCGATGCCGTCGACAAAGTGGAACGGCGCCTGGAGGTCCCAGCCCTCGGGCGCACCACGGTGACTCACCACGACCACATGGTCGATCCCACTCGGAGGCGTCCCATCCCAGCCGTCGGTGATGTCGAAGGCGTGACGGCCGGCAATGGTCACCCCGACCTCGTCCCAGTACGGCCGGACGTAGTCGAACGAAGCCTGCGACACCTTCAGAACGCCACTGTCGTCCAACGGCACGTCACCGCTGACCAGCCACTCGAAGATCGGACCGGGATCGTCGTTCTCAGCCGCGATGAAACCATCCACCGAAACCGACGCGTTCATGACCACTTTCCCCATGGATTCCTCCTCTGTTTGGAGTCCCAAGTCTTGTGCGGCGTGAGCTGTCGCTCTTGTACAAAATCAATCGGCTGGGAGCGGCCAGCCGTCCAGGACGTGGTCGGGATGATCGCGCAGGAATCGCCGCCGGACTTCGGCGTACCGGGTCGGCGTGAGCCCGGTGAACTCCCGGAACTCGCGCACGAAGTGGGCCTGGTCGAAGTAGCCCGCGCCAGCGGCGACGTCTCCCCAGTCGATCGGTGCAGCGACGTCGAGCGCCAACACGGCGGAGCTGAAGCGGTAGCTGCGAGCCAGCCGTTTTGGCGTGACACCGACTACGGCCTTGAACCGCTTCACCAAATACGTGCTGCTGGCGCGGGCCGCCACACCGATGTCGCTGATCGGCACTGTCCCGCCTGTCGCCGCGACGGCGCTGCTCATTTGGCGGACCAGGTCAAGACCGTCGATCACCCGCAGCCGTCGCACCAGTTCCTCCTCGAGCAACATCAGCATTCCGTGCGGTGCGTCCGCCAAGGTCAGTCGGTGTCGCAATGCAGCGATAGCGGGCTGGCCCCAGATCTGCTCCACCGTCGCAGGTCGGTCGCACAACTCGGCCGCGGGCATCGGAAGGAACGGTGCCAGGCCCCACGGCCTGAAGTGGACGCCCACGGACCGGGTCGGGGTTGGGTAGCTGAACTCCCACGCACGGGTGGGCGTGGTGACCGCGCAGCCGTCGGCGTACTCCACGGCGTCTACGTCGGTGCCTGCGCGGATGAGAAACGGCGCCCCGAGGTTGACGATGAGCAATGGCGCGGGCGCCGCCGGCAGCATCAACCGGGAGTACGGCGGGACGCCCTCCAGGTAGTAGAGGTCGTCGATCAGCCCGTCCAGCGGCGGACCGGGCACCCTGGACACATACTCCACGCCGACATTATCGCCGACGGCCCATCCGGCATCACGCGCCGCCGCCAGCATCGAGCCGGCGCCGATCCCTGACGGGCGCCCGGCGCATTTCGGTCCCCAACTACACCCCACGTTGTGAAGAGCCCATTATTCAGCGCGGCGGCGAACAGCGGGAACGGCGCCACCGAGCCCCGCCGGCCAGGACGGAAGCGCCGTCACGGGGCGATCATAAGCGCGCTGCGACGGCCGAGCGCAGTTCCGGGAGCCGGTCGTGCAGCAGGCCCGGGCACTGGGTGTTGTTGAAGTCCTTGTGGCCGTAGATCTCGGTGGCCGGGATGCCGTACTGCCGGCAGGTGAAGGCGCAGAACGCGACGAGGCTGTTCCACTGCGCGGCGGGCGGCTGCTCGGTGAGGTAGGTGCCTTCGTTCTCGATGCCGATGGCCTGGTCGTTCTGGCCGACGCAGTGCGCGCCCTGGACCATGGTCTGGCTGTGCAGCAGCGCGTACAGGCTGCCGTGCCGGCCTTCGGTGAGCCAGCCGCCTCGGCTGTTGGTGAAGTGCTGCCCGCTGTCGACCCAGCCGTTGCCGTCCATGTGCAGGTCCTGGATCTCGCGGGAGTCGGCGAAGGCGTGCGCCTGCGAGAAGTCGTTGGAGTTCGCGAGGGCGGTGTGGTGCACGACGATTTTGTTCGGCTTGTGCTGGACGACGGTGAGCGCGCCGGCCGGTGGGCGGGCACCCCAGGCGCCGCAACTGGCGATCGAGGGCTGCTCGACCGCGGCGAACGCGGCGTCGGTACCGCCGAGCAGCGCCGCGGCGCCGCCGAGCAGGACTGCGCCGCGCAGTGCGCCGCGGCGGGTGAGACGAACCATGGGACCTCCCCGATCCTGGTGCTAACTTTCCGCTTCCATGGAAGTTCGTAAACTTCCTGCAGCGCGGCACATTACACCTGCTCAGCGCATCATGTCTATCGATCGGCACCACTGTAGATTTTTCGCAGAGTTCGATGGATGCCTATTGAAAGTTTCCGACGCCCGTGAGCTAATCGGCGAAGCAAAATGCCAAAACCCCCCTCCCCGGAGCAAGGAGGCACCGTGTCCATTCGACGACTCGGCGCACTGGCGGCACTGTCCCTCGCGACCGCTCTGGTCGCCACCGCCCTCACCGGCAGCCCCGCCTCGGCCGCCACCGTGACCTACGGCCAGGACGTCTCGGGCTATCAGGGCAACGTCAACTGGGCGGCGCAGTGGAACGCCGGCTCACGGTTCGCCTACGTCAAGGCGACCGAGGGCACCTACTACACCAACCCCTACTTCGCCCAGCAGTACAACGGCTCGTACAACGTCGGCATGATCCGGGGCGCGTACCACTTCGCGATCCCGAACGGCGGCGGCGGCGCCGCGCAGGCCGACTACTTCGTCGCCCGCGGCGGCGGCTGGTCCAAGGACGGCAAGACCCTGCCCGGCGCCCTGGACATCGAGTACAACCCCTATGGCGCGACCTGTTACGGGCTGTCCCAGGCGAGCATGGTCAGCTGGATCCGGGCGTTCCTGAACCAGTACCACACCCGCACCGGCCGCTGGGCGACCATCTACACCACCACCGACTGGTGGGTCACCTGCACCGGCAACTACAGCGGCTTCTGGGCCAACTCGCCGCTGTGGCTCGCCCGGTACAGCAGCACCCCCGGCACCCTGCCGGCCGGCGCGCCGACGTGGTCGTTCTGGCAGTACTCCAGCACCGGCCCCTTCGCCGGCGACTCCAACCAGTGGAACGGCGCCCTGGACCGCCTCAAGGTCCTGGCCTGCAACGGCGCCTGCTGAAAAACGATCACGCTCCCCGCAGACCCTGGTGATCTCACTAAGGGGTCTGCGGGGAGTGTTGCGGGATGACGACGCACAGCATGCGCCTGCCCGACGGTAGGACGGTGTGGAGCCTCAACCGGAGCGAGACCGACTACCTGTACCGGGAGATCTTCACCGACCAGGTCTACCTGCACCCGGACGGCTTCGACCTGCCCGCCGCCCCCGTCGTCGTGGACGCCGGCGCGAACATCGGGCTGTTCAGCCTCTTCGCCGTCGACCGCTGGCCGGGCGCGACCGTGCACGCGTTCGAGCCGGCGCCGGAGGTCTTCGAGGTGCTGCGGCTCAACGCGGCCGCCATGCCCGGCGTCCGGGTCCACCAGGTCGCGCTCGGCGAGGTCCCGCACCGCACCCAGCTGCGCTACTACCCGCGGTACACGATGATGAGCGGCATCGACGCCGAGCCCGACGCGGACCGGGCGCTGGTCCGCGCCTACGTGCAGAACACGGCCGCCGACCTGGACGCCGACCTGCGCGAGGTGGTCCTCGGCCGGCTCGACGAGATGCTCGACGGCCGCTTCGAGCAGCGGCTCGTGGACTGCCGGGTCGACACGCTGCCCGGCATCGTGGCCGAGCACGGGCTCACCCGCATCGACCTGCTGAAGATCGACGTCGAGGGCGCCGAGCTGGCGACGCTGCGGGGCATGGACGAGGCGACCTGGGGTCTGGTGCGCAACGCCGTCGTGGAGGTCGCCGATGGGCTGGCGGAGGCGGAGAAGCTGTTCGCCGCGAACGGGCTGCGGACCACGACGCTGCAGCTGCCGGAGTACCGGGGGACCGACCTGCATCTGCTCTACGCGACCCGCTGAGGCTCAGCTCTTGCACCCCGACGAGCCGGTCGGTTCGCCGTACTTGACGACCTCCACGGTGACCCGGGTGTCCTTCGCCGCGGCCGTGCCGGCCTTCGGGGACTGCGCCACGACCAGCCAGTTTCGGTCCAGGACCTGCCGCCGTCCCTGCGAGGTGTGGTCCTTGGAGGTGCTGGGGTAGCCGGCGGTCTTGAGCTTGTCCTGCGCCTCCTGCAGGTTCATGCACATGACGTCGGGCACCGTGCCGCTGTCCCCGGCGCCGCCCTCGCCGTCCGACGGCTTGCGCACGCGCAGGGTGAGCTCGGTGTTGGCGTGCACGGTCGTGCCCTCGGCCGGGGCCTGCGCCGTGACGACCCAGTTCTTCGGGTCCAGGACCCTGCGGTCCTGGCCGGTGTCGTCGACGAGGTGGACGTTGCGCAGGCCCAGCTCGTTGAGTCTGGTCTGCGCGTCGGGCAGGCGGCTGCCCTTCAGGCCGGGCATCTTCGCGTCGAACTGTGAGGCCTTCGGCGCGGCCTTGTTGCTCCAGTCGTGCTGCAGCGGGTGCAGGGCGCAGGACGCGAACGTGCTCAGGGTCAGGCAGCCGTTCGAGTCGAACTTGACGATGCCCCAGGTGATCGCGGCGAGCGCCACCCACTCGAAGACCCCGCCGAGCAGCTGCGCGCCGACGAGCCGGCCGCCCGCGCCGAGCATGAACGGCGGGTCGGCGACGACCGGATACGCGACCCCGGCGGCCCGGTGCTCGACGACCAGGCGGACGGTGCCGCCGTGCACCTCGTAGTGCGACGGGACGAGCTTGCCTTTGGCGTCGTACGCCCACGAGGGCGGGACCGCGCCGACGGTCTTGTCCTTCGAGCGCAGCACGACGCCGCCATGGGCGAGCTGCGCGGTGGCGCCGGAGACGGTGGTGTCGAACGACGTCGGCGCGCCGGCGTCCTTGACGACGTAGAAGATGCGCGCCGCCTCCGGGGCGAGGACCTGCTCGGCGACGTCGGTGCCGGGCACGGCGTCACGGAAGACGACGACGCCCTTCGCCGCGGTGCCGCCGCTGCCCTTCCCCGTGCTGCGGGCGGTGAGCGTGACACCGCCGTCGCGCAGGACGACGCCCTGGCCGAGGTCGTCGGTGACGCGCGAGGACGTCGAGCGCTGCGAGACCGACAGGCTGTGCTCGTCGGCCTTGACCGGCCGGTCGCCGGACTGGTCGAGCACACCGGCGAAACTCCGTGGTGGCTTCGCATACGCCGGGACGCCGGTGGTCGCCTCACCCTTCTCGGGGGTGCAACCGGCGAGCGCCAAGCACAGGGCAACGGTCAGGAATCGACGTATCTCGCTGCGACCCATGAACGCAGTGTGCCTGACGCCCGCCACACACGGCTACAGCGTGCGCACGTACGGGTGGTGTCTTCTGGTGAAAGCACCAGACCCTCAGGACGTGGCGGCCGCCTTCAGCGCGTCGGCCCGCTCGGTGCTCTCCCACGTGAACTGCGGCAGCTCCCGGCCGAAGTGCCCGTAGGCGGCGGACTCGCGGTAGATCGGCCGCAGCAGGTCCAGGTCCCGCACGATCGCGGCCGGCCGTAGGTCGAACACCTGCCGGATGGCGGCCTCGATCCGCTCGACCGGGACGGTCTCCGTACCGAACGTCTCCACGAACGTACTCACCGGCTGGGCGGTGCCGATGGCGTAAGCGACCTGCACCTCGCAGCGCTCGGCCAGCCCGGCGGCCACGACGTTCTTGGCGACCCAGCGCATCGCGTACGCCGCGGACCGGTCGACCTTCGACGGGTCCTTACCGGAGAACGCGCCGCCGCCGTGCCGGGCGTAGCCGCCGTACGTGTCGACGATGATCTTGCGGCCGGTCAGGCCCGCGTCGCCCATCGGCCCGCCGACCTCGAAGCGGCCGGTCGGGTTGACCAGCAGGCGGTAACCCTCGTGGTCAAGGCCCAGCGACCGCAGCTCCGGGTCGACGACGTTGGCCTTGATCTCCGGGGTGAGCAGCCCGCCGAGGTCGACGTCGGCGGCGTGCTGGGTGGACACCACGATCGTGTCGACCCGCACGGGACGGTGCCCGTCGTATTCGATGGTGACCTGCGTCTTGCCGTCGGGTCGCAGGTACGGCATCGTGCCGTCCTTGCGCACCGCGACCAGGCGCCGGGCGAGCCGGTGCGCCAGGGCGATCGGCAGCGGCATCAGCTCCGGCGTCTCCGTGCACGCGAAGCCGAACATCATGCCCTGGTCGCCGGCGCCCTGACCGTCGAGCTCGTCGCCGGTGTCGCCGGTCCGCCGCTCCAGGGCCGTGTCGACGCCCTGCGCGATGTCGGGCGACTGCGCGTCCAGGGAGACGCTGACGCCGCAGGAGGCGCCGTCGAAGCCCTTCACGGACGAGTCGTAGCCGATGCCGAGGATGACGTCCCGCACGATCGCCGGGATGTCGGCGTATCCCGACGTGGTCACCTCACCCGCGAGGTGGACCTGGCCGGTGGTGATGAGGGTCTCGACCGCGACCCGGCTGCGCGGGTCCTGGGCGAGCAGCGCGTCGAGGACGCCGTCGCTGATCTGGTCGGCGATCTTGTCCGGGTGTCCTTCGGTGACCGACTCGGACGTGAACAGTCGTCTGGTCATGCAATCTCCTTGGGAGGGGACCGACAAATGTGAGGTGCCGGGGGGTCAGGAGGGCAGTTCGACGACGAGGGCCGCATAGGACAGCCCGGCGCCGAAGCCGGTCAGCAGGGCGGGCCCTGCCGGGGGAGCCGCGTCGCCGGTCAGCATGGCGTGCAGCGCGAGCGGGATCGACGCCGCCGACGTGTTGCCGGCCGACACCACGTCCCGGGCGACCCGCACGGAGTCGGGCAGCTTCAGCGCGGACGCGAGCTTGTCGACGATGCGCAGGTTGGCCTGGTGCGGCACGAACGCGGCCAGATCGGTCACGTCGAGCCCGGCCGCGTCGACGGCGGCGCGGGCGGTCGGCGCCACCTGCTGGATCGCCCAGCGGAACACCTCCTGCCCGGCCATCCGCATGGTCGGCCAGAAGTCCGGCTTGTCACGGACCGCGAGCCAGGAGTCGGTGTGTGCGATGAGGCCGCTGCGGGCACCGTCGGAGCCCCAGATGACCGGCCCGATGCCCGGACTGGTGCCGGGACCGACGAGCACGGCGCCGGCGCCGTCACCGAACAGGAAGGCGGTGGAGCGGTCCCGCGGGTCGATGATGTCGGTCATCCGTTCCGCGCCGATGATCAGCGTGTACCCCGCGGTGCCGGCCCGCACGAGCGCGTCGGCGACGGCGAGACCGTGGCAGAACCCGGAGCAGGCGGCGCCGACGTCGAGCGCGGCGGCGGCCACGGCGCCGGCGCGGTGCGCGATCTCCGGCGCGATCGGCGGCGACTGCTGCAGGTTGGACATCGACGCGACGATCACCGTGTCGACCCGCTCGGCGGGGACCCCGGCGAACGCGAGGGCGTCCTTGGCGGCGGCGGCCGCCATGCTCGCGATGGTCTCGTCCGGCCGCGCGTGGCGGCGCGACACGATCCCGGACCGTTGCCGGATCCACTCGTCGGAGGAGTCGATCGGCCCGCAGACCTCGTCGTTGCTCACCACTCGGTCGGGCCGGTAGGCGCCGATCCCGAGCAGCCGGGTGCCACCCGGAGGACGGCTGGTAAGGACGACAGGCATGCGGCTCCTCGGTTCCTACGGACGGCTGGTGCGGCGGGTCAAGCCGGCGCGGTTGCGCGGTTGCCCGCCGTGGGGCTGGGCCGCGGGCGGGGATCATGACCCGCTCGCGTACCCTCCAGTGTGTCCGGTGCCGCCTCGCCGAGCACGGCGGGTGCGTGCTGCGGCAGATCAGCGTCGTGCACGCCCATCCCGTCCTCGATGCGGTCGGCGATCTCCACGCACCAGTCCGCCTCGCACTCGAACCACCGCAGGGCCCGCTCCAGCTGCCAGTCGACGTGCTCGGGGCGGCAGACGGCGCCGTCGTCGAGGTCGCGGCGCTGCTGCTCGGCGAACGACCAGAGGATCCCGGCGCGGGTGCGCAGGGCCCGGACCGCCTCGGCGCGGGGCAGCGACGGCAGGAACGACAGCGCCGACAGGAACGGGTCACTGGGCAGCTGATACTGCCACCAGTACCGCCGCAGCAGCACCCGGAACTCCCGCACCCCGGCGGGGGTGGTCCGGTAGGTGGTGCGCTCGGGCCGTCCGCCGTTGCGCTCCGTCTCCACCGGCTCCAGCAGACCCTCCTGGGTGAGCTTGCGCAGCGCGTGGTAAACCGATCCCGCGGGGACGCTCATCGCTGGTCTTCCGTCGTACGCCAGCAGGCCGCGGCGGATGTCATGACCGTGCACGGGCTGGAGCGATGACACCAGGCCGAGCACCATGAGTCGCATGGTCGACACCGGCGGAGCATAGCCAGCGAGGTGCCCCGTCCGACGGGATTCCGGGACAGACCACACAACGTGTGGCATGACGCCAGACTGTGATCATCTGCCGGCGGGAGTGACGTGCTTCGCCCTCAGCGGGGTGAGCAGCCCGGCCGCGACCACCGCCAGGAACGATACTCCCACCGCGATCAGCGGCCCGTGCACCCCCACGGTCGCCACCGCTGCGGTGAGCACCAGAGCACCGACCGGTCCGAACGCGTGGTGGACCATCCAGAACCCGGCGGTCACCCGGCCGAGCAGGTGATCGGGGGTCACGGTCTGGCGCAGCGAGGCCGAGCTGATCGCGGCCATCGTCTCCCCGAACGCGAACGCCACCGCCGCGACCAGCACCACCACCAGGTTGAACACCAGCCCCGCGGCGAGGATGGCGACCCCGCACGCGAGGTACGCGGCCAGCCACGCCGGGCCGAACCCCATCCGGCGGCGGACCGCGGGGGTGATCACCGCGGCCACGATCGAGCCGACGCTGGCCGCGCCGAGCAGGCCGCCGACGATCCGGTCGCCCTGCCCGAGGTCGTGCCGCACGTAGTAGATGAAGACGTCGACCAGGCCCAGGCTGAGGAAGGTCACCGGGGTGTACAGCAGGGTGATGGCCCGCAGCACCGGCGTCCGCCACAGGAACCGCACCCCGACGGCCAGGTCCCGCCACACGGCTCCCGGCCTGGTGGCCGCCGCGGGCTCGCCCGTCGCCGGGTCCAGGGCCGGCTCGCCGGTCGCCGGGCGCAGCCGGATCAGCAGCAGCCCCACCACGGACACGCCGAACGTCGCGGCGTCCACGGCGATCGCGGTCACCGGCCCGGCCAGCCCGGCGATCAGCCCGGCCGCCATCGGCCCGAGCACGTACCCGGCGCCGTAGGTCGCCTGCAGCCGGCTGTTCGCGGCGGTGATCTGCTCCCGCGCGACGATGTTCGGCACCGCCGCGGAGCAGGCCACGTCGAAGACCATCTGGAACACGGCCGCCGCCGCGATCACCGGATACAGCAGCCAGACGTGCTCGCCGGCCGTCCACCACACCGCCGGCACGGTCGCGTACAGCAGCAGCCGGGCGAGGTCGCACCAGATCATCAGCAGCCGCCGGTCGACCCGGTCGACGAGGACGCCCGCGAACAGGCCGCTGGCGACGGTGCCGGCCCCGGCGAGGCCGGTGATCAGCCCCATCTGCGCCACCGAACCGGTCGCGTGCAGCACCAGCAGCGGGATCGCGACGAGCGAGAAGGAACTGCCGAGCGTCGACAGGGCCTGCACGGTCCAGAAGATGCCGAAGGTGCGGTTGCGCCGCAGCGGCACCGGCTCCGCCGGCTGGTGCAGGTCGATTCCAGGCAGGGTCATCGGCGAGCCACAGTCCGTCCCCCCTCGGCAGCTGTCGGGGGCCGACGATACCGCTGCCGCGGGCCGGTCAGGGCCTTCCGCGGCGCCGCGGGGGACCGGACTGGCGATTCGCCTAGTGCTCCCGCCGGCGTCTTGAGCGGGGGCGGCGGGCTGCGGTCTGATGACGGCAACGTGTTCCCGCCGGGCCGGGGTGACGCCCCGGCGGGACACGAGGGTGCCAGGCCGGTCACCTGCCGCGTGCGGTGGCCGGCCGAGCCGTGCCGCTCCTCGCCGGTCGGCGCCCCGCCCCGAGCCACGCCGGTCGGCGCCGGCCCACCCCGTGGCTTAGCAATTTCCCAAGCTCGGAGCCGGTCCAATGGTCAGCGTCGGCGGTGCCGCACGCCGGGCGAACTTTCCCAGACGACACGCACCGAGCGGCACGGCACAGGAGGCCTACGTGATCACAGCCGGGCTCAAATTCACCCAGAGCGGCGGGATCGCCCTGATCGACGGCGACCGGCTCGAGTTCAACATCGAGATGCAGAAGCTCGACAACAACTCCCGATACAGCAACTTCGACGACCTGCAGCTGGTGCCCCGGATCCTCGCCGACTACGGCTACAAGACGTCCGACGTGGACCACTGGGTCGTCGACGGCTGGGACGGCGCCCACAACGGCCAGATCAAGGTGCAGACCGTCGCCGGGACCGTCGACCTCACCGTCGCGCCCTACCGGGAGACGCCCGCGGTGCCCGACCCGGGGCGCCCCGCCCACCGCGGTGAGCTCAACATCGACGGCACAGTGCGGCCGTTCACCAGCTTCGTGCACGTCGCCAGCCACCTGTCGGTCGCCTACAGCACCAGCCCGTTCGCCGTCCGGCAGGAGCCGTCGATGGTGCTCGTCTGGGACGGCGGCTGCTTCCCCCGGCTGTACTGCGTGGACGGCCAGGGCCGCATCGAGCCCGGCGGTGAGGTCTTCCCGCTGATCGGCCACACGTATTCGATGGCGTCGCAGCACTGGGGTCCCTACGCGCGGCGGGACAAGTCCCGCAACGTCGACGACCTGTCGGTGGCCGGCAAGCTGATGGCGTACATCGCCTACGGCAAGCCGAACGACGCCGTGAAGGGCATCCTCGCCGAGCGGTTCCGCGAGCACTTCGAGGCCGACACCGAGCGGGTCCGCGAGTACCGCGCGGCCATCATCGGCTGCGGCAGCAACGGCGAGCCGTCGCACGGCTACGTCCACGCGTTCCTGACCGACGTCGCCGCCGACGTCGAGCGCATCGGCGTCGGCGACGACGACGTGCTCGCCACCGTCCACGCGTTCCTCGAGGAACTGCTGATGGAGCGGGTCACGGCGAAGATCCGGGCGTGGAAGGGCGACGCGCCCTGGAACCTGTGCTTCGCCGGCGGCTGCGCGTTGAACATCAAGTGGAACAGCGCGTTGCGCGGCCACCCGATGATCCGTGCCATGTGGGTGCCGCCGTTCCCGGACGACTCGGGCTCGGCGATCGGGACCGCGTGCGCGCACCTCGGCGTCACCGGGGGACTGCGCGCCATCGACTGGCACGTGCGCTCCGGCCCGCGCCTGCAGCCGACGCCGCAGATCCCGGCCGGCTGGTCCGCGTCCCCGTGCACGCCGGCGGAGCTGGGCCGGCTGCTGCACACGACCGGTGCGCCGGTGGTGGTCCTCAACGGTCGCGCCGAGCTCGGCCCGCGCGCCCTCGGCGGCCGCAGCATCCTCGCCGCCCCGGTCGACGCGGCGATGAAGGACAAGCTCAACGACATCAAGCGGCGCGAGCCGTTCCGCCCGGTGGCGCCGATCTGCCTGGAGGAGCACGCCCCGGAGATCTTCTCGCCGGGCACCCCCGACCCGTACATGCTGTTCGAGCACGATGTGCGGCCCGCGTGGGTCGACCGCATCCCGGCCGTGCTGCACCTGGACGGCACCGCCCGGCTGCAGACCGTCAGCCCGGCGCAGGACCCCGACCTCACCGAGATCCTGCGGGCGTACCACAAGGTCAGCGGCGTCCCGGTGCTGTGCAACACGAGTGCCAACTTCAACGGCAGCGGCTTCTTCCCCGACGTCGCCACCGCGATCGGCTGGGACAAGGTCGACATGGTGTGGGAAGAGGGCACGCTGTACCGGCGGGCCACGTGACCGCGCCGCCCGCGCTCCTGCCGGCGGTGCCGTCGCCGGACTCCATGGAATCCCTGGACTCCCTGGGCTCCTTGGACGATGCGGCCCTGCGCCACGTCGCCCAGCTCCTGGACGAGTTGCGCGGCCTCGTGCAGGTCGCCAGGTGCAGCGGCACCGCCGGGCGGATCGGCCGGATCGAGGACGCCCTCGCGCAGGCGCGCGCTGTGTCCGCGACGCTGCGCACCGCCCTGATCAGTGCCCGGGACCGATCCGTCACCCCCTCGGACTGACCGCACCGGCGCACGACGAAAGGGCCGGCACCCCCCCGACCTCCGGGTGGTGCCGGCCCTTTCGGCGTGCTCAGGCGGTGCGTGCTGCCACGGACTCGCGCAGGCTCCGCGGCCGCAGGTCGGTCCACACCTCGCCGATGCGGGCGAGGCAGGCGGCGCGGGTGCCGATCGTGCCCTCGTCGCGCCAGCCCGGAGGGTTCATCATGTCCGAGGGCATGATGGAGTACTGCTCCTCGTCGTTGCGCACGACCCGGAACGCGTCGTTCATCTCGGGGATCCTCCTCAGACCGCCGCGACGGCGGCGTCGTCTTCCACGGTTGCGGTCAGCTCGGCGATCAGCGCCGCCTCCACCACCGCGGCGAACGCGCCGGCGGTCTGGTGGTCGAGGACCGCGCGGACCGGCACGTCGATCTCCAGGGTCGCCTTCATGCGGGCGATGAGCTGGGTGATGAGCAGTGAGTGCCCGCCGAGGTCGAAGAAGTTGTCGTCGAGGCCGACCTGGTCGACCTCGAGCAGCTCCGCCCAGGTCGCGGCGATCGCCTTCTCCGCCGCCGTCGACGGCGCCACGTACGGGGGCCGGGCCGGCCCGTCGTCGCCGGGCTCGGGCAGGGCCCGCCGGTCCAGTTTGCCGTTGGCGGTCACCGGCAGCTCGTCGAGGGTGATCACGTGCGCCGGCACCATGTACGCGGGCAGCAGGGTGGCGACGTGCTCGCGGACGTCGCGCGGGTCCGGGTAGACGCCCGGCTCCGGCACCACGTAGGCGACGAGCTGCGCACCGGCGCGGGCGCCGTGGACGGTGGC
Organism: Dactylosporangium sp. NPDC005555; assembly: GCF_040605635.1. Taxonomy (NCBI): domain Bacteria; kingdom Bacillati; phylum Actinomycetota; class Actinomycetes; order Micromonosporales; family Micromonosporaceae; genus Dactylosporangium; species Dactylosporangium sp. NPDC005555. The sequence continues at coordinate 21,551 of NZ_JBEXDG010000039.1, forward strand.
GACGGCGGTCGCGATCCCGGGCAGCGTCGCCAGGGCCGCCTCGACCTCGCCGAGCTCGATGCGGAAGCCGCGGACCTTGACCTGCTGGTCCTGCCGGCCGAGGAACTCGATGGTGCCGTCCGCCCAGTACCTGGCCCGGTCGCCGGTGCGGTAGAGCCGCGCGCCGGGCCGCCCCGACAGGTGGTCGGGGACGAACTTCGCCGCGGTGAGCTCGGCGTCGCCGTGGTAGCCGAGCGCCAGGCAGTCGCCGCCGATGTACAGGTCGCCGGGGGCGCCGACCGGTGCGGGGCGCAGCGCGGCGTCCAGCACGTAGTAGTGGGCGTTGGCGATCGGGCGGCCGTAGGGCACGCTCGTCCACGCCGGGTCGACGGTGCCGACGGGGAACGAGTTGGACCAGATCGCGGCCTCGGTCGCCCCGCCCAGCGCGACGACCTCGCAGCCGGGGAACGCGCCGCGGACGGCGTCCGGCAGGGTCAGCGGCACCCAGTCGCCGCTGAGGAACACCAGGCGCAGCCGGCTCTCGGAGCTCGCCGAGCGCAGCGCGAACAGCGGCTCCAGCTGCTGCAGGGCGGCCGGCGCGGAGTCCCAGAAGGTGATCGGCTCACTGTCCAGGATGGACAGCAGCCGTTGCGGGTCGCGCACCTCGGCGTCGGAGGCGACCCGGATGCTGCCGCCTGCGGCGAGGACGCCGAACACGTCGTACACCGACAGATCGAAACCCAGCGAGGTGATGAACAGGACCCGGTCGGCGGGGCCCATCGCCTGCGTCTCGTTGACCCAGTCGATGAGGTTGACCACCGGGGCGTGCGTCAGCACGACACCCTTGGGGGTGCCGGTCGAGCCGGACGTGAAGATGACGTAGGCGACGTCGGTGTCGCGGGCCCTTCGCGGCGCGGCCTGGGTCTCCGCCATGCCCCAGCTCTCGACGGGGCCGAGACCGGGCGCTCCGAGCCACAGCACCTCACGGACGGTCGGCACCGCCTCGGTGACGGCGTGCACGGTCGCCAGCGCACCGGGATCGGTCAGCACCACCGGCACCCGCAGCGTCTGCAGCAGGCCCCGGATGCGCTCCACCGGCTGCGCCGGGTCGACGGGGGTGTAGGCGGCGCCGGCCTTCAGCACGCCGAGCAGCGCCACGACCGTCTGCACCGTCCGGGACAGGTGCAGGGCGACATGGTCGCCGGGGCCGACCCCGGCCGCGGCCAGGCGGCGCGCGAGGCGGCCGGCGGCGGCGTCGAGCTCCGCGTAGGTCAGCCGGTCGGCGCCCTGGAGCACGGCGACCGCGTCGGGTGTCACGGCGGCCTGCCGCTCGAACAGCTCGTGGATGCAGCGGCCGGGCTCGCGGGCGGTGTCCGTGGCGTTCCACTGCCGGATCGCGCGGTGCTGCTCGAACCCTGACTGCGGGCCGACGTCCCGCAGCCGCGCGGTGACCGGCGCGGCGGCGATCGCGGCGAGGAGCTGGCTGGCGTGCACCAGCAGCAGCCGCACGTCGGCCTCGGTGAGCAGGTCGGCGGGCGCGCTCAGCCGCAGCCGCGCACCCTCGCCGTCCAGGTCGACCTGCAGCTGCACCAGGTCGGCCGGATCCGGGACGGGGGCGCCGCAGCGCACGAGGGTGTCATACAGCGGGGCGTCGTCGGGGACCCCGGACGCGTCGGCGAGCTGGTCCGCGGGGAGCCCGGCGTGCCGGACATTGGTGGTGTACTGCTCGGCCGCGTCGCGCAGGTGTGCCGACAGCAGCCGCGCCGGGACGGGCCGGACCCGCACCGGCACCGCGTCGGTGGTGTCGCCGTCGACGAGCACGCCGTGCACGACGTCGTCGGTGCCGGACCGCACGGCCAGCAGCAGGCCCCACGCGGCCACGACCACGTCCTGCACGCGCACGCCGGTGCGGTCCGCGACGGTGGTGAGCGCGGCGGTCTGCGCGGGGTCCCAGCCGATCGTCGCGGCGTGCACCGTCCCGGCGGGCCGGTGCGCTGAGCGCTGCGGCGTCAGCCTGGTCGGCTCCTCGAAGTCCTGCAGGAGGTCCCGCCAGTATTGCGAAGCGGTGGGCAACATCAGTCAGTCTCCTCGTCGTCCGTCAGTTTCCTCAGGCCGGTGGCGATGCCGAGCAGGGGATCGAGCACGACCGGGCCCCCGCCGTGCGTCCGCGCCCAGCGGGTGACCAGGTGCATCTCGGTGCAGCCGGCGACGACGCCCTGGCAGTCGAAGCGGTCCGCCAGGCGCTGGAACCGTTGCGCCAGCGCGGCGCTGACCGGTTCGCGTTTCAGCCGGTAGAGCAGGTAGTGGATCTCGTCCTGGGCGTCCGGCGGTGGCAGCACGACCCGGTCCGCGACCGCCGCCCAGTGCGGCGAACGCTCGAAGGTGCGCACCTTGCGGGTGCCGGTCGTGGCCAGCATCAGGAAGCGTCCCTCACCGGCCACGTCCAGCTCGGCGAAGACCGCGTCGACGACGGAGATCAGCCGGTCCCGCAGGTCCGGGGCGAGCCGGTCGACCAGGTGGTGGGCGGTGACGCAGGTCATCACCACCCGGGTCGCGCCGAGCCGCACGAGGGCCTCGATGCGGTCGGAGACCAGCCGGGTCAGCTCCTCGGTGCGGCCGGACAGGATAGCCTCGGTCCGGTCCGGCATCGCCGGGTCCGAGTCGAGCAGGCAGCGCGGCAGCTGCTGCTCCGCCGCCGGCGCGACCTGCTCGACCGCGACCTCGTAGACGGTCTGCAGGAAGGCCGCCGAGGCGAGCGGCCCCATGCCCCCGAGGATGCCGAGGACGGCGGGTGCCGCCTTCACCACAGGGTGTGCAGGACCCTCGAAGACGCCCGGGACCGCGGGTTCCTTCACCACAGGGTGTGCAGGCACGCGAGGAGGCTGCGGGCCTCGACGTTGAGGCAGTTGCCGAAGCGCAGCAGCGTCATCAGCTGGTGGACGGTGAGCCACATGAAGTTCGGCGGCGGTGTCGCCGGGAACGTGTCCTCGACCTCGATGATCTGGTAGCGGTTGAGGGCGTGCAGGAAGCGGCCGCCCTCCTCCGACAGCCACGTGTCGAAGCGGATCTGCCGCTGCGGCGCGTCCAGCACGTAGTCCAGGAACTGGGGCCGGTGCGCGGTCGGCAGCGTCCGGAACGTCTGCGGCGTGCAGTGCAGCGTCGGCGCGGCCTCCACGATGTCCAGCGCGCCGGCGGCCGGCCGGGCCTGCAGCAGCACGTGCAGCACGCCGTCGATCCGCCGGACCAGGAACACCAGCCGTCCCGGCGCCGCGGGGCGCAGCAGCGGCTGCATCCAGGCGCCGACCTCGCGGTCCCTGGCCCGCACGTCGACGCCGACGATGCTGAAGTAGCCGCCGTTGACGTGGGAGATCTCGTCTGCGCCGCGGTGCCAGCCGGCGGTGTCCAGCAGCGGGATGCGGCGCTGGGTCAGCTCGAAGCGGGCCTTGTTCTCCGTCAGCCAGCTGATCGCGTCGGTCACCGTGTGCACGGTCGACGCCTCCGGGTCCAAGGAGCGGATCAGCGCGGCGCGGAACGGGTCCTCGCCGCCGGTGCCCTCGGTGCCGCTGGGCCGGGCGAACGGCATGATGGACAGCACGGTCCGGGCGTCCATGTTGACGACGTCGTCCAGCCGCAGCAGCTCCTGCACCTGGCCGACGGTCATCCAGCAGAAGCCGGGCAGGACCTCGACGTCGTCCTCGGCCTCCACGACGATGTTGCGGTTGCGCTTGTGCAGGAACCAGCCGCCCTGCTCCGACTGCAGCGAGTCGGCGACGACCCGCCCGCGCCGGGGCGCGACGAAGTGTTCCAGGTAGGGGATCGCCCGGCCCTGGTGCACCCGCATGTAGTTGCTGCGGGTCGCCTGGACGGTCGGGGACAGCTGCACCAGGTTGCGGTTGCCGGGCTCCATCTTGGCCTGCATCAGGCAGTGCAGGACGCCGTCGAACTCCTTGACCAGGATGCCGAGGATGCCGATCTCGCGCTGCACGATGATCGGCTGCGTCCACGTCGGCACCCGGAACGGCCGCAGGCCGACCTCGAGGCCCTCGATGGTGAAGAACCGTCCACTGTGGTGCACCAGGTTGCCGGTGTCGTCGGCGAAGCGCCAGCCCTGCAGCTTGTCGAAGGGGACGCGTTCCACGGCGTACGCCTGCAGTTCCCGCTGCTCGGCCAGCCACTGCAGGCACTGCTCGGCGGTCAGGAAGCGGCCCTCGGCGTTCGCCGACGCGGTGAACCGCTCGGCGAGCGACTGGCCGCCGCCGGCTCCGGCGTGGTCCCGGCTCCGGTCAAGCAGTGAAGATAGTCGATTCATGCGCCACCTCCTGGGCCCGCGGCCGCACGGCTGCAGGGCATGGGCGCGGCGACCGGCTCCACCACGCCGATCGCACGCTACGACGAAGGCGGTGGCATGGCAGCGGATGCACAGCACTACTGGTCGTCTTCACAGTCTTGACCCCGCATCCGGGCCTGCTCTAAGGAATCCACCAGCTCGGACGGTGTTAGAAACGGACGGAACCGGCGGCGCGGCGGACCGAGGCGAGGACTGTGATGAGCATGAAGGTTCCCAGCGCGACCGACGGGGAGCCCGCCCGGGGACGCCTGCGGTCAGCGGGTCGCCGGGGCCGCACGGCGCGGAAGCCGGTGTCCGCCAGCGACCGGTGGTGGCTCGCGCACCCCGACACGATCTCGCCGGTCATCCAGACCGTCGTCGAAGGCGCCGGGTCGATCGACGCCGACGCCCTGCGGGCCGCCGTCACCACGGTCGCCGCAGCCTGCCCCGACACGGCACTGCGGTACACCCGCAAGGCATGGCTCGCCGGCGGCACCCCGCCGCGGGTCCGGGTGGTCGAGGGCCGCACCGACGGGATCGGCGTCGCCGGAGTCGACGCGCTGCACGACCCGCTGCCGACGCCCGACGGCGCCTGGTGCGAGGTGCTGTACTGCCCCGGCGACCCGGCCGCCGTCGTGTTCCGCGCCTCCCACGCCGTCATGGACTGGCCCGGGATGGCGCTGTGGATCGCCGACGTGTTCCGGGCGCTGCGCGGCGAGGCGCCGCTCGGCGCCCCCGACGACCTCACCGAGGACGACATCTTCGACCGCTTCCCGGCGCCGGCGGAGAAGCCGCCCAACCCGAAGATCGAGTGGACGTCGCCCCTCGGCCAGCCGGCCGGCCCGAAGCGCACCGCCTGGGCCCGGCGCACCGTCGACGGCTACCACCGCGGTCTCGTCGCGCAGGTCGCCGCCGCGCTCACCACCGCCTACGAGCTGCCCGCGGCCCGCTTCGCCGTCGCGTTCGACATGCGCCGGCACGTGCCCGGCGTCCGCAGCACCGGCAACCTGTCGCAGGTCGAGCTGTTCGACTGCACCGCCGGCGAGCCGTGGGAGGCGTTCCACGAGCGGGTCCTCACCGCGATGGCCGAGGGCCGTGAGGTCAGCGGGCGCATCGACTCGGGGCTGCTGAAGCTGCCCCGGCCGATCCTGCGGACGCTGGTCAGGACGATGGAGAAGAGCCCGCCGGACAAGCGCCGCTACGCCTCCGCCACCGTCCTGGCGCACCTCGGCCGGATCGAGCCCGGGTCGCTGTGCACCGACGGGTTCGAGGCGCGCACCCTGTACCCGGTGCCGCTGCTCACCGCGGCGAGCCCACCCGACCTCAACCTGGTGGAGTGCGGTGGCCGCACCGAGCTGACCCTGACGTGGCGCGACGGCGACGGCGCGGCCGAACGGATGGGCGCGGTCCTCGACGCCGTCGCCGAGGCACTGTCGCCGCAGCAGGCCCGCCGCTGGGACGCCAACGCGACCGCCACGCCCGCGAACCCGGCGACCGTCGTGGAGCGCCTGCGGCAGGTCGTCGCGCGGCGGCCGGACGCCGAGGCGGTGCGCTGGCCGGACGGTTCGCTGACCTTCGCCGACCTCGACGCCCGCTCCGAGGTGGTCGCGGCCCGGCTGCTGGAGCTCGGCACCGGCCGCGGCGACGTGGTCGGGCTGCTCACCGACCGGTCGATGTGGGCGGTCGTCGGCATGTGGGGCGCGCTGAAGGCCGGTGCCGCCTACCTGCCGCTGGACGTACAGCACCCCGACGCCCGCCTGGCCGGCCTGCTCACCGACGCCGGCGCGCGGGTCTGCCTGGTCCAGGACGACTACGCCGAGCGGTCCGTCGCCGGCCCCGGCTGCACCGTCGTGCTGCTCGGCGAGCTGGCCACCGACGGGGTCCCGGCGGTCGGCGTCACCCCGGCGCCCGGCGACCTGGCGTACGTCATCTACACGTCCGGCTCGACCGGCCGGCCGAAGGGCGTGGAGATCGAGCACGCCGCCCTCGCCAACTACGTCGACTGGACCACCACCCGGTTCGGCTGCGGCCCGGACACCGCCTTCGCCGTGTTCACCTCCCTCGCGTTCGACCTGTCCAACACCGCACTGTTCACGCCGATGCTGGCCGGCGGCACGCTGGTGCTCGTCCCGGACGAGCCGAACCACCTCACGCTGCGGCACCTCCTGGAGCACTCGGGCGCCGACACGCTGTCGCTGACCCCGTCGCACCTGGACCTCATCGGCCAGCTCGACCTGCACCCGGCCGGGTTCACGACCCTGGTCGTCGTCGGTGAGCAGCTGCGCTCCCCGGTCGCCGCGCGGGCCCGGGCGATGTTCGGACCCGGATGCCGCGTCCTCAACATGTACGGGCCGACGGAGGCGACCGTCGGGCTCACCCTGCACGAGTGCACCGCCGCCGACGACGCGGCCCCGGCGGTGCCGATCGGCGTGCCCATGGACAACTGCACCATCCACCTGCTCGACCCGCAGCGCCGGTTCGTCGCCGTGGGGGAGAGCGGCGAGATGTACCTCGGCGGCGCCCAGCTGGCCCGCGGCTACCGCAACCGCCCCGATCTCACCCGCGAACGGTTCGTGCACCTCGCCGACGGCACCAGGGTCTACCGCACCGGCGACCTCGCCAAGGTGCGCCCCGACGGCGAGCTGGAGTTCATCGGCCGCGCCGACGACCAGGTCAAGGTCAACGGCTACCGGATCGAGCCGGCCGAGATCGCCCACGTGCTGCAGCGGCACCCGGCGGTGCAGGCCGCCGTCGTCGTCGCGCGGACCCGGGCCGGCGCCGAGCACAAGCAGCTGTACGGCTACGTGGTCCTCAAGCCCGGCGCGGAGGCCGCGGACTGGGACGCGTTCCTCGGCGGGCACCTGCCGCGGTACATGGTGCCGAGCGCGACGACGGTCATCGACGCCGTGCCGCACAACGCCAACGGCAAGGTCGACGTCGCCGCGCTGCCCGACCCGCACGCCGGCACCGCCGTGACCGCCCCGGTGGCGGCGGGCACCGGCGACGAGGTGCGGTCGGCCGTCGCCCGCGTCTGGGCCACGACGCTCAGCCTCGACCCGGCCCGCCTCGACGCCGCCGCCGACTTCCACCACCTCGGCGGCAACTCCGTGCAGCTGCTGGCGATGCTCGCCGGCGTGTGCAGCGACGTCGTCGGCGCCGGCGCCGAGCGGGCGTTCATGGCGGAGCTCGGCAGCATCATCCGCGAACCGACCCTCGAACGGGTCAGCGACATCGCCCGCCAGGCCCGAGACGGGGCACCGGTGGCGGTGCCCGCCGCCGGCTGACCGATCCACCCATCAGCACGACCCGGGGAGGCACCATGACCACACTGACGCTCAGCCGTGACAACGCCAGGGGTGCCTACGTACTCACCGGGCCCGACGGGACCGTCCTCGGCTCCCTCGCCGCCGACCGCCGCGTGCGCCACGGCGAGATCGTCACCGCGGCGGGCACCACCGCCGTGCACAGCAGCGGCATGCGCCGCCGATCGGCGTGCGCCGGCCCCGAGCAGGCGCCGGTGCTGCGCCTGGACACGACCGCCGCCGTGGTCCCCGGCCTGCCGGGTGCGCGGTGGGAGGTGACCCGCGACCGCAGCCGCTTCACCGGCGTGCTGACCGGCACCGGGGTACAGGTCGTCGTCACCGTCCCCGCCGGCGGCAGCGGGCCGCTGCAGGCCGAGGTGCAGGGCGAGTTCCCTGGCTGGGACCTGGCCGTGCTCACCGCGGCCTTCGCGTTGCTGGCCCGCCGCCACGCCGACACCATGTTCACCGCCGCGCTGGTCAGCGTCGCCACCGGCGGAGCCGGCCGATGACGGCGGACCTCCGCGAACCCGTGACGGCACCCGCGGACACCACCTACCGGCGGGCGGTGTCCGCCACCGACTGGTGGTTCGTCGCGCACCCGCGCCGCATCCCGCCCGTCATCCAGACCGTCGTCGAAGGCGCCGGGACCCTCGACGTCGCCGGGCTGACCGCCGCCGTCGAGGCGGCCGGGGCGGCGAACCCCGGCACCCGGCTGCGACGGGAAGGCCAGTGGTGGGTCGACTCCGGTCGCGCTCCAGGTGTACGGGTGATCGACGGCCACCGTGGCCCGGTCGCGGAGCTCGCCGCGCTGCACGACCCGCTGCCGACCGCCGGCGGCGCCTGGTGCGAGGTGCTGTGGTGCCCCGGCGACCGGCCGGCGCTGGTGTTCCGCGCCTCCCACGCCGTCATGGACGGCAAGGGCAAGTCGATGTGGATCGCCGACGTGTTCCGCGCCCTGCGCGGCGAGCCGCTGCTCGGCGCCACCGGCACCATCACCGACGGCGACGTCTTCGACCGGCTCGGCATCACCAACGCCGAGAGCAAGCCCGACGTGTGGTTCCCGTCGCCGCTCGGTCGTCCCGGCCGGGGAGGACACCGCACGGTCTGGGCCCGGCGCACCGTCGACGGCTACCACCCGGCGCTGACCGCGAAGGTCGCGACCGCGCTGCGCGACGCGTACAGCCTGGACACGGCCCGCTTCGCGGTCGCCTTCGACCTGCGCCGGCACGCCCCGCAGACCCGCACCACCGGCAACCTGCTGCAGACGGAGCTCTTCGACGTCACGGCCGGTGAGCCGTGGGAGGCGCTGCACGAGCGGCTGCTCGCCGCGATGGCCGAGAGCCGCGAGGTCACCTGGCGGCTGGATCCCAACCTGCTCAAGATGCCCGTCCCCGCGCTGCGGACCCTGATCCGCTTCATGGAGGCGGGCCGCAAGGACAAGCACGCGTCCGCGACGGTGCTGTCCCACCTTGGCCGCGCCGACCTCGCCGAGCACTCCACCGGCACGTTCGAGGCGCGGACCGCCTACCTGCTGCCACTGCTCGCCGCGGTCAGCTCGCCGGAGGTCAACTCGGTGGAGTGCGGCGGCCGCACCGAACTGACCCTCACCTGGCGGGACGGCCCAGGCGTCCGGGAACGGATGGAAGCGGCCCTGGACGCCGTCGCGTCGGCTCTGACACCGCGCGCCGCACAGAGCGCGGTGCCGGCCGCCGCCCCGGCCTGGACCGTCGTGGACCGGTTCGCCGAGGTGGTCAAGGCCCGCCCGGACGCGGTGGCGCTGCGCTGGCCGGGCGGGTCGACGACGTTCGCGGAGCTCGACGCCCGCTCCGACGTGGTCGCGGCCCGGCTGCTGGAGCTCGGCGCCGGCCGCGGCGCGGTGGTCGGCCTCCTCGCCGACCGTTCCATGTGGACGGTCACGGGACTGTGGGGGGTGCTGAAGGCCGGCGCGGCGTATCTGCCGCTGGACGCCGGGCACCCGGACGCCCGCATCGCCGCCCTCCTCGACGATGCCGGGGCGAACGTGTGCCTGGTGCGCGCCGGCGACGCGACGCGGACCCCGGACGGCTGCACCGCCGTCGTGCTCGACGACCTGCCGGCCGGCGGCGCCGAACCGTTCGCGTCCGAACCGTCGGGCGACGACCTGGCGTACGTCATCTACACGTCCGGCTCGACCGGCGCTCCGAAGGGCGTCGAGATCGAGCACGCCGCCCTCGCCAACTACGTCGACTGGACCCGCCGGGTCCTCGCCGTCGACGAGGACACCCACTTCGCGCTGTTCACCTCGCCCGCCTTCGACCTGCCGAACACGGCGCTGTTCTCCTCGACCCTCGCGGGCGGCACCCTGGTGCTGATCCCCGACGAGCCGAGCCACGTCACGCTGCGGCACCTGCTGGAGGAGTCCGGCGCCAACGCGCTGAAGCTCACCCCGTCGCACCTGGACCTGATCGGCCGGCTCGACGTCACGCCGGCCGGCTTCCGCCTGCTGGTCGTCGGCGGCGAGCCGCTGCGTCCCGCCGTCGCCGCCAGGGCACGCGCCCAGTTCGGGCCGGCCACACGCCTGTTCAACCACTACGGACCGACCGAGGCGACCGTCGGCTGCGTCGTGCACCCGTATCACGCCGGCCGCTACGACTCGGCGACCGTGCCGATCGGGCGGCCCGCCGCGAACTGCACCGTCCACGTCCTGGCCGCCGACCGGCGCCCGGTCGCCGAGGGTGACGTCGGCGAGCTGCACATCGGCGGCGCCCAGCTGGCCCGCGGCTACCGGGGCCGGCCCGACCTCACCCGCGAGCGGTTCGTGCACCTCGCCGACGGCACCCGCGTCTACCGCACCGGCGACCTCGGCCGGGTCCTTCCCAGCGGCGAGATCGAGTGCCTCGGCCGGGCCGACGACCAGGTCAAGGTCGCCGGCTACCGGGTCGAGCCGGCCGAGGTCGCCGCGGCCCTGGAGGCGCACCCGGAGGTTCGGCGCGCCGTGGTCGTGGCCCGCGCCGCGTCGTCCGGCGGCGGCAAGGTCCTGTGCGGCTACGTCGCCGCGGACCCCGGCACCAGCACGGACGAGCTGCGGGCCTTCCTGTCGGCGTCGCTGCCGCGGTACATGCTGCCGGCCTCCATCGAACGGGTGGACGCGTTCCCGCAGACACCCAACGGCAAGATCGACCTGTCGGCGCTCCCGGATCCGGTCCTCGGCGATGCCCTGGCCACCGATGAGGCCACCGATGAGGCCGCCGATGACGGCGACGAGGTCAGGGAAGCGGTTGCGAAGGTCTGGGCGCGGGTGCTGGACGTGGACGCCGGACGGCTCGACGGCGGCGCCGACTTCCACCAGCTCGGCGGCGACTCCGTGCTGCTGCTCGCCATGCTCGCCGGCGTGTGCGGCGACGTCGTCGGCGCCGGACGCGAGGCCGCCTTCATGACCCAGCTCGGCCGGATCATCCGCCGGCCGACGCTCGACGGCGTCAGTGACGTCGCCCGCGAGACGCTCCGCACCACCACAGATGAGGGGGACCACCATGCGGCCGCTCGGTGACGACACCGGCCCGGCGATCGAAGTCCGCGGGCTGCGCAAGCTGTACGGCCAGACGGTCGCGCTGCACGACATCGACTTCGAGGTCCGCGGCGGCGAGATCTTCGCCGTGCTCGGACCCAACGGCGCCGGCAAGACCACGACCGTGGAGATCCTGGAGGGGTTCCGGCCACGCGACGGCGGCACCGTCAAGGTCCTCGGCGAGGACCCGTTCCGGGCCAACGAGGAATGGCGCGCCCGCATCGGCGTCGTGCTGCAGACCACGGGCGAGTTCGAGGACCTCAACGTGCGGGAGGTGGTGCGGCACTTCGCCCGCTACTACCCCGACGCGCAGGACCCCGACGAGCTCATCGACCGGGTCGGGCTGACCGAGAAGCGCAACGCCCGTGCCTCGAAGCTCTCCGGCGGCCAGCAGCGCCGCCTCGACGTGGCGCTCGGCATCATCGGCCGGCCCGAGGTGCTGTTCCTGGACGAGCCGACGACGGGCTTCGACCCGCAGAGCCGCCGCGACTTCTGGCAGCTGATCCGGGACCTGGCCGACGGCGGCACCACGATCGTGCTGACCACGCACTACCTGGAGGAGGCGGAGCACCTCGCTGACCGGGTCGCGGTCATCGTCGGCGGCCGCATCCTCGACATCGGCGTGCCGCAGACCCTCGGCGGCCGCGACACCGAGGCGACCGTCGTGTCGTGGACGGGCCCCGACGGCCCGGAGACCGTGCACACGACCACGCCCACGAAGTTCGCCGCGGACCTGCACGCCAGGCTCGGCGGGGAGGCGCCCGGGCTGACCGTGCACCGGCCCAGCCTCGAGGACGTCTACCTGCAGATGATCGGCGCCGACACCGCCGCCGCCAGTGCGACCACGGAGGAACGATGACCGCCCTGACCGTCGCACCGGCCCGGCGCCTTCCGCGCGCCCGGCTGCGGCGCATCGCATCGCTCGGCCTGTACCGCGGCCAGCTGGAGCTGCTGCAGTTCTTCCGCGGCACCGAGACCGTCGTGTTCTCCCTGCTGTTCCCGGTCTTCGCGCTGGTCATCTTCAGCTCGATGTTCGACGGCGAGATCGCGCCCGGCGTCACCTACAGCGACTACCTGGTGCCCGGCATCATCGCGACGGGGCTCATGGTCACCGGCTTCCAGACCCTGGCGATCTCGATCGCGATCGAGCGGGACCGCGGCGGGCTGAAGCGGATCGCCGCCACGCCGATGCCACGCTCGGCGTACTTCATCGGCAAGGTCATCATGGTGCTGGTCACCAGCGTCGTGGAGACCGTCGTGCTCGTCGCCGTGTCGGTCCTGCTGTACGGCACGCACCTGCCCGGCACCGCCGACGCGTGGCTCACCTTCGGCTGGGTCAGCCTCCTCGGGGTCACGGCCTGCGCGCTCTGCGGGATCGCGTTGTCGTCGCTGCCCCGCAACAGCCGGTCCGCGCCCGCGGTCGTCGCGCCGTTCGCGTTCGTGCTGCAGTTCATCTCCGGTGCCGCGCTCGTCTTCACCGACCTGCCGCCGTGGCTGCAGTGGGTGGCGTCGGTGTTCCCGCTGAAGTGGATGTGCCAGGGCCTGCGGTCGGTGTTCCTGCCCGACAGCTACGCCGCCCACGAGGCCGCGCACAGCTGGCAGCTCGGCTGGGTCGCGGTCGCGCTCATCACGTGGGTCGTCCTCGGCACGGTCCTGTGCCTGGTCACGTTCCGGTGGACCAAGACGCGGGACGGTGGCTGAGCGGTGGCGCACGTGGCGTTCTTCGCCCCGCCGTCCGCGGGGCACATCAACCCGACCCTCGGCCTGGCCGCCGAGCTGCTGCGCCGTGGCCACCGCGTCACCTACGCCACCACCGGCGACTACGCCGGGCGGGTCGGCGAGGTCAGCTCCGACGTCGTGGAGTACACCGAGCGGCACGCCGGGGACTTCCGCAACTTCCAGTTCTCCGGCCGGAGCCTCGTGGACGCGATGGCGGCCAGCCTCGCCGAGACCGAGGCGTTGCTGCCGGTGCTGCGGTCCGCGTTCCCGACCCCGCCGGACGTCGTCGTCTACGACAACGCCGCCTGGTGGGGCCGGCTGCTCGCCGCCGAGTGGAAGACCCCGGCGGTGCAGGTCTCGCCGATGCTCGTCTCCAACGACCAGTGGTCGATGAGCGAGCGATACACGAAACTCAGCGTCCTGCAGCCGCGCCTGTGGCTGTTCCTGGCCCGCCTCGGCGGGTTCCTGCGCAAGCTCGGCACCGACGTCACGCCGAAGCAGCTGCTGACCGGCGACGGCGCGTCCCGCCGGGTGGTGTTCATCCCGCGCGAGTTCCAGTTCCGCGGCGAGACGTTCGACGACACGTACCACTTCGTCGGGCCCTGCCTGTTCGAGCGCAGGTTTCTCGGCACGTGGGACCGCGCCGACGACCGGCGGCCGCTGATCCTGGTCACCCTCGGCACGATCTACAACCAGAACCCGCAGTTCTTCCGCACCTGCATGGACGCCTGCGCCGACCTCGGCGGGCACGTCGTCATCGCCGTCGGCGACGGTGTCGACCTCGACGCGCTCGGCACCCCGCCGGCCAATGTGGAGCTGCGGCGGTTCGTCGCGCAGCTGCACGTGCTGGAGCACGCCGACCTGTTCATCACGCACGCCGGGATGGGCAGCACCATGGAGGCGCTGTTCCACGGCGTGCCGATGCTGGCCGTGCCGCAGATGGCGGAGGAGCAGGCGAACGCCGACCGGATCGCCGAGGTCGGCGCCGGGCGGGTCGTCGCCACAGAGGGTCTCACCACGCAGTCCCTGCGGGCCGAGATCGAGCGGATGCTCGCCGACACGGCGATCCGGCAGCGGGCACTGGAGCTGCGCGACGCGACCCGCGCCGCCGGCGGTGCCGTCGCGGCGGCCGACTGCGTCGAGGACTCGCTGCACGCCGCCGGACATCTTGAGGAGAGTGCCACACCATGACCGCAGCCCAGCATGAGCCGCAGCGCGTCGAGCTGCCGGACGGCCGTCTCGTCGCCGTCACCAACCCGCAGGACGTCCTGGTCTGGCCCAGCCTGAGCGAGGACTCGCCGTACGCCGACGGCATCGCCGACCTCGGTGACGGTGACGTCGTCATCGACGTCGGCGCGCACATCGGGCTCACCGCCCTGTACTTCACCGACAAGGTCCCTGGCGTGCGGGTCCTGGCGTTCGAGCCGGCCCGCCGCACGAACGCGTGCGTCGCCGACAACGCGGCCCGGCTGATGCCCGGCGTGCGCGTCTTCGACGTCGCGCTCGGCGCGGAGCCCGGCACCGCCGAGCTCACGTTCCTGCCCAACCACACGATGATGGCGACGATCGTCAGCGACGACGCCGACGACGAGCGCAACATGACCGCGGTGCTGAGCAACTTCGGCGTCGACGACGACACCCGCGAGCAGTTCTGGCGCGACTTCCGCGACGGCGCCGAGCGGTACCCGGTCCAGGTCCGCACCCTCGCCGACATCCTGGACGACGAGGGCATCACCGAGGTCGGCCTGCTCAAGATCGACGTCGAGCGCGGCGAGCTGCCGGTCCTGCGGGGCCTGCGCGCCGAGCAGTGGCCCGGGGTCCGCCGGGTCGTCGCCGAGGTCCACGCCGTCGACGGCAACCTCGACGCCGTCGTCGAGCTGCTGCACCGGCAGGGCTACAGCACGAAGGTCTTCCAGGAGGACGTCTTCGTCGGCGGCAGCGTCCACATCGTCTCCGCCGTCCGGCCCGGCACCTGATGGCGTCGCGGACGGTGCGCTTCGGCGTCCTCGGCTGCTCCTCCGTCGCCCGGCGGCGCAGCATCCCCGCCCTGGTCTCGCACCCGGGGGCGACGCTCACCGCGGTCGCCAGCCGCGACCCGGAGAAGGCCAAGGCGTTCGCCGCCGAGTTCGGCTGCGCCGCCACCGGCTACGACGAGCTGCTCGCCCGCGACGACGTCGACGCCGTCTACGTGCCGCTGCCCACCGCGCTGCACGTGCCGTGGGGACTGAAGGTCCTCGCCGCCGGCAAGCACCTGCTGCTGGAGAAGCCGTCGGCGACGTCCGCGGCCGGCACCCGCGAGCTCGTGCGCGCCGCCACCGAACGGGACCTGCTGCTGCGGGAGAACTTCACGTTCCTGCACCACCCCCAGCACGCCACGGTCGCGCGGCTGCTCGCCGAGGGCCGCCTGGGGCAGCTGCGGTCCTTCAGCGGCTCCTTCTGTTTCCCGCCGCTGCCGGCCACCGACATCCGCTACGACGCGGCGCTGGGCGGCGGCAGCCTCCTGGACGCCGGTGTCTACCCGATCCGCGCCGCGCAACTGCTCCTCGGCGACGACCTGACCGTCGTCGGCGGCAGCCTGCGCGTCGACGGCCGCACCGGCGTCGACGTGGCCGGGCACGCGCTGCTCGTGTCCGCCGCCGGGGTCCTCGCCGACGTCAAGTTCGGCTTCGAGCACACCTACGGCGCCTCGTACTCGCTGTGGGGCAGCACCGCCCGGCTGATCCTGGACAAGGCGTTCACGCCGGCCGCGACGTGGCAGCCGGTGCTGCGCGTCGACGAGCAGGACCACAGCGAGGAGTTCACCCTGCCCGCCGGGCACCAGTTCCTCGGTGCGGTCGCCTCGTTCACCGACGCGGTGCTCGCCGGCCGCACCGCCGGCCACGCGGACGAGGTCGCCGGGTTGCGCTCCATGGTGCGCACCATGGAGCTGGTCGAGGACGTCGTCCGCGTCGCGACCCGGGTCCCGGCCTAGAGGTTCTGCCGCAGACCGTCCCAGGCGGGAGCCGCGGGGCGCGGAGGGCTTAAGGGTTCTCCTAGAGATCGTCCTCGGCGGCGCTGTGGGCAGTGGCGGCGCACCATACTTCGTCTCAGAAGTCGAAGCCGCCGCACACATGCGGCGCGGACGCGCCACAGCGGCGGGCGGGACGGCGACTGGTGCGTCGTCCGCCGCCCGCCGCCGGCGCGGCGAGAGGGAGGCCGACTTGCCGTCCACCGATCAGCGCCAGAGCTCCACGTTCCGCCGGGCGGTCTCGCCCGTCGAATGGTGGATCGCCGCGCATCCGCGCGGTGCCGTGCCGGTGCTGCAGGTCGCCGTCGAGGGCACCGGTGCGCTCGACCCCGACCGGCTCGCCGAGGCGGTCACCGCCGCGTCGGACGCGTGCCCCGGCACCCGGCTCGCCCGCAAGGGCCGGGCGTGGGTCGACACCGGACGGCCGCCCGCGGTCCGGCACGCGGAGGTCGCCGGCGACGTGCCCGTACATCGGCTGCCGGAGCTGCAGGAGCCACTGCTGCACCGCGGCGGGCCGACGTGCGAGGTCCTCTACGTCGGCGGTCCCGATCCGGCGGTCGTGTTCCGCGCCTCCCACGCCGTGATGGACGCCGGCGGGGTGCTGCTGTGGGCGGCCGACGTGTTCCGCGCCCTGCGCGGCGAGCCGCTCACCGGCGCCACCGACACCGTCACCGAGGTCGACCTGCTGCCGCCGCTGACGCACAAGCCGACCCCGCCGGGCCTGCGGTATCCGGCGCTGCTCGGCGAGCGGACACCCGGCACGCCGCGGCGGACCCTGTGGCTTCGCCGCAGCGTCGACGGCTACCACGCGGGCCTCATCGCCCGGCTCGCCACCGCGATCGCACCGCTGTGCGGCGACGGCGACGCCCAGTTCGCGGTGCCGGTCAACCTGCGCCGCTACGCCCCGCAGACCCGCTCCACCGCCAGCCTCTCGCACAGCCTGCCCTTCACCGTGCCCGCCGGGCAGGACTGGGAGGCGACCCACGAGCGGCTGCTGACGATGCTCGCCGAGGAACGCGACGCGCAGGCCCGCCTCGACCCGGCCGTGCTGAAGATCCCGCAGCCGGTCCTGCGGTTCATCAACGGCGCCCTGGACAGCAAGGCCGCCAAGCAGAACCTGTACCCGTCGCACGCGTCCCTGGCGCACCTCGGCCGGGTCGACGTCGAGGACTTCAGCACCGCCGGGTTCGCCGCGACCGCCCTGTACTCGCTGTCCAGCAGCCCGGCCGGCGGGCCCGTCGAGCTCGACGCCGTCGAGTGCGCCGGGCACACCGAGATCACCCTGAGCTGGCACGACGGACCGGGCATTGAGGAGAAGGCGACCGCGCTGCTGGACCGGATCGAGGAGGCGCTGTCCCCGGCGGCGCTGCGTCCCGGATCCACTGTGGACGTCACGGGGCCCGGCACCGTCCTACCGGCGTTCGCCGCGCAGTGCGCCGCCACACCCGACGCGCTCGCCGTCAGCGGCCCCGACGGCGACCTCACCTACGCGGAGCTCGACCGGCGGTCCCGGGTCGTCGCCACCGCGCTGCGGGCCCGTGGCATCGGTCGTGAGGACGTCGTCGGCGTGCTCGCCGACCGCACCGCCGCCGCCGTCGCCGCCATCTGGGGTGTCGTGCGGGCCGGCGCCGCGTATCTGCCGCTGGACGTGCAGCACCCCGACGCCCGCCTGGCCGGGATCCTCGCCGACGCGCAGGCCCCGGTCTGCCTCGTGCAGCGCCCGCACGACACGCGCGCCGTCGTCCCCGACGGCTGCGCCACCCTGCTGCTCGACGAGCTGACCGGCGAGCCGCCCGTCGACTGGACCGAGCCCGCCACGTCGCCCGGCGACCTGATCTACGTCATCTACACCTCCGGCTCGACCGGCCGGCCCAAGGGCGTGGAGATCGAGCACCGCTCCCTCGCCAACTACGCCGCGTGGGCCACGCCCTACCTCGGCGTCGACGCGTCCACCCGGATGCCGCTGCTGACCTCGTTTGCGTTCGACGTCTCGTGTACGACGCTGTTCCTGCCGCTCCTCGTGGGTGGCACGGTCCTGCTGCCCCGCGGCGACCTCAACCACGCGACGCTGCGCACGCTGCTCACCGACGACGCGCCGACGGTGCTGACGATGACGCCGTCGCTGCTGGAGCTGATCTGCGAGCTCGACGTGCGCCCGGACACCGTGCGGGTCGTCGCCGCCGCGGGGGAGGTGCTGCGCACCGGCGTCGCCGTGCAGGCACTCGACATGTTCGGCCCCGAATGCCGGGTGATGAACCTGTACGGCCCCACCGAGGCCACCATCGAGTGCCTCGCGCACACGTTCGACCCCGCCACCGACAAGGCCGCCGGGGTGCCGATCGGCGTGCCGCCGGCCGGCTGCACCGCCCACGTCCTGGACGCGCAGCACCGGTTCGTCGCGCCCGGCGAGGCCGGTGAGCTGCACATCGGCGGTGTCCAGCTGGCCCGTGGCTACCGGGGCCGGCCGGACCTGACCCGGAACCGGTTCGTGCGCCTCGCCGACGGTACCCGCGTCTACCGCACCGGCGACATCGTCCGCGTCATCGACGCCGGGGTGGTCGAGTTCCTCACCCGCGCCGACGACCAGGTGAAGGTGCTGGGCAACCGGATCGAGCCGGCCGAGATCGCGCAGGCCCTGGAGGACCACCCGACGGTCAGCCGGGCCGCGGTCCTCGCCCGTAGCCGGCCCGGCGGCGAGCACAAGCTGCTGTGCGCCTACGTCGTGGGCGACGCGCCCGACCCCGCGCAGCTGCAGGCGTTCGTGGCCGAACGGCTGCCCAGGTACATGGTGCCGGCCACCGTGACCGTCGTGGCCGAGCTGCCTCGTACCGTCAACGGCAAGATCGACGTGAAGGCGCTGCCGGACCCGTTCGCGGGTGTCGACGAGCCCGCCGCCGATCATTCCGGCAGGGACGAGATCACCCGCGCCGTCGCCGGGATCTGGTCCGCGACCCTGGGCGTCGACCCCGACCGCCTCGCCGACGACACCGACTTCCACCAGCTCGGCGGCGACTCGCTGCTGATGCTGTCGATGGTCGGCGCCGTCTGCCGCGACGTCGTCGGCGCCGCCGCCGAGCCGCTGTTCATGGCCCGCCTCGGTGAGATCGTGCGGGAGCCGACGATCGCCCGGGTCGCCGCCGTCGCCCGCGACGCCGCTTCGGCTTCGATCGCGCCGATCCCCACGCAGGCGAAGCCGGTCGAGACCGTCAGCGCCTGAGGCCCGACCGCAGGGACCGACCGACCACCCACCGTGCGTCCCGGCCGCCGGGCACCCGCACGCTGTCACGAGGAGCCGAGCGAGATGGCGAACGAGGACAAGCTCCGCGACTACCTCAAGCGGGTGACGGCCGACCTGCGCCAGGCCAACCGGCGTATCCGGGAGTTCGAGGAACGCGACCGGGAGCCGATCGCCGTCGTCGGCATCGGCTGCCGGTTCCCCGGCGGTGTCACCGGCCCCGACGCGCTCTGGGACCTGGTCGTCGGCGAGCGCGACGCCGTCACCGGCGTGCCGGTCAACCGCGGCTGGGACTTCGACCGCATCTACGACCCGACCCCGGGCCGTCCCGGCCGCACGTACGCCCGCGACGGTGGCTTCCTGCACGATGCCGACGCGTTCGACGCCGGCTTCTTCGGCATCTCCCCGCGCGAGGCCCTCGCCATGGACCCGCAGCAGCGGCTGCTGCTGGAGACCACGTGGGAGGCCCTGGAGGACGCCGGGATCGACCCGGAGCGCGTCCGCGACACCGACACCGGCGTGTTCGTCGGCGCCAGCCACCAGGGATACGGCACCGCCACCGCGGGCGCCCCCGAAGGCGTCGAGGGGCACCTGCTGACCGGCGGTGCCGCGGCCGTGCTGTCCGGGCGGCTCGCGTACACGTTCGGCACCCGGGGCCCCGCCGTCACCGTCGACACCATGTGCTCGTCGTCGCTCGTCGCGCTGCACCTCGCGGTCCGCTCGCTGCGGGCGGGGGAGTGCGGCATGGCCGTCGTCGGCGGCGCCACCGTCATGGCGGTCCCGCAGTCGTTCGTCGAGTTCTCCCGCCAGCGTGGCCTGGCCCCCGACGGCCGCTGCAAGGCGTTCTCCGACGATGCCGACGGCACCGGCTGGGGCGAGGGCGTCGGCGTGCTGCTGCTGCAGCGCCTGTCCGACGCGGTCGCCGCCGGCCACCGGGTCCTCGCCGTCGTCCGCGGGTCCGCGGTGAACCAGGACGGTGCCTCCAACGGTCTGACGGCCCCGAACGGTCCGGCGCAGCAGCGGGTCATCCGCGCCGCCCTCACCGACGCGGGCCTGGAGGCGTCCGACGTGGACGCGGTCGAGGCGCACGGCACCGGCACCACCCTCGGCGACCCGATCGAGGCCGAGGCGCTGCTCGCCACGTACGGGCAGGGCCGCCAGACGCCGCTGTGGCTCGGCACCCTGAAGTCGAACCTCGGCCACACGCAGGCCGCCGCCGGTGTCGCCGGGGTCATCAAGGCCGTCCTCGCGATGCGGCACGGCATCCTGCCCCGCACGCTGCACGTCAGTGCCCCGTCGTCGAAGGTCGACTGGTCCGCGGGGGCGGTGCGGCTGCTGACCGACGCGCAGCCGTGGCCCGCCACCGACCGGCCGCGCCGCGTCGGCGTCTCCGCGTTCGGCGCCAGCGGCACCAACGCCCACGTGCTGCTGGAACAGGCGCCCGCAACGGCTGAAGCCCTCTCCCCGTCGCGTTCGCTGCTTCCGCTGCTGCCGTTGACCCTCTCGGCGCGGACCGCGGAGGCGCTGCCGGCCCAGGCCGCCGCCCTGGCCGCGTTCATCGACGAGCACCCAGGGCTCGACGCCGCCGACGTCGCCGTGACGCGCGCGACCGCCCGGGCGCACCTGGAGCACCGGGCCGTCGTGCTCGGCGCCGACCGGGCCGCGCTGACCCGCGGCCTCGCCGCGCTCGCGGCAGGCGAGCCGGACCCGGACGTCGTCACCGGCACCGCCGACCTCGAGGCCGTCCCGGCGATGCTGTTCACCGGCCAGGGCGCGCAGTTCCCCGGCATGGGTCGCGGCCTCTACACGGCCTTCCCGGTGTTCGCCGCCGCGTACGACGCGGTGTGTGCGCACATCACAGGCCTGCGCGACGTGTCGGGGGAGCTGCTCGACGAGACACGGTGGACACAGCCGGCGCTCTTCGCCGTCGAGGTCGCGGTGTACCGGCTGCTGGAGTCCTGGGGGCTGCGGCCCGGCTTCCTCCTCGGCCACTCCATCGGCGAGCTGGCCGCGGCGCACGTCGCCGGGGTCTGGTCGCTTGCTGACGCCTGTAAGGTCGTCGAGGCCCGAGGCCGGTTGATGCAGGCGCTGCCCGCCGGTGGCGCGATGGTGGCGATCCAGGCCACCGAGGACGCGGTCCGCGCGGTGCTGGTCGACGGTGCTGAGATCGCGGCGGTCAACGGTCCGGACGCGGTGGTGGTGTCCGGTGACGAGGCGGCCGTGCTCGCTGTCGCCGGTGGCTTCGAGAAGACCAAGCGGCTGCGGGTGTCGCACGCGTTCCACTCGGCGCGGATGGACGGGATGCTCGACGCGTTCCGCGAGGTGCTGTCCACCGTCACGTTCAACCCGCCGGCGATCCCGATCGCCGTCACGTCCACCGGTGACGTGACCGACCCGGAGTACTGGGTCCGGCAGGTCCGCGGCACGGTCCGGTTCGCCGACGCGGTCGATGCCGTCAAGACGAAGGGTGTGACCCGATTCCTGGAGGTCGGCCCTGACGGGGTGCTGTCCGCGCTGGTCGGCGGCGTGCCGGCCATGCGCAAGGGTCGCGACGAGGTCGCCACGATGATGGCGGCGGTCGCGCGGATGCACGTCGCCGGCTGGTCCCCGGACTGGACCGTTATGCTGGCCGGCCGCCAGGTGGGGTTGCCCACCTATGCGTTCCAACGGGACCGGTTCTGGCTCGCCGCCGCCGCCCGCGCATCCACTGTGGATGGCCGGCTCTACCACGAGACGTGGAAGCCCGTCCCCATCGCCGCGCCAGCGCTCGACGGGACCTGGCTGCTCGTCACCCACACCGGCGACCAGCCCCTGCACGACACGCTCACCCGGGCCGGCGCGAACGTCCGCACGCTCACCGTGGACGAGCACGTGGACCGGGCGGCACTCACCGGACACCTGGCCGCCGCCGGGGACGGGGTGACCGGGGTGGTGTCGACCCTCGCCGCGTCCACGACCCCGTCGACCGGCCCGGCGTCGGTCACCGCCGGCGTCACGGACACCCTCACGCTCCTGCAGGCCCTCGGCGACGCGGGCGTCGACGCACCCCTGTGGTGCGTCACCAGCGGCGCCGTCAGCGCCGGCGACGACGTCAGCGACCCGATGCAGGCCGCCGTCTGGGGGCTCGGCCGCGTCGCCGCCCTCGAACACCCCGACCGCTGGGGCGGCCTCATCGACCTGACCGGTGATGTGGACCTGTTGCCCGCTGTACTCGGCGGCGGCGAGGACCAGGTCGCCATCCGTGGCGGCGCGGTGCACGCCCGCCGGATCGCCAGGTCGGCCGGCACCGGCGGGACCCCTGCGGCCTGGCGGCCGCGCGGTGCGGCGCTCGTGACCGGCGGCACCACCGGGCTGGGCGCGCAGACCGCGCGCTGGCTCGCCCGGCACGGTGCCGGCCACCTCGTGCTGCTCAGCCGGCGCGGCGACGACGCACCCGGCGTCGCCGAGCTGCGCGACGAGCTCACCGCCCTCGGCGCGGGGGTCACCGTCGCCGCGTGCGACGTCGCCGACCGGGACGCACTCACCGCGCTCGTCGAGGCCCTCGAGGCCGAACACGGCCCGATCCGCACCGTCGTGCACGCCGCCGGCGTCGGCGTCCTCGGCCGCCTCCGCGACACCACCCCCGCCGACCTCGCCGCCGCGACCGCCGCGAAGCTCGGCGGCGCCGCGAACCTCGACGCCGTCTTCGACCGTGACACCGTCGACCGGTTCGTCATGTACGCCTCCGTCGCCGGCGTCTGGGGCAGCGGCGACCACGGTGCGTACGCCGCCGCGAACGCCTATCTCGACGCGCTCGCCCAGGCCCGCCGTGCCCGCGGCCGCGCCGGGACGTCGATCGCGTGGGGCATCTGGAGCCCGGAGAGCGGCGGCATGGCCCGCGCCGACGTCCGCTCGTCGGCGAACTGGCACGGCATCACCTTCATGGCCCCCGCCGACGCCCTCGACGCCATGCACCACATCCTGGACCGTGACGCGGCCACCGCCGTCGTCGCCGACGTCGACTGGGCGCAGTTCGCCCCGCTGTTCGCCGCCGCCCGGCCCCGCCCGCTCATCGCCGACCTGCCCGACGCCGCCGCGGCGCTCGCCCCGCCCGCGACGCCCACGACCGGTGGGGCGGACGCCGGGCTGCTCGGGCTCGCCTACGCCGACCGGCTCCGCGCCCTGCAGGACCTCGTCCGGGCCGGCGCCGCCACCGCGCTCGGCCACCGGGGCGGCGACGCCGTCGACGGGACCCGCTCGTTCCGCGACCTCGGGTTCGACTCGCTGACCGCCCTGGAACTGCGGGACGCACTGACCCGGCGTACCGGGCTGCGGCTGCCGTCGACCGTCGTCTTCGACTACCCGAGCGTCGACGCGCTCGCCGCGCACCTGCACCACGAACTCGGCGGCGGGACGTCCACGGCCGGCGGAGCGCCGAAGGCCGTGGTCGACGCCGACGAGCCGATCGCGATCGTCGGCATGAGCTGCCGCTTCGCCGGTGGCGTCGAGTCGCCCGCGGACCTCTGGACGCTGCTCAGCGAGGGCGGCGACGCGATCGGCCCGCTGCCCACCGACCGCGGCTGGGACGCCGACAACCTGTACGACCCGGACCCGGACCGTGCCGGGCGCAGCTACGTCCGCGACGGCGGCTTCCTGCGCGACGCCGTCCGCTTCGACCCGTCACTGTTCGGGATCTCGCCGCGGGAGGCCATCGCCATGGACCCGCAGCAGCGGCTGCTGCTCGAGGTCGCCTGGGAGGCGTTCGAGGCCGCCGGCATCGACCACACCACCCTGCGCGGCACTCCGGCGGGCGTGTACGTCGGTGCCGCCGGCGGTGACTACGGCGCCCGGCTGGCGCAGGTCCCCGACGGTGCCGAGGGCCACCTCATCATCGGCACCGAGAGCAGCGTCGCGTCCGGCCGCATCGCCTACACGTTCGGGCTCGAAGGACCGGCCGTCACCGTCGACACCGCCTGCTCGTCGGGTATGGTGGCCACGCACCTGGCCGCGCAGGCGCTGCGCCGCGGCGAATGCGACCTCGCCCTCGCCGGCGGGGTCGCCGTCATGTCGTCGCCGGCCGCGTTCGTCGGGTTCAGCCGGCAGCGCGGGCTCGCCGTCGACGGCCGCTGCAAGGCGTTCTCCGACGACGCGGACGGCATGGGCCTCGCCGAGGGCGCCGGCATGCTCGTCCTGGAGCGGCTCAGCGACGCCCGGGCCCGCGGCCATCGCGTCCTGGCCGTCGTGCGCGGCTCCGCGCTCAACCAGGACGGCGCGTCCAACGGTCTGACGGCCCCGAACGGCCCGGCGCAGCAGCGGGTCATCCGCGCCGCCCTGCACGCCGCGGGGGTCGGACCGTCCGATGTGGACGCCGTCGAGGCGCACGGCACCGGCACCGCCCTCGGCGACCCGATCGAAGCGCAGGCGCTCCTCGCGACCTACGGCCAGGACCGGGACGCCCCGATCTGGCTCGGGTCGCTGAAGTCCAACGTCGGGCACACCCAGGCCGCCGCGGGCATCGGCGGCATCATCAAGATGGTCCTCGCGATGCGGCACGGCGTCCTGCCGAGGACCCTGCACGTGGACGGTCGGCCGTCGACCCACGTCGACTGGACCGCCGGCGCCGTGGAGCTGCTCACCGAGGCACGCGACTGGCCCGAGACCGGCCGTCCGCGCCGGGCCGGGGTGTCGTCGTTCGGGGTGTCCGGCACCAACGCGCACGTCATCCTCGAAGCGCCGGCCGAGCCGTCCGCCGAGCCTCCCGTGAGTTCCGAGCCTGCCGCTGTCCCGGTCCTGCTGTCCGCGCACAACGACGAGGCGCTGCGCGCTCAGGCCGGGCGGCTCGCCACCCACCTGGCGGGCACCGACGACGGTCTCGCCGACGCCGCCTGGTCGCTGTTCACCACGCGGGCCGCGCTGTCGCACCGGGCGGTCGTCGCCGGCACCGACCGGGACGACATCGTGCGGCAGCTGGCCGGGCTCGCCGCCGGTACACCAGCGGCCGCCACCGTCACCGGAGTCACCCGGCCCGGCGGGAAGGTCGCGTTCGTGTTCCCCGGCCAGGGCTCGCAATGGCTCGGCATGGGCGTCGAACTCCTCGCCACCGAGCCGGTGTTCCGCGAGCGGATCGCGGCCTGCGAGGCGGCCCTCGCGCCGTTCGTCGACTGGTCGCTGACCGCGGTGCTGCGCGGCGACGCCGACGCGCCGGGCTTCGACCGGGTCGACGTCGTGCAGCCGGTGCTGTGGGCCGTGATGGTGTCCCTCGCCGCCTGGTGGACGTCCCGCGGCGTCACCCCCGACGTCGTCGTCGGACACTCCCAGGGCGAGATCGCCGCCGCCTGCGTCGCCGGGATCCTCACCCTCGAAGACGCCGCCCGGGTCGTCGCCCTGCGCAGCCAGGCGCTGTCGGTCCTCGCCGGGCGCGGCGGGATGCTGTCCGTCGCGCTGCCGCAGGACCAGGCGGCCGCGCGGCTCACGCCGTGGGTGGACAGGCTCAGCGTCGCGGCCGTCAACGGCACGGCGTCCGTCGTCGTCTCCGGTGACGTGACGGCCCTCGCCGAGCTCGCCGACGCGTGCGCCGCCGACGGGGTCCGCACCCGCCGCGTCGAGGTGGACTACGCCTCGCACTGCGCCCATGTCGAAGCGATCCACGACCAGCTCCTCGACGTGCTCGCGCCCGTCGCCCCGCGCCCGGCGCGGATCGGGTTCCACTCCACGGTCGGCGCCGACGTCACGGACATCGAGCTGGGCGGCGCCGAGTACTGGTACCGCAACCTGCGGCACAGCGTGCGGTTCGCGCCGGCCGTGCGGGACCTCGCCGACCTCGGCGTCACCGTGTTCGTGGAGGTCAGCGCCCACCCGGTGCTGGTCCCCGGCGTCCAGGAGACCCTCGAGGACCTCGACGCCGTGGTCACCGGGACGCTGCGCCGCGACGACGGCGGGCCCGCCAGGCTCCTCACCGCCCTGGGGGCCCTGCACGCGCACGGCACCGCCGTCGACTGGGCATCCGCGTTCGGCGCCGGGCGACGGGTCGTCGACCTGCCGACCTATGCGTTCCAGCGGCAGCGGTACTGGCTGGACGCCCCACCCCCGGCCGCCGCCGGCGACGGCGTGGACGCCCGGTTCTGGCAGCTCGTCGAGCAGCAGGACCTGCGGGAGTTCGCCGCGACGCTCGACGTGGCACCCGACGCCGTCGAAGGGCTGCTGCCGGCGCTGTCCCGGTGGCGCCGGGAGCAGGCGGACCGGGTCGCGCTGGACGCCTGGCGGTACCGCATCCGCTGGCAGCCCCTGTCCGATGCCCCGGCCACGCCGGCGGGGCGGTGGCTGGTCGTGCTGCCCGCCGCGGACCGGGCCGGTGCCTGGACCGGACACCTCGTCGCCCACCTGCTCGCCGCCGGTGTCCGCGCCGATGTGCTGACGCTGCCCGCACACGTGGACCGGGAGACGACGGCCGCGCACCTGCGGACCGCCCTGGACAGCAACCCCGCACCGGACCGGGTCCTGTCGCTGCTGGCCGTCGACGAGCTGCCGCACGCCGCCGGGTCCGCGCTGCCGGCCGGGTTCGTCGCGACGGTGACGCTGCTGCAGGCCCTCGGCGACGTGGGGTGCGCCGCGCCGCTGTGGGTGGCGACCAGCGGCGCTGTCGCCGTCGGCGCCGCGGACGCGGTGAGCGCGCCGCTGCAGGCGATGACGTGGGGGCTCGGCCGCATCGCCGCCCTCGAACACCCGGACCGGTGGGGCGGCCTCGTCGACCTGCCCGCCGACGTCACCGCGGGCACCGTCGCACGGCTCGCCGCGGTCGTCACCGGCCGGGACGGCGAGGACCAGGTCGCCGTCCGCGGCACCGGGACGTACGCGCGCCGCCTCGTCCGCGCCGGCACCGCGACCGCATCCCGCGACGGACGGTGGCGGCCGGACGGGACCGTCCTGGTCACCGGCGGGACCGGTGGCATCGGGGCGCGGCTCGCCCGCTGGCTCGCCGCCGAGGGCGCCGAGCATCTGCTGCTCACCAGCCGCCGCGGCCCCGACGCGCCCGGCGCCGCCGAGCTCGCCCAGGAGCTGCGCGACGGCGGCTGCGACGTCACCGTCGCCGCTGTCGACGTCACCGACCGCGACGCCCTCGCCGCGCTCCTCGCCGGGGTGCCCGAGGAGCGGCCGCTGCGGTCCGTGTTCCACGCCGCCGCCGTCCTCGACGACGGTGTCATCGACGGTGTCACCGCCGAACGGGCCGCCGCCGTCGCCGCACCGAAGTCCGGCGCGGCCCTGCACCTGCACGACCTCACCAGAGACCTGGACCTGAGCGCCTTCGTGCTGTTCTCCTCCCTCGGCGGCACGCTCGGCGGACCCGGGCAGGGCACGTACGCCGCCGCCAACAGCGTCCTCGACGCGCTCGCCCAGCAGCGGCAGGCGGCAGGACTCCCGGCCACCTCCGTCGCCTGGGGCGTCTGGGCCGGCGACGGCCTCGCCGCCGGCGAGACCGGTGAGTCCGCCCGCCGCCAGGGCATGCTCCCGATGGACCCGGGCAAGGCGATCAGCCTCCTGCACCGCGCCCTCGACGACGGCGACACCTGCATCGCGATCGCCGACGTCGACTGGAGCCGGTACGCCCCCGCGTTCACCGCGGCCCGGCCCGGCCCCGCCCTGCGCGACCTGCCGGAGGCCGCACCGCCCGCCGACAGCGCCGCCGGTCAGGGCGTCCCCCTCGGCCGTGAGCTCGCCGGGCTCCCCGCCGCCGAGCAGGAGGCCCGGCTGCTGCGACTCATCCGCCGGCACGCGGGCGCCGTCCTCGGCTTCCAGGAGGACACCGCCGTCGACCCCGGCCGGGCGTTCCGCGACCTCGGCTTCGACTCCCTCACCGCCGTCGAGCTGCGCAACCGGCTCGGCGCCGCCACCGGGCTGCGGCTGCCGGTGACCCT
Source organism: Dactylosporangium sp. NPDC005555 (assembly GCF_040605635.1). NCBI lineage: Bacteria > Bacillati > Actinomycetota > Actinomycetes > Micromonosporales > Micromonosporaceae > Dactylosporangium > Dactylosporangium sp. NPDC005555. The sequence continues at coordinate 49,558 of NZ_JBEXDG010000039.1, forward strand.
CGTCTTCGACCACCCGACCGCCACCACCCTCACCCGGTTCCTGCTCGGCGAACTCGTCGGAGGCCAGCAGAGCGAAGCTGTCGAGACCGGGCCGCGGGAGGCCGACGACGACCCGATCGCCATCGTCGCGATGACCTGCCGGCTGCCCGGCGGCGTCCACAGCCCCGAAGACCTGTGGCGGATCCTCACCGACGAGGTCGACGCCGTCGGGCCGTTCCCCACCGACCGCGGCTGGGACATCGACCGGCTCTACGACCCGGACCCCGAACGGTCCGGCACGTTCTACACCCGCGAGGGCGGGTTCCTGCACGACGCCGCCGCGTTCGACCCCGGGTTCTTCGGCATCTCCCCGCGCGAGGCCCTCGCCATGGACCCGCAGCAGCGGCTGCTCCTCGAAACGTCGTGGGAGGCGTTCGAACGCGCCGGGATCGACCCCGCGACCGCCCGTGGCAGCCGCACCGGCGTCTTCGTCGGCTCCAACTACCACGACTACGTGTGCCGCCTGCACACCGCGCCCGAGGGCTTCGAGGGGCAGCTCGCGCTGGGCAGCGCCGGCAGCGTCGCCTCGGGCCGCATCTCCTACCTGTTCGGCCTCGAAGGACCGGCGCTGACCGTCGACACGGCCTGCTCGTCGTCGCTGGTCGCGCTGCACCTCGCCATGCAGGCGCTGCGTCGCGGCGACTGCACCCTCGCCCTCGCCGGCGGCGTCACGATCATCTCCTCGACCGACACGTTCGTCGAGTTCAGCCGGCAGCGGGCCCTGTCACCCGACGGCCGGTGCAAGGCGTTCTCCGCCTCCGCCGACGGCGCCGGCTGGGCCGAGGGCGTCGGCCTGGTCCTCGTCGAACGGCTCTCCGATGCCGTCGCCAACGGCCACCCCGTCCTCGCCGTCGTCCGCGGCTCCGCCGTCAACCAGGACGGCGCCTCCAACGGACTCACCGCCCCGAACGGTCCCGCCCAGCAGCGCGTCATCCGGCAGGCCCTCGCCGACGCCGGGCTGCGTCCCGCGGACGTCGACGTCGTCGAGGCGCACGGCACCGGCACGAGCCTCGGCGACCCGATCGAGGCGCAGGCGATCCTCGCGACGTACGGGCAGGACCGCGAGCGGCCGCTGCTGCTGGGCTCGGTGAAGTCGAACCTCGGGCACACCCAGGCCGCGTCCGGCGTCGCCGGGCTGATGAAGATGGTCCTGGCGCTGCGGCACGGGACGGTGCCCCGCACCCTGCACGTCGACGCCCCGTCCCCGCACGTCGACTGGGCGTCCGGCGCCGTCGACCTCGTCACCGAGGCCCGGCCGTGGCCGTCCGGCGACCGGCCGCGTCGCGCCGGAGTGTCGTCGTTCGGCATCTCCGGCACGAACGCGCACGTCATCGTCGAGGAGCCGCCCGCGCTCCTGACCGCCCCCGCCGTCCGTGCCGCGGCGCTGCCCATCGTGCCGGTGCTGGTCTCCGGCCGGTCCGAGGCGGCGCTGGGCGAGCAGTTGGCCCGGCTGGAGTCGTTCGTCGCCGAACGGCCCGGAGTGGACCCCCTCGACGTCGCGTACTCCCTCGCGACGGGCCGGTCGGCGTTCGAGTACCGGGCGGTGCTGCTCGGCGACGTCCCGGTCCGTGGCCGGGTCCGGGACGGCGGTTCGGCGATGCTGTTCACCGGTCAGGGCGCGCAGTGGTCCGGCATGGGACGCGGCCTGTACCAGGCGTTCCCGGTGTTCGCGGCGGCGTACGACGAGGTGTGCGCCCACATCGAGGGGCTTGCTGACGTCGAGGGTGATCTGCTCGACGAGACGCGGTGGACGCAGCCTGCCCTGTTCGCGGTCGAGGTCGCGGTGTACCGCCTCTTGGAGTCGTGGGGTCTCAAGCCTGACTTCCTGCTCGGCCACTCGATCGGTGAGCTGGCCGCCGCGCACGTGGCTGGGGTGTGGTCCCTGGCGGACGCGTGCAGGGTCGTCGAGGCGCGGGGTCGGTTGATGCAGGCGTTGCCGGCTGGTGGTGCGATGGTCGCGGTCCAGGCGTCCGAGGCGGACGTGCGTGCGGTGCTGGTCGATGGCGCGGAGATCGCTGCGGTGAACGGTCCTGACGCGGTGGTGGTCTCCGGTGACGAGGATGCGGTCCTGACCGTTGCCGCGCGGTTCGAGAAGACCAAGCGGCTGCGGGTGTCGCACGCGTTCCATTCGGCGCGGATGGACGGGATGCTCGACGCGTTCCGTGAGGTGCTGCGGAGCGTGACGTTCAACCCGCCGGCTGTCCCGATCGCGGTCACGTCCACCGGTGACGTGACGGATCCGGAGTACTGGGTCCGGCAGGTTCGGGGCACGGTCCGGTTCGCCGACGCGGCCTCGTCATTGACCGCGAAGGGCGTCACACGGTTCCTGGAGGTCGGCCCGGACGGGGTGCTGTCGGCGATGGTCGACGGTGTCCCCGCGATGCGCAAGGGCCGCGACGAGCCGGGCACACTGATGACCGCGGTGGCGCAGGCACACGTCACCGGATGGTCCCCGGACTGGACCACGGTGTTCGCCGGCGGCCGGCAGGTGGAACTGCCCACCTACGCGTTCCAGCGGCAGCGGTACTGGCTCGACGCCCCCGCCGAAGCCGCCGACCCCGCCGCCCTCGGCCTGGACACCGTCCGGCACCCGCTGCTCGGCGCCGGCGTCCCCCTCGCCGACACCGGCGGGCACCTCTTCACCAACCGGCTGTCGATCGCCGACCAGCCGTGGCTCGCCGACCACCGGGTCATGGACACCGTCCTGTTGCCCGGCACCGCCCTCGTCGAGCTCGCCCTGTCCGCCGGCGACGCCGTCGGCTGCGACCGGATCGAGGAGCTCACCCTGCAGGCCCCGCTCGTCCTGCCGGAGCCCGGGGCGCTGCAGTTGCAGGTCACCGTCGGCGCCGCCGACGGGTTCGGCGCCCGGACGCTGCAGGTGCACTCCCGCGACGCCGGCGGCGGCGACGACACGTGGACGGCGCACGCCACCGGCCGCCTCGCCGCCGCCCGCACCTGGGACGCGCCGGACTTCACCGAATGGCCGCCCGCCGGCGCCGAGCCCGTCGACATCGAAGGCCTGTACGACACCCTCGCCGACGCCGGGTTCGACTACGGACCGTCGTTCCAGGCGCTGCGGCGGGTCTGGCGCCGGGACGGTGCCGTCTACGCCGAGGCCGCGCTCGCCGACACCGAACGCGCCGACGCCGGCCGGTACCTCCTGCACCCGGCGCTGCTCGACGCCGCCCTGCACACCCTCGCGTTCGCCGACGGCGTCGCCGGGCGCGGGGTCCTGCCGTTCTCGTTCGAGCGGGTTTCGCTCAGCGCCGTCGGCGCGACCGCGGTGCGGGTCCGGCTCACCAGCAGCGGCAGCGGAAGCGACACCGTGACCGTCGACCTCGCCGACCACACCGGCCGGCCGCTCGCCGCCATCGGCACCCTCGTGTTGCGTCCGGTCACCGCGGATCAGGTGAAGGCGGCCCGATCGCAGTACCACGACTCGCTGTTCCGGGTCGACATGGTCATGAACCCGGTCGCGCCCGCCCGGGACCACACCGGTCGGCGGTGGGCGGTCCTCGGCCTCAACCCGGTCAAGCTCGTCAAGGCGCTCGGCACCACCGGCGCCGCCGTCGAGAGCTACCCGGACCTCGACGCGCTCCGCGACGCGGTCACCGCCGGTGCCGCCGTCCCGGACCGGGTCGTCGTCTCCTGCACCGACCGGCCCGAGGGCGCCGACATGGCGGCCCGGGTCCGCACCGCCACCTACTGGGCCCTCGACCTCGTCCAGGCCTGGCTCGCCGAGGAACGCTTCACCGGCTCCCGCCTCGTCTTCGTCACCCACAGTACCGGCGGCGAAACCGTCGAGGATCTCGCGTGGGCGCCCGTGTGGGGCCTCGTCCGGTCGGCGCTGACCGAGAACCCGGACCGGTTCGTCCTGCTCGACCTCGACGACCGCGACGTGTCCTACGCCGCGCTGCCCGCCGCGCTCATGTGCGGGGAGGGCAACGTCGCCGTCCGCGTCGGCGGTGTCCACGTGCCGAGGCTCGCGAGGGTCGCCGCCGCACCCGGCGTCAACCCGTCGGCGACGTGGGACTCGAAGGGCACCGTCCTGGTCACCGGCGGCACCGGCGACCTCGGTGGGCTCATCGCCCGGCACCTCGCGGGTGAGCACAACGTCCGGCACCTGCTGCTCACCAGCCGCCGCGGTCTCGCCGCCGAGGGTGCGGTCGAGCTGCGGCAGGCGCTGCTCGACCTCGGCGCCGAGGTGACGATCGCCGAGTGCGACGTCGCCGACCGCGACGCCCTCGCCGCGGTCCTCGCCGCGATCCCCGCCGACCGGCCGCTCACCGGTGTCGTGCACACCGCCGGGGTCGTCGACGACGGGGTCGTCTCGGCGCTCACCCGCGAGCAGGTCGACACGGTGCTGCGCCCGAAGGTGGATGCCGCGCTCAACCTCGACGAGCTGACCCGCGATCTGCCGTTGTCGGCGTTCGTACTGTTCAGCTCGATGGCCGGCACGTTCGGCGGCACCGGCCAGGCGAACTACGCGGCCGCGAACACGTTCCTGGACGCGCTCGCCCACCAGCGGCGCGCCGCCGGCCTCCCGGCGCTGTCGCTGGCGTGGGGGCTGTGGGAGCAGGGCAACGGCATGACGGCGAAGCTCGACGGCGGCGACCTGCAGCGGATGGCCCGCGGCGGCCTCGCACCGCTGTCCCACGCCGAAGGGCTCGCGCTGTTCGACGTCGCCTGCGTCGTCGACGAGGCGGTCCTCATCCCGGCACGGCTCGTCATCGACGCGATCCGGGCGGTCGCGGGCATCGAAGCGGTGCCGGCCATCATGCGCGGCCTCGTCGGCCGGCCCACCCGGCAGGCCGTCACCACCGGCGGCCCCGCCGAGCCCGCGGAGACCTTCGCCACCAGGCTCGCCCGGCTCAGCGCCGCGGAACGGCAGCGCACCGTCCTGGACCTGGTCCGCACCGAGGCGGCGGTCGTGCTCGGCTACCCGGGTCCCGACGCCGTCGAACCCGACCGGGGCTTCCTCGAGCTCGGCTTCGACTCCCTCACCGCCCTGGAGCTGCGCAACCGGCTCGCGGCCGCGTCCGGGCTGCGGCTGCCGGCGACGCTGCTGTTCGACTACCCGTCGCCGGACGCGATGGCCGGGCACGTCCTCGGCCACCTCGTCCAGGACGACGCCGACGCCCCGTTCGCGGTCCTCGACGACTTCGAGGCGGCGCTCGCCACAGCACTCGACGAGGACACCCGGGACCGGCTCGCGGGCCGGTTGCAGCTGCTGCTCGCCAAGCTCACCGACCGCGGGACCGGGTCCGGCACCGCCGTCGTCGAGCGGCTCGACACGGCCAGCGACGACGAGATGTTCGCCTTCATCGACAACGATCTCGGCCTTTCGTAGCGCCGCCCTCCCGTTCCCAGAAAGGCCCGATCGATGAACGAAGACAAGCTGCGCGAGTACCTCAGGCGCGTGACGGTCGATCTGCACCGGACCCGGGAGCGGCTCAAGGACGTCGAGGAACAGCAGCAGGAGCCGATCGCGATCGTCGCGATGAGCTGCCGGTACCCGGGCGGCGTCCAGACCCCCGAGGACCTGTGGCAGCTCGTCGCCGATGGCCGCGACGCGATCGGGCCGTTCCCCGGCAACCGGGGCTGGGACCTCGACAACCTGTTCCATCCAGACCCGGACCACCGCGGCACGTCGTACGGCAGCGAAGGAGGCTTCCTCTACGACGCGGACCGCTTCGACCCGGCCCCGTTCGGCGTCTCACCCCGCGAGGCGCTCGGCATGGACCCGCAGCAGCGGCTGCTGCTGGAGACCGCGTGGGAGGCGTTCGAACGCGCCGGCCTCGACGCGGGCACGCTGCGCGGCAGCCGCACCGGCGTCTTCGTCGGCGTCATGTACAACGACTACGGCGCCCGGCTCCGCGAGATCCCCGAGGGCATGGAGGGCTACGTCGGCAACGGCAGCTCGCCGAGCATCGCGTCCGGCCGCATCGCCTACACGTTCGGCCTCGAAGGACCCGCGGTCACCGTCGACACCGCCTGCTCGTCGTCGCTCGTCGCGCTGCACCTCGCGGCGACGGCGCTGCGCCGCGGCGAGTGCAGCCTCGCCCTCGCCGGCGGCGTCACCGTCATGTCGACCCCGAACACGTTCATCGGCTTCAGCCGGCAGCGCGGCCTGTCCGTCGACGGCCGCTGCAAGTCGTTCTCCGACGACGCCAACGGCACCGGCTGGGGCGAGGGCGCCGGGCTGCTGCTCGTCGAGCGGCTCTCCGACGCCCGCCGCAACGGCCACCGCGTCCTGGGCCTGCTGCGCGGCTCCGCCGTCAACCAGGACGGCGCGTCCAGCGGTCTGACGGCCCCGAACGGTCCGGCGCAGCAGCGGGTCATCCGGGCGGCGCTCGCCTCCGCGGACCTCGCGCCGTCCGATGTGGACGTCGTCGAGGCGCACGGCACCGGGACGACGCTCGGTGACCCGATCGAGGCGCAGGCGCTGATCAGCGCGTACGGCCGGGACCGGGAGACGCCGCTGTGGCTCGGGTCGGTGAAGTCGAACCTCGGCCACACCCAGGCCGCGTCCGGCGTCGCCGGGGTCATCAAGATGGTCCTCGCCATGCAGCACGGGCAGCTGCCGCGGACCCTGCACGTCACCGAACCGTCGACGCACGTCGACTGGAGCGACGGCACCGTCCGCCTGCTCACGTCGGCGCAGCCGTGGCCGGCCGTCGAGCGCCCGCGCCGGGCCGGGGTGTCGTCGTTCGGGGTGTCCGGCACCAACGCCCACGTCATCATCGAACAGGCCCCGCTACCCGACCCGTCCTCCGCCGACGCGCCCGCGTCTGTGTCGTCGCCGCCGGTCGTGCCGTGGCTGCTGTCCGGGCGCACCCCGGCGACCGTGCCCGCGCAGGCCCGCCACCTCGCCGCCGCCCTCGACGCCGCGCCGGACCTCGACCCGGCCGACGTCGCGTTCACGCTCGCGACGGCACGCACCACGACCGAGCATCGCGCCGTCGTCCTCGGCACCGACCGGTCCTCGTTGCGGACGGCCCTCACCGCGGACGACGTCGTCCGCGGTGTCGTGACGCCAGGCCGGTCCGCGATGCTGTTCACCGGTCAGGGCGCCCAGTGGTCCGGCATGGGACGCGGTCTTTACGCATCCTTCCCGGTGTTCGCGGAAGCGTATGACGAGGTGTGCGCGCACATCGAGGGTCTGCGCGAGGTGGAGGGCGCGGAACTCGACGAGACGCGGTGGACGCAGCCGGCCCTGTTCGCGGTCGAGGTGGCGGTGTATCGCCTCCTCGAATCGTGGGGTCTCGAGCCGGACCACCTGCTCGGCCACTCCATCGGCGAGCTCGCCGCGGCCCATGTGGCCGGGGTCTGGTCCCTCGACGATGCGTGCAAGGTGGTCGAGGCCCGCGGCCGGTTGATGCAGGCGCTGCCGGCCGGCGGTGCGATGGTCGCGATCCAGGCCGCCGAGGACGACGTTCGTGCGGTGCTGGTCGACGGCGCCGAGATCGCGGCGGTCAACGGCCCGGACGCGGTCGTCGTCTCCGGCGACGAGGCCGCGGTCGAAGCGGTCGCCGCCCATTTCGAGAAGACCAAGCGGCTGCGGGTGTCGCATGCGTTCCATTCGGCGCGGATGGACGGGATGCTCGACGCGTTCCGCGACGTCCTGCGCACGGTGACGTTCAACCCGCCGGCCATCCCGATCGCGGTCACCTCCGCCGGCGACGTGACGGATCCGGAGTACTGGGTCCAGCAGGTCCGCGGCACGGTCCGGTTCGCCGACGCCGCCGGGTCGCTGAAGGCGAAGGGCGTGACCAGGTTCCTGGAGGTCGGCCCCGACGGGGTGCTGTCGGCGCTGGTCGACGGGGTCCCGGCCATGCGGAAGGGCCGCGACGAGGCCCTCACCCTGATGACCGCCGTCGCGCGGATGCACGTCACCGGCTGGTCCCCCGACTGGCGCACCGTCATCGGCGACCGCGACCTCGTCGACCTTCCCACGTACGCGTTCCGGCGGGACCGGTTCTGGCTCGACGACCCCGCCGCCCGCACCGACGCCGACGCCGTCGGGCTGCTGCCCGTCGACCACCCGCTGCTCGGCGCCGCGCTCGGCCTCGCCGACGGCGGCGGGTTCGTCTTCACCAGCCGCCTCTCCCTGCGCGACCAGCCGTGGCTGCGCGACCACGTCATCCACGGCGTCCCGCTCGTGCCCGCCACCGCCTTCGTCGACCTCGCCGTCCGCGCCGGCGAGATGCTCGACTGCGGGCACCTCGGCGAACTCGCCGTCGAGACGCCCCTCGCCCTGCCCGACCCGGGCGCGGTGCACCTGCAGGTCACCGTCGGCGCCCCCGACGACACCGGCAGCCGCCCCGTCGCCGTGTTCTCCCGCACCGCCGGGACCGCCGGGACCGCCGGGACCGCTGATGGGAGCGCCGACTGGACCCGGCATGCGACCGGCCGCCTGCAACCCGGGCACCGCTGGGACACCGCCGACCTGACCGAGTGGCCGCCGCCCGGCGCGACCCCGGTCCCCGCCGACGGGCTGTACGACACCCTCGCCGACGCCGGGCTCGGCTACGGTCCCGCGTTCCAGGGCGTGCGGGCCGTCTGGCGCCGCGCCGGCGACCTGTTCGCCGAGGTCAGCCTCGCCGAGACGGCCCGCGACGACGTCGCCCGCTTCGGCGTCCATCCCGCGCTCCTCGACGCCGTCCTGCACACCCTCGGCCTCGCCGAGCGCGCCGGCGGCGGCACGCAGCTGCCGTTCGCGTTCCGCGGCGTCTCATTGCGTACCAGCGGCGCCGTCACCGTCCGGGCACGGCTCACCCTGACCGGTGCCACCACCGCCGCCATCGAGGTCGCCGACCAGACCGGCCGTCCCGTCGCCTCGATCGAGGCCCTCGACCTGCGCCCGGTGACCGCCGGGCAGCTGGCCGCGACCCGCACCACCGACCTGTTCCGGCTCGACCTGGTGCCGGCCACGGTCACCGGCGGGCACCGGCACCGCTACGCCGTCCTCGGCCCAGACCCGCTCGGGATCGCCGCCGCCCTCGCCGCCTCCGGCGCTGCCGCCGACGTGTACGACGACCTCGCCGCGTTGCGCGCCGCCGGCACCGCCCCCGGGCGGGTGGTCGCCACGATCGACGGCGGCGGCGACGCTGCCGCCGCTGTGCACGGCCGGACCGCCGCCGCGCTGGCGCTCGTGCAGGGGTGGCTCGCCGACCCGCCCGCCGGGGCCACGCTCCGGCTCGTCGTGCCCGCCTCGGGACCGGACGCGGTCGCGTCGGCAGCCGTGGCCGGTCTGATCCGCTCCGCCGACGCGGAACACCCAGGCACGTTCGGGGTCGTCGAGGTCGCCGAGCAGGGCGTCGCGCTCGCCGCCGCCGTCGCACTCGACGAACCGGCGGCCGTCGTCCGCGGCGACGCCGTCCTCGTCCCGAGGCTCGCCCGTGCCGGCGCCGCCCCGGCCGACGCGGCGCCGGCGGCGACGTTCGGCGGCGACGGGACCGTGCTGGTCACCGGTGGGCTCGGCGGGCTCGGGGCGCACGTCGCCCGGCACCTCGTCACCGCCCACGGGGTCCGGCACCTGCTCCTCATCGGGCGGCGCGGTCTCGGCACCGACGGCGCCGCCGCGCTGCGCGACGAGCTGGCCGGGCACGGTGCCACCGTCACGGTCGCCGCGTGCGACGTCGCCGACCGGGCCGCCGTCGCCGCGCTCCTCGCTGCGGTGCCCGCCGAACACCCGGTGACCGGGGTCGTGCACACCGCCGGGATCGCCGACGACGCCGTCGTCACCGACCTCACCGCCGAGCGGGTCGCCGCGATCCTCCGCCCGAAGGCGGACGGCGCCCTGCACCTGCACGAACTCACGCGCGACCTGGATCTGACGGCGTTCGTGCTGTACTCGTCGCTGGCCGGGATCGTCGGCGGCGCCGCGCAGGCCGGGTACGCCGCCGCGAACAGCGTCCTGGATGCCCTCGCCGCCCAGCGCCGCGCCGAAGGACTGCCGGCGCTGTCCCTGGCGTGGGGGCTGTGGGACACCGCCAGCGGTATCACCGCCCACCTCGACGACGCCGACCGGCAGCGCCTCGCCCGCAACGGTGTCGCGCCGCTGCCCGTCGCGGACGCCCTGGCGCTGTTCGACGCCGCCTGTGCCGCCCCCGCGGGACTCGCCGTCCCGGCGCGGCTGCGGCCCGACGCGCTGCGGGCCGCCACCGTGCCCGCCGTCCTCAGCGGACTCACCGGCGCCACCGCCCGGCGGGAGGCCCACGACGACGACTCCCTCCGGCGGCGGCTGTCGCGCATGCCCGACGACGACCGGATTCCGGCGCTGCTGCGCCTCGTCCGCCTCGAAGCGGCCACCGTCCTCGGCCACACCACCGGCGACGACGTCGACCCGCACCGGGGGTTCCTCGACGCCGGGTTCGACTCCCTCATGGCCCTCGAACTGCGCAACCGGCTCGCCGCCGCGACCGGGCTGACGCTGCCCGCCACCGTCCTGTTCGACCACCCGGCGCCCCTCGCCATGGCCAGGCACCTCCTCGGCGAACTGCACCTGGGCACCGTCGCCGCCGCCGCGCCGGCCGTCGCGGTCCCCGCCGACGAACCCGTCGCGATCGTGGCCATGAGCTGCCGGTACCCGGGCGGCGTCCAGACCCCCGAGGACCTGTGGCGGCTCGTCGCCGACGGCACCGACGCCGTCGGACCGTTCCCCGACGACCGCGGCTGGCCCGTCGACCGCCTCTACCACCCCGACCCGGACCACCGCGGCACCAGCTACGCCCGCGAGGGCGGCTTCCTCTACGACGCCGCCGCGTTCGACGCCGACTTCTTCGGCATGTCACCCCGCGAGGCCCTCGCCACCGACCCGCAGCAGCGGCTGCTGCTCGAATCGTCGTGGGAGCTGCTGGAGCGCGCCGGCCTCGACCCGGTCGCCCTGCGCGGCACCCCGACCGGCGTGTTCGTCGGCCTCATGTACAGCGACTACGCCGCCCGCGTCCACGAGGTCCCAGACGGCCTCGAAGGGCACCTCGGCAACGGCAGCGCCCCGAGCGTCGCCTCCGGCCGGGTCGCCTACACGTTCGGGTTCGAAGGACCGGCGGTCACGATCGACACCGCGTGCTCGTCGTCGCTGGTCGCGCTGCACCTGGCCGCGCAGGCGCTGCGCCGCGGCGAGTGCGGCCTCGCCCTCGCCGGCGGTGTCACCGTCATGTCGACGCCCGGCACGTTCGTCGGCTTCTCCCGGCAACGTGGGCTCGCCCCCGACGGCCGGTGCAAGGCGTTCTCCGACGACGCCGACGGCACCGGCTGGGGCGAGGGCGTCGGCCTGCTGCTCCTGGAGCGGCTGTCCGACGCGGTCGCGAACGGTCACCCGGTCCTCGCCGTGGTCCGCGGCTCGGCGGTCAACCAGGACGGCGCGTCCAGCGGTCTGACGGCCCCGAACGGTCCGGCGCAGCAGCGGGTGATCCGGGCCGCGCTCGCGGCCGCGGACCTGGCACCGTCCGACGTGGACGCGGTGGAGGCGCACGGCACGGGCACGACGCTGGGGGACCCGATCGAGGCGCAGGCGCTCATCGCCGCGTACGGCCGGGACCGGCGGGCGCCGCTGTGGCTGGGGTCGGTGAAGTCGAACCTCGGCCACACCCAGGCCGCGTCCGGCGTCGCCGGGGTCATCAAGATGGTCCTCGCCATGCGGCACGGGCAGCTGCCGCGGACCCTGCACGTCACCGAGCCGTCGTCGCACGTCGACTGGTCGTCAGGGGCGGTCGAGATCCTCACCGACGCTCGGCCGTGGCCGTCCACCGACCGCCCGCGCCGGGCCGGGGTGTCGTCGTTCGGGATCTCCGGCACCAACGCCCACGTGATCGTCGAGGAACCGCCCGCGGCGAACGTCGTGGCGGGGGAGCGGGTGGCGTTGCCGGTGGCCCCGTTGCCGCTGTCGGCCCGGACCCCGGAGGCCCTTGAAGCGCTGGTGGCGCGGCTGCGGGAAGGCTCAGGCGATCCCGTCGACGTCGGCTACTCACTGGCGACGGGCCGGTCCGGGTTCGAGCACCGGGCGGTGCTCGTCGGCGACGCAGTGGTCCGTGGCCGGGTCTGCGAGGGCATGTCCGCGATGCTGTTCACCGGTCAGGGCGCTCAGTGGTCCGGCATGGGCCGCGGCCTTTACCAGGCGTTCCCGGTGTACAAGACGGCGTATGACGAGGTCTGCGCCCACATCGATGGTCTCGCGGACATCGAGGGTGACCTCCTCGACGAGACGCAGTGGACGCAGCCTGCCCTCTTCGCGGTTGAGGTGGCGGTGTACTGGCTGCTGGAGTCGTGGGGTCTCAAGCCCGACTTCCTGCTGGGTCATTCGATCGGTGAGCTTGCCGCCGCGCACGTCGCCGGGGTCTGGTCTCTGGAAGATGCGTGCAAGGTCGTCGAGGCCCGGGGTCGCCTGATGCAGGCGCTGCCCCGGGGCGGTGCGATGGTCGCGGTCCAGGCTTCCGAGGCGGATGTGCGTGCGGTGCTGGTCGACGGCGCGGAGATCGCTGCGGTCAACGGCCCGGATGCGGTTGTGGTCTCCGGCGACGAGGAAGCGGTCCTCACGGTTGCCGCCCGGTTCGAGAAGACCCGGCGGCTGCGGGTCAGTCACGCGTTCCATTCGGCGCGGATGGACGGGATGCTCGACGCGTTCCGCGACGTCCTGTCCACGGTGACGTTCAGCCCGGCGGCGATCCCGGTCGTCACCACCTCGACCGGTGACGTCACCGACCCGGAGTACTGGGTGCAGCAGGTCCGCGGGACGGTCCGGTTCGCCGACGCGGTCGACACCGTCAAGGCGAAGGGCGTCACACGGTTCCTGGAGGTCGGCCCGGACGGGGTGCTGTCGGCGATGGTCGACGGGATCCCCGCGATGCGCAAGGGTCGCGACGAGCCGGGCACCCTGATGACCGCCGTCGCGCAGGCGCACGTCGTCGGCTGGTCGCCGGACTGGGCGCGGCTGTTCAAGGGCGCGCACCGCGTAGACGTGCCCACGTATGCGTTCCAGCGGCAGCGGTACTGGCTCGACGCCGGCGCCCCCGTCCAGTCCGAGGCCGACGCGCGGTTCTGGACCGCCGTCGAGGCCGGTGACCTGTCGGGGCTCACCGCGCAGCTCGGCCTCGACGACGGCGCCCTCGACTTCGTCGCACCCGCCCTCGCGTCCTGGCGGCACCGCAGCCGGCAGGAGTCCACGATGGACGGCTGCCTGTACCGGGAGACCTGGAAGCCGCTGCCCGTCGCCGCGGCTACGGAGCTCACCGGCACCTGGCTGCTGGTCGTCCCGGACGGCGGGGCGGACGACGTACATGAGGCGCTGACGGCAGCAGGGGCAACCGTTCGGACCCTGACGGTGCCCGGCGACGTCGCAACCGCGGGCGGTGACCTCGCCGGGGTCGTGTCGCTGCTGCCCGACGTGACCGGGACGCTGCTGCTCGTGCAGGCGCTCGGCGCCGCCGGCGTCACCGCGCCCCTGTGGTGCGTGACCCGCGACGCGGCAACCGACCCGGCCCAGCGCGCCGTGTGGGGCCTCGGCCGGGTCGTCGCCCTGGAGCATCCCGACCGCTGGGGCGGCCTCGTCGACGTCGACGACACGGGCGTCGCGCTGCTGCCGGGTGTCTTCGGCGGGGCCGAGGACCAGATCCGGATCCGGTCCGGGAAGGTCTACGGCCGGCGTCTCGCCCGGGCCGTCGCCACGCGGGGCTGGCGTCCGACCGGGACGGTGCTCGTCACCGGCGGCACCGGCGCCCTCGGCATCCACGTCGCCCGGTGGCTCGCCGCCGAAGGCGCGTCCAGGATCGTGCTGGTCAGCCGGCGCGGCCCGGACGCACCCGGCGCGGCATCGCTGGACATCCCCGGTGCCGAGGTCGTGGCCGCCGACATCGCCGACGCCGCAGCCGTGGCGGACCTCATCGGCCGGTACGCACCGAACGCCGTGATCCACGCCGCCGGGGTCCTGGACGACGGCACCGTCGACGGTCTCACGCCCGAGCGGGTCGCCGCGGTGATGGCGGCGAAGGTCGACGGCGCCCGCCATCTCGACGCCGCGACCCGGGACCTGGACCTGGACGCGTTCGTGCTGTTCTCGTCGTTCGCCGGGTCGGTGGGGTCGGCAGGGCAGGGCAACTACGCCGCCGCGAACGCCGCCCTCGACGCGATCGCCGAGCGGCGCCGCGCCGCCGGTCTCCCCGCGGTGTCGATCGCGTGGGGTCCCTGGGCGGGCGACGGCATGGCCGGCGACCTCGGCGACCGGCACCGCCGCGGCGGCGTCCGGCCCATGAGCCCGGCCGCGGCCGTGACCGTCCTCGGGAAGGTCGGCGGCGACGCGACCGTCGCCGTCGCCGACATCGACTGGGACACGTTCGGGCCCGCGTTCGCCGCCGGCCGGCCCGCGCCGCTCCTCGACGGGCTGGCTCCGGCCGCGGCGGCGCCCGTGCGGCGCCGGCGGTTCGCGGACCTGCCCGCCGACGAGCTCGCCGGGCACCTCCTCGACGTCGTCCGCCGTCACGCCGCTACCGTCCTCGGCCACACCGGCACCGCCGCGATCCGCCGCGACCGGGCGTTCCGGGAGCTCGGGTTCGACTCGCTCACCGCCGTCGAGTTCCGCAACGCGCTCACCGCGGACACCGGCGTCGCCCTGCCGACCACCGTCGTCTTCGACCACCCCACCCCGGAAGCCCTCGCCGGCCTGCTGCTGTCCCACTTCACCGGTGCCACCGCCGACCAGGCGGTTCATGCGGCTGCGGTGCCGGTCGACGAGCCGGTCGCGATCGTCGCCATGGCGGGCCGATTCCCCGGCGCGGACACCGTCGAGGCGCTGTGGACGCTCCTCGCCGAGGGCCGGGACGGTGTCCGTGAGTTCCCCGCCGACCGTGGCTGGGACCTCGGCTCCCTCTTCGACCCCGACCCCGACCGGACCGGGACCTCATACGCGCGGGTCGGCGCGTTCCTGCAGGACGTCGCGGGGTTCGACGCCGGCTTCTTCGGCATCAGCCCGCGTGAGGCCCTGGCGATGGACCCGCAGCAGCGGCTGCTGCTGGAGACCGCGTGGGAGACGTTCGAACGGGCCGGGATCGACCCCGCCACGCTGCGCGGCAGCGCGACAGGCGTGTTCATCGGCACGAACGGCCAGGACTACCCGACGATCCTCGCCGCCGCCGAGGAGAACGTCGAGGGCTACCTCGGCACCGGCAACGCGGCGAGCGTCGCGTCCGGGCGGCTGTCGTACACGTTCGGCCTCGAAGGACCCGCTGTCACCGTCGACACGGCGTGCTCGGCGTCGCTGGTCGCCCTGCACCTGGCCGCGCAGGCGCTGCGGCGGGGCGAGTGCGGCCTCGCCCTCGCCGGTGGGGCCACGGTCATGTCGACGCCCGGCGCGTTCGTCGAGTTCTCCCGGCAGCGCGGCCTCGCGGCCGACGGGCACTGCAAGGCGTTCTCCGACGACGCGGACGGCACCGGCTGGGGCGAGGGCGTCGGCCTGCTCCTCGTCGAACGGCTCTCCGACGCCGTCGCCAACGGTCACCCGATCCTCGCCGTCGTCCGCGGGTCCGCCGTCAACCAGGACGGCGCCTCCAACGGACTCACCGCCCCGAACGGCCCGTCGCAGCAGCGGGTCATCCGGGCCGCGCTCGCCGCCGCCGACCTCCAGCCGTCCGATGTGGACGCCGTCGAGGCGCACGGCACCGGCACCAGCCTCGGTGATCCGATCGAGGCGCAGGCGCTCCTGGCCACCTACGGCCAGGACCGCGCGACGCCGCTGTGGCTGGGGTCGGTGAAGTCGAACCTCGGGCACACCCAGGCCGCCGCCGGCGTCGCGGGCATCATGAAGATGGTCCTCGCCCTGCGGCACCAGACCCTGCCCCGGACGCTGCACGTCACCGCACCCTCGTCCCACGTGGACTGGACCGGCGGCGCCGTGGAGATCCTCACCGAACCGCGGCCGTGGCCGTCCGGCGAGCGCCCTCGCCGCGCCGGTGTGTCGTCATTCGGCATCTCCGGCACCAACGCGCACGTGATCCTCGAAGAACCGCCCGCGGCGAACGTCGTGACGGGGGAGCGGGTGGCGTTGCCGGTGGTGCCGTGGCCGCTGTCGGCGCGGACGCCGGAGGCCCTCGACACGCAGGTGGCGCGGCTGCGGGGAGGCTCGGGCGATCCGGTCGACGTCGGCTACTCCTTGGCGACGGGCCGGTCGGCGTTCGAGTACCGGGCGGTGCTGCTCGGCGACGTCCCGGTCCGTGGCCGGGTCCGGGACGGCGGGTCGGCGATGCTGTTCACCGGTCAGGGTGCGCAGTGGTCCGGTATGGGACGCGGCCTCCACGCGGCGTTCCCGGTGTTCGCGGCGGCGTATGACGAGGTCTGCGCCCACATCGAGGGCCTGCGTGACGTGGAAGGCGCGGAACTCGACGAGACGCGGTGGACGCAGCCGGCGCTGTTCGCGGTCGAGGTGGCGGTGTACCGGCTGCTGGAGTCGTGGGGTCTCAAGCCCGACTTCCTCCTCGGCCACTCCATCGGTGAGCTCGCCGCCGCGCACGTGGCCGGGGTCTGGTCCCTGGCGGACGCGTGCAGGGTCGTCGAGGCCCGCGGCCGGTTGATGCAGGCGCTGCCGGCTGGTGGTGCGATGGTCGCGGTCCAGGCGTCCGAGGCGGACGTGCGTGCGGTGCTGGTCGACGGTGCTGAGATCGCTGCGGTGAACGGTCCCGACGCGGTGGTGGTCTCAGGCGATGAGGTCGCCGTCGATGCGACAGCCGCCCAGTTCGAGAAGGCCAAGCGGCTGCGGGTGTCGCACGCGTTCCATTCGGCGCGGATGGACGGGATGCTCGACGCGTTCCGGCAGGTCCTGGGCACGGTGACGTTCAACTCGCCGGCGATCCCGATCGTCACCACCTCGACCGGTGACGTGACGGATCCGGAGTACTGGGTCCGGCAGGTTCGGGGCACGGTCCGGTTCGCCGACGCGGCCTCGTCATTGACCGCGAAGGGCGTCACACGGTTCCTGGAGGTCGGCCCCGACGGGGTGCTGTCGGCGATGGTCGACGGTGTCCCCGCGATGCGGAAGGGCCGCGACGAGCCGGGCACCCTGATGGCCGCCGTCGCGCAGGCGCACGTCACCGGCTGGTCTCCCGACTGGGCCCGGCTCCTCGAAGGCGGGCGCCGGGTGGACCTGCCCACGTACGCGTTCCAGCGGCAGCGGTTCTGGCCGACAGCCCGCCCCGTCACGCAGCCGGACACCGAGTTCTGGGCCGCCGTCGAGTCCGGTGACCTCGGCGACCTGCTCGGCATCGACGCCGGCGCCCTCGGCGAGGTCGTTCCGGCCCTGACGCAGTGGCGGCAGCGGCGGCAGTCCGCCGTGGACGGCTGGCTGTACCACGACACGTGGACCGCGCTGCCCCGCCACGAGACGACGCTCGACGGCACCTGGCTGGTCCTCGCGGCGACCGACGACACCGCCGTCGCCGGTGCCCTCAAGGTCGCCGGCGCCGACGTGCGCGCGGTCGTCGTGCCCACCGCCGCCGACCGCGACGTGCTCGCCGCGGACCTTCGCACGTACATCGGGACCGGCCCGATCAAGGGCGTCGTCGCGCTACCCGCCGACGCCGCCGAGGCACTCACGATCGTGCAGGCCCTCGCCGGTGTCGACGCGCCCCTGTGGTGCCTGACCCGCGATGCGGTCACCGACCCGGCCCAGCGCGCCGTGTGGGGTCTCGGCCGGATCGTCGCCCTGGAACACCCCGCCCGGTGGGGTGGCCTCGTCGACATCAGCGACACCGACCTGGTGCTGCTCCCCGGCCTCCTGGGCGGCACCGAGGACCAGGTCCGGGTCCGGTCCGGCACGGCCTACGGCCGGCGTCTCGCAAAGGCCGCCGCGGCGCCAGGGTGGCGTCCGTCGGGGACGGTCCTGGTCACCGGCGGCACCGGCGCGCTCGGCGTGCACGTCGCCCGGTGGCTCGCCGCGGAAGGCGCGTCCAGGATCGTCCTGGTCAGCCGGCGCGGCCCGGGCGCCCCCGGTGCGGCGTCGCTCGACATCCCCGGCGTCGAGGTCGTGGCCGCCGACATCGCCCAGCCGGGTGTGGCGGCCGACCTCGTGCAGCGGTTCGCGCCGACAGCCGTGGTCCACGCGGCGGGCGTCGTCGACGACGGTGTCATCGACAGCCTGACCCCGGAGCGGATCGCCGCGGTCACGGCGGCAAAGGTCGACGGTGCCCGCCACCTGGACGCCGCGACCCGGGACGTGTCGCTGGACGCGTTCGTCATGTTCTCGTCGTTCGCGGGGTCGGTCGGGTCGGCGGGGCAGGGCAACTACGCCGCCGCGAACGCCGCGCTCGACGCGATCGCCGAGCAGCGGCACGCCGCAGGGCTCCCGGCGGTCTCGGTCGCCTGGGGGCCGTGGGCGGGTGACGGCATGGCCGGGGACCTCGGCGACCGGCACCGCCGCGGCGGCGTCCGCCCGATGCACCCGGCCACCGCCGTCACCGCCCTCGGCCGGACCGGCAGCCACGCCACGGTCGTCGTCGCCGACGTCGACTGGGACTCGTTCGGGCCCGCGTTCAGGACCACGCGGCCCGCGCCGCTCATCGACGGGCTCCACGCACCGTCCGTACACGAGGAACCCACGCGACACGAAGACCTGGCCGGCATGCTCGACCTCGTGCGGCAGCAGGCAGCCGCCGTCCTCGGGCACAGCGGCGCCGAACTCGTCGCCCCCGAGCAGGCGTTCCGGGACCTCGGGTTCGACTCCCTGACCGCCGTCGAGTTCCGCAACGGCCTCGCCGCCCGGACCGGGCTGAAGGTGCCCGCCACCGCCGTCTTCGACTACCCGACACCGGCGGCGCTCGCCGCGCACCTGTTCGGCGAGGCGACCGGTGGGGCACCGGAAAACCCCCAGCTACCGATCCTCGCGGACCTCGACAAGGTCGAGGCCCTGATTTCGGTGATTTCCCCAGAGGATGATCTGCACGCTGCCGTCCGTACCCGCCTGCATGTGATGCTTTCGAAGCTCGACAAGGCGCGCACAGCAGAATCAGAATCGGCCACCTCTCTGCAATTCGATGCGGCGACGGACGATGAGCTCTTCTCGTTCATTCACGAGGAACTCGGTCGGTCATGAGGTGAGCCCGGGGCGACGGGTGGGGTTGTCATGAACGAGGACAAACTCCGGGACTATCTGAAATGGGTGACCGGAGACCTCGCCCAGACCCGGCAGCGGCTGCGTGAGCTGGAGGCCGCCCAGCAGGAGCCCATCGCGATCGTGGCGATGGGCTGCCGGTTCCCCGGTGATGTCACGTCACCGGAGGACCTGTGGCAGCTGCTGCTGGACGGCCGGGACGCCATCGGCGACTTCCCGGCCGACCGTGGCTGGGACCTCGGCGCGCTCTTCGACGACGACCCCGACCGGCCGGGCAGCACCTACACCCGCGTCGGTGGGTTCCTGCGCGACGCCGCCGAGTTCGACGCCGGGCTCTTCGGCATCTCGCCGCGCGAGGCCCTCGCCATGGACCCGCAGCAGCGGCTCCTCCTTGAAACGTCGTGGGAGGTCTTCGAACGCGCCGGCCTGGACCCGCGCGGCATGCGCGGCACCCCCACCGGCGTGTTCGTCGGCACCAACGGCCAGGAATACCTGAACCTGCTCACCCACGCCGAGGAGAACGTCGAGGGGTACCTCGGCACCGGCAACGCCGCCAGCGTCGTGTCGGGCCGGCTCTCCTACACGTTCGGGCTCGAAGGACCCGCGGTCACCGTCGACACGGCGTGCTCCGCCTCGCTGGTCGCGCTGCACCTCGCGACGCAGGCGCTGCGCCGCGGCGAATGCAGCCTCGCCCTCGCCGGCGGCGTCACCGTCATGTCCACCCCGGGCGTGTTCGTCGAGTTCTCCCGCCAGCGCGGCCTGTCCGTCGACGGGCGCTGCAAGGCGTTCTCCGACGACGCCGACGGCACCGGCTGGGGCGAAGGCGTCGGCGTCCTGCTCCTGGAGCGGCTCAGCGACGCCGTCGCCAACGGCCACCCCGTCCTCGCCGTCGTCCGCGGCTCCGCCGTCAACCAGGACGGCGCCTCCAACGGACTCACCGCCCCGAACGGTCCCGCGCAGCAGCGGGTCATCCGGGCCGCGCTCGCCGCCGCCGGGATCGCCGCCACCGAGGTCGACGCCGTCGAGGCGCACGGCACCGGCACGGGTCTCGGCGACCCGATCGAGGCGCAGGCGCTGCTCGCGACCTACGGGCAGGGCCGCGAGGAGCCGCTGTGGCTCGGATCCGTGAAGTCGAACATCGGCCACACGCAGGCCGCCGCCGGGGTCGCCGGGATCATCAAGATGGTCCTCGCGATCGGGCACGCCACGATGCCCCGCACCCTGCACGTCACCGCGCCGTCGTCCCATGTGGACTGGTCCGCGGGCGCGGTGGAGCTGCTGACCGAGACCCGGGCCTGGCCCGCCGTCGACCGGCCACGCCGAGCCGCCGTTTCGTCCTTCGGCGTCTCCGGTACGAACGCGCACGTCATCCTTGAACAACCTCCCGCCACCGAAGAGGCCGCCGAGACACCTCGGACGGTGCTGCCGGTGACTCCCTGGCTCGTGTCCGGTCACACCACCGAGGCCCTCGACGCGCAGTTGGACCGGCTACGGGCGGTCACCGGCGTGGACGCCGTGGACGTCGGCTGGTCCCTGGCCGGCCGGTCCAGGCTCGAACTCCGCGCGGTCCTGCTCGGCGACACGGTGGTCCGTGGCAGCGTCCGCGCCGGCGGGTCGGCGATGCTGTTCACCGGTCAGGGCGCGCAGCGGTCCGGCATGGGACGCGGCCTCTACGAGGCGTTCCCGGTGTACAAGAGCGCTTACGACGAGGTCTGCGCCCACATCGACGGTCTCGCGGACATCGAGGGTGACCTGCTCGACGAGACGCAGTGGACGCAGCCTGCCCTCTTCGCGGTCGAGGTCGCGGTGTACCGCCTGCTGGAGTCGTGGGGGCTGCGGCCCGACTTCCTGCTCGGCCATTCGATCGGTGAGCTCGCCGCCGCGCACGTCGCCGGGGTCTGGTCCCTGGCCGACGCGTGCAAAGTCGTCGAGGCCCGGGGTCGCCTGATGCAGGCGCTGCCCCGGGGCGGTGCGATGGTCGCGGTCCAGGCTTCCGAGGAGGCGGTCTGCGCGGCGCTGGTCGACGGTGCGGAGATCGCCGCGGTCAACGGTCCCGACGCGGTGGTCGTCTCCGGCGACGAAGAAGCGGTCCTCACGGTTGCCGCCCGGTTCGAGAAGACCCGGCGGCTGCGGGTCAGTCACGCGTTCCATTCGGCGCGGATGGACGGGATGCTCGACGCGTTCCGCGACGTCCTGTCCACGGTGACGTTCAGCCCGGCGGCGATCCCGGTCGTCGCCACCTCGACCGGTGACGTCACCGACCCGGAGTACTGGGTCCGGCAGGTCCGTGGCACGGTCCGGTTCGCCGACGCGGTCGACACCGTCAAGGCGAAGGGCGTCACACGGTTCCTGGAGGTCGGCCCCGACGGGGTGCTGTCCGCGCTGGTCGACGGGATCCCCGCGATGCGCAAGGGCCGCGACGAGGTCGCCACACTGATGACCGCCGTCGCCCGGGCCCACGTCACCGGATGGTCCCCGGACTGGACGGCCATCTTCGCCGGTGGCCGCCGCGTCGACCTGCCGACATATGCGTTCCAACGGCAGCGGTTCTGGCCGACGCTCCGCCCTGCCACCGAGGCGGACACCGACTTCTGGGCGGCCGTCGAGTCCGGCGACCTCAGTGATCTGCTCGGCATCGACGCCGACACCCTCGGCGCGGTCGTCCCGGCCCTGACGCAGTGGCGGCAGCGGCGACGGTCCACCGTGGACGGCTGGCTCTACCACGACACGTGGACCGAACTGCCGCACCGCGACGTCGCCGGGACCGGCACCTGGCTCGTCATCGGCGACACCGCCGTCGCGGACGCCCTGACCTCGGCCGGCGTCGACACGATGATCGTCCAGACCCCGGCGGACATCCCGGCGGTCCCGTTCGCGGGTGTCGTCGCGTCGCCCGCCGATGCCGCCGAAGCCCTCGCCCTCGCGCAGGCCGTCACCGCTCCGCTGTGGTGCGTGACCCGCGCCGCCGCCACCGATCCGGCCCAGCGCGCCGTGTGGGGCCTCGGCCGGGTCGTCGCCCTCGAACATCCCGACCGGTGGGGCGGCCTCGTCGACATCGACTCCGACGAGACCGGCCTCAGCCTGCTGCCTGGTGTGCTCGGCGGTGCCGAGGACCAGGTCAGGGTCCGGTCCGGCAAGGTCTACGGCCGGCGTCTCGCAAAGGCCGCCGCGGCGCCGGGGTGGCGTCCGTCGGGGACGGTCCTGGTCACCGGCGGCACCGGAGCGCTCGGCGTGCACGTCGCCCGGTGGCTCGCCGCGGAAGGCGCGTCCAGGATCGTCCTGGTCAGCCGTCGCGGCCCGGACGCGCCCGGCGCGGCCGGTCTCGACATCCCCGGCGTCGAGATCGTGGCGGCCGACATCGCCCGGCCCGGCGTGGCTGAGGACCTCATGCAGCGGTTCACGCCGACCGCAGTGGTCCACGCGGCGGGCGTCGTCGACGACGGTGTCATCGACAGCCTGACCCCGGAGCGGATCGCCGCGGTCATGGCGGCGAAGGTCGACGGCGCTCTGCACCTCGACGCCGCGACCCGGGACGTGCCGCTGGACGCGTTCGTGATGTTCTCGTCGTTCGCCGGGTCGGTCGGCTCGGCGGGCCAGGGCAACTACGCCGCCGCCAACGCCGCCCTCGACGCGATCGCCGAGCAGCGCCGCGCCGCGGGGCTCCCGGCCGTCTCCATCGCCTGGGGCACCTGGGCCGGCGACGGCATGGCCGGGGACCTCGGCGACCGGCACCGCCGGGGCGGCGTCCGGCCCATGCACCCGGCCACCGCGGTCACCGCACTCGGCCGGGTCGGCGGCGACCCCACGGTCATCGTCGCCGACATCGACTGGGAATCGTTCGGACCCGCGTTCACGACGAGCCGGCCCGCACCGTTCATCGCCGACCTCGCGCCCGCCGCCCGTCCGGCGGCGACGGCGTCACCGCTGGTCGCCCGGCTCGCCGCGCTGCCCGCCGACGAACGCCACCCGATGCTGCTCGACCTCGTCCGGGAACGCGCCGCCGCCGTCCTCGGCCACACCGGCACCGGTGCGGTCGGCGCCGACCGGGCGTTCCGCGACCTCGGGTTCGACTCGCTCACCGCCGTCGAGTTCCGCAACGCGATCGCCGCCGCCACCGGCCGCACCCTGCCTTCCACACTCGTCTTCGACTACCCGACCCCCGCCGGCCTCGCCCAGCACCTCCTCGACACGCTCCTCGGCGCCGCCCCGGCCGTCACGACAGCGGCGCCGGCCGCCACCGACGAGCCGATCGCGATCGTCGCCATGGCAGGCAGGTTCCCCGGCGGCGCCACCTCGCCGGAAGCGCTGTGGGAGCTGCTCGTCGAGGGCCGTGACGCGATGGGGGAGTTCCCCGCCGACCGCGGCTGGGACCTCGGCTCCCTCTTCGACCCCGACCCCGACCGGACGGGCACCTCATACACCCGCGCCGGTGGGTTCCTGCCCGGCGCAGCCGGGTTCGACGCCGGGTTCTTCGGCATCTCGCCGCGTGAGGCCCTGGCGATGGACCCGCAGCAGCGGCTGCTGCTGGAGACCGCGTGGGAGACGTTCGAACGGGCCGGGATCGACCCCGCCACGCTGCGCGGCAGCGCCACCGGCGTGTTCGTCGGCACCAACGGCCAGGACTACGGCGCCCTGCTCACCCACGCCACCGAGAACGTCGAGGGCTACCAGGGCACCGGCAACGCCGCCAGCGTCGTGTCCGGGCGGCTGTCGTACACGTTCGGCCTCGAAGGACCCGCGGTCACCGTCGACACGGCGTGCTCGGCGTCGCTGGTCGCCCTGCACCTCGCGGTCCAGGCCCTGCACCGCGGCGAGTGCGGCATGGCCCTCGCCGGTGGCGTCACCGTCATGTCGACGCCCGGCCTGTTCGTCGAGTTCTCCCGCCAGCGCGGCCTGTCCGTCGACGGCCGCTGCAAGGCGTTCTCCGACGACGCGGACGGCACCGGCTGGGGCGAGGGCGTCGGCCTGCTCCTCGTCGAGCGGCTCTCCGACGCGGTCGCGAACGGGCACCCTGTCCTGGCGATCGTCAAGGGATCGGCGGTGAACCAGGACGGCGCCTCCAACGGCCTCACCGCCCCGAACGGTCCCGCCCAGCAGCGGGTCATCCGTGCCGCGCTCGCCGCCGCCGACCTCCAGCCGTCCGATGTGGACGCCGTCGAGGCGCACGGCACCGGCACCAGCCTCGGCGACCCGATCGAGGCGCAGGCACTGCTCGCCACCTACGGGCAGGACCGGTCCACACCCTTGTGGCTCGGGTCGATCAAGTCGAACATCGGCCACACCCAGGCCGCCGCCGGCGTCGCCGGGATCATGAAGATGGTCCTCGCCCTGCGGCACCAGACCCTGCCCCGGACCCTGCACGTCACCGCACCCTCGTCCCACGTGGACTGGACCGGCGGCGCCGTCGCACTCCTCACCGAGGCGCAGCCGTGGCCGTCCGGCGAGCGTCCCCGCCGCGCCGGTGTGTCCTCGTTCGGCGTCTCCGGCACGAACGCGCACGTCATTCTCGAACAGGCGCCGCAACGTGCGCCGGAAGCGGTGGCCGCACAGGAAGAGCCGCCCGCGGTGCCGTGGCTGCTGTCCGCGCGCAGCGCCGCCGGGCTCCGCGACCAGGCGGACAGGCTCCGCGCGTACCTCAGCGGACAACCCGACCTGAGCGCCACCGACATCGGGCACAGCCTCGTCACCACCCGCGGCGCACTGCCGCACCGCGCCGTCGTGGCCGGCGCCGACCGGGCCACGCTGCTGCGGCACCTCACCGACCTGGCCGACGGCACCCCCACCACGGGCGCCGTCACCGGTCACGCCGAGCCGGCCGGGAAGGTCGCGTTCCTGTTCCCCGGGCAGGGCTCCCAGTGGGCGGGCATGGCCACCGGCCTGCTCGACACCGCGCCCGTGTTCCGCGAGCACATCACCCGCTGCGAAGCGGCGCTGCGGCCGTTCGTCGACTGGCGGCTCACCGACGTCCTGCGCGGCGAGCCCGGCGCACCGTCGCTGGACCGCGTCGACGTCGTCCAGCCGGTCCTGTTCGCCGTCATGGTCTCCCTCGCCGAGCTGTGGCGCGCCCACGGCGTCGAACCCGCCGCCGTCGTCGGGCACAGCCAGGGCGAGATCGCCGCCGCCTGCGTCGCGGGGCTCCTCACACTGCCCGACGCCGCCCGCGTCGTCGCGCTGCGCAGCCAGGCGCTGCTCGAACTGTCCGGGCACGGCGGCATGATGTCGGTGTCCGCGTCCGTCGACGACGTCCAGCGGCGCATCGCCGCCTGGCCGGGGCGGCTGTCGGTCGCCGCGGTCAACGGCCCCACCTCGGTCGTCGTCTCCGGCGACGTCGACGCCGTCGTCGAATGCATCGCCGCGTGTGCCGCTGACGACGTGCGCGCCCGCCGCATCGACGTCGACTATGCGTCGCACTCCGCGCACGTCGAGACGATCCACGAGAAGCTCCTGTCCGTCCTCGGCCCGGTGCGGCCCGCCGAGCCGCGGATCGCGTTCCGCTCGACCGTCGGCGACGCCGGCGACGTCGAGGTCGGCTCGGCGGCGTACTGGTTCACCAACCTGCGGCGGACGGTCGAGTTCGAACCCGTCGTCCGAGCCCTCGCCGGCGAAGGTTTCACGGCGTTCGTCGAGGTCAGCCCGCATCCGGTCGTCACCGTCGGCGTCCAGGAGACCCTTGACAGCGCCGGGTCCGACGCCGTCGTCACCGGCACCCTGCGCCGCGACGACGGCGGACCCGTCCGGTTCCTCACGGCCCTCGCCCAGCTGTGGACCGGCGGCGGCACCGTCGACTGGAGCGCTGTCTTCGCCGGCAGCGGCGCTCGTACCGTCACGCTGCCCACCTACGCGTTCCAGCACACCCGCTTCTGGCCCACGCTCAAGCTCGGCGGCGCCCCGGCCGGCACCCTCGACGGCCGCTTCTGGGACGCCGTCGAACACGCCGACCTCGACGGCCTCGCCACGACCCTGCGCGTCGAACCGGCGGCGCTCAGCCCGCTGCTGCCCGCCCTCACCGCCTGGCACGCCGAGCAGCGCACGGGCGCCGCCGTCGCCGGGTGGCGCTACCGCACGACGTGGAAGGCCCTCACCGACCTGCCCACCCCGCAGGCGCGGGGGCCGTGGATCGCGGTGGTCCCCGCGGTACACACCGCGACGGACCTCCTCGACGGGCTCCGCCGTCACGGGCTGGACGTCACGGCCGTGACCGTCGACGCGGCCACCGCCGACCGTGGGGTCCTCGCCCTGGCCACGGCGGAGGTGGCGGAGCTGGCCCAGCCGGCCGGGATCCTGTCGTTGCTCGCCCTCGACGGACGTCCCCGGCCCGACCAGCCGCACGTCACCGCCGGGACCGCAGCGACGCTGCTGCTCGCCCAGGTCCTCACCGACCTCGCCGTCGACGCTCCACTGTGGTGCCTCACTGCGGGCGCGGTCTCCACCGGCCCGGACGACCCGCCGCGGGCCGTCGACCAGGCCGCGGTCTGGGGCCTCGGCCGCGTCGTCGGTCTCGAGCACCCGACCCGCTGGGGCGGCCTCATCGACCTCCCGGCGACCTGGACGCAGACCGCCGCGAACGCCGGCCCGGCCGCCGCCGCGAACGCCGGCCCCGCCGGCGCGGCCGCGAGGGCCGGTGCGGACGACGCCGTTGCCACCGCCGGCCTCGACGACGCCGCACTGCGGCACGTCGTCGCCATCCTCGCCGGTGGCGGTGCCGAGGACCAGGTCGCCGTCCGCAGGGGCGGCGTGTTCGGCCGGCGCCTGACCACCGCCCCGGCCGCCGCCGGCACCGGCGACTGGCGGCCCACCGGCACCGTCCTGGTCACCGGCGGCACCGGCGCCCTCGGCGGCCGGGTCGCCCGCTGGCTCGCGGGCCGTGGCGCGAGCCACCTGATCCTCGCCAGCCGCCGGGGCCCGGACGCACCTGGTGCGGATGACCTCGTCGCCGAGCTCGGCGCCCTCGGCGCGGGTGCCACCGTCGTCGCCTGCGACCTCGCCGACCGGGACGCCGTCGCCGCCGTGCTCGCCGAGGCGGAAGCCACCGCCGGTCCGATCCGGGCCGTCGTCCACGCCGCCGGGTTGCCGCAGTCGCAGACGCTGCCCGACATGGATCTCGCCGGCTTCGCCGCCGTCTACGCCGGGAAGGCCGCCGGGGCACGGCACCTCGACGCGCTCCTCGCCGACCGGGACCTCGACGCGTTCGTGCTGTTCTCCTCGATCGCCGCCGCCTGGGGCAGCGGCGGGCAGGCCGCGTACGCCGCGGGCAACGCCGTCCTGGACGCCGTCGCCGAGGACCGCCGGGCCCGTGGCGCCGCCGCGACCGCCGTCCAGTGGGGCGCCTGGGCCGGCAGCGGCATGGCAGCCGACGACACCAGCCGCGACGCCCTCCTGCGCCGCGGGATCCGGCCCATGCCACCCGAAACGGCCCTGGCCGCGCTGTCCGGAGCCGTCGCCGGCCGCGACGCCGTCATCACCGTCGCCGACGTCGACTGGACCCGGTTCGCCCCCACGTTCACCGCCGCCCGTCCCAGCCCGCTGCTCGGCGACCTGCCCGGCGTTGCCGAACTGACGGCCACCGACAGCGGACCCGGCACCGGCGACGGCGCGCTGCGCGACCGGCTCACGCCGATGACCTCCACCGAACGCGACGCCGCCCTGCTCGACCTGGTCAGGGCCGAGGCCGCCGCGGTCCTGCGGCTCGGCGGAGCGGGCGACCTCGAGGCGGCCCGCCCGTTCCGCGAGCTCGGCTTCGACTCCCTCACCGCCGTCGAGCTGCGCAACCGGCTCGGCGCCGCCACCGGCCTGCGGCTGCCGATGACGCTCGTCTTCGACCACCCGACCGCCCGTGCCGTCGCCCGCCACCTCGCCACCACCTTCTTCGCGGCGGGCGAGACCGCGGCGGTCGTCCCGGTGACCGCCGCCCCGGCCGACGAGCCGATCGCGATCGTCGCCATGGCCTGCCGTTTCCCCGGCGGGGTCAGCGACGCCGAATCCCTGTGGCAGCTCGTCGTCGACGGCACCGACGCCGTCGCCGCCATGCCCGCCGACCGCGGCTGGGACGTCGCCGGCCTGTACGGGCCGCAGCACGACGGGAACAGCACCACCACCGAGGGCGGGTTCCTCGACACCGCCACCCTCTTCGACGCCGGCCTGTTCAACATCTCGCCCCGCGAGGCCCTCGCGATGGACCCGCAGCAGCGGCTGCTGCTGGAAGCCTCGTGGGAGCTGTTCGAACGCGCCGGACTCGACCCGGCGACGCTCAGCGGCAGCGCCACCGGTGTGTTCGTCGGCGCCTCACCGTCCGGGTACGCGTCGAACCTCACCACGATCCCCGACGAGCTCGCCGGGCACATGCTCACCGGCAACTCCGGCAGCGTCCTGTCCGGGCGGCTCTCCTACACCTACGGGCTGCAGGGACCGGCCGTCACCATCGACACCGCGTGCTCGTCGTCGCTGGTCGCGCTGCACCTGGCCGTGCAGGCGCTGCGCCGCGGCGAGTGCGGCCTCGCCCTCGCCGGCGGCGTCACCGTCATGGCGACCCCGGGCGTGTTCGCCGAGTTCAGCCGGCAGGGTGGCCTCGCCGCGCAGGGCCGCTGCCGGGCGTTCTCCGACGACGCGGACGGCACCGGCTGGGGGGAGGGCGTCGGCCTGCTCCTCGTCGAACGGCTCTCCGACGCGGTCGCCAACGGTCACCCGGTCCTCGCCGTCGTCAAGGGATCGGCGGTGAACCAGGACGGCGCCTCCAACGGCCTCACCGCCCCGAACGGTCCCGCCCAGCAGCGGGTCATCCGCGCCGCGCTCGCCGCCGCCGACCTCCAGCCGTCCGATGTGGACGCCGTCGAGGCGCACGGCACCGGCACCAGCCTCGGCGACCCCATCGAGGCGCAGGCGCTCCTGGCCACCTACGGCCAGGACCGCGCGACGCCGCTGTGGATCGGATCGCTGAAGTCGAACATCGGGCACACCCAGGCCGCCGCCGGCGT
Source organism: Dactylosporangium sp. NPDC005555 (assembly GCF_040605635.1). Classification (NCBI taxonomy): domain Bacteria; kingdom Bacillati; phylum Actinomycetota; class Actinomycetes; order Micromonosporales; family Micromonosporaceae; genus Dactylosporangium; species Dactylosporangium sp. NPDC005555. The sequence goes on from NZ_JBEXDG010000039.1 coordinate 78,661, forward strand.
CGCCGGGATCATCAAGACCGTCATGGCGCTGCGGCACGGCGTCCTGCCCCGCACCCTGCACGTCGACGCGCCGTCGACCAGGATCGACTGGTCCGAGGGCGCCGTGGAGGTGCTCACCGAGGCCCGTGACTGGCCGGCGCTGGACCGTCCGCGTCGCGCCGGCGTTTCCGCGTTCGGCGTCTCCGGTACGAACGCCCACGTCATCCTGGAACAGCCCCCCGCCACTGAGGAGACCGCCGACGCGGCACGGACGGTGCTGCCGGTGACGCCGTGGGTGGTGTCGGGGCACACGGTCACGGCCCTCGACGCGCAGCTGGACCGGGTCCGGACGGTCACGGACCTCGATCCCACGGACGTCGGGTTCTCCCTGGCGACCGGCAGGTCGGGCCTCGAACACCGGGCGGTGCTGCTCGACGACGTCGTGGTCCGTGGCCGGGTCCGCGACGGTGGGTCGGCGATGCTGTTCACCGGTCAGGGTGCTCAGTGGTCCGGTATGGGACGCGGCCTCTACCAGGCGTTCCCGGTGTACAGGTCGGCGTATGACGAGGTCTGCGCGCACATCGAGGGTCTGCGCGAGGTGGAAGGCGCGGCGCTCGACGAGACGCGGTGGACGCAGCCTGCCCTCTTCGCCGTCGAGGTCGCGGTGTACCGCCTGCTGGAGTCGTGGGGTCTCAAGCCCGATTACCTGCTGGGCCACTCGATCGGTGAGCTCGCCGCCGCGCACGTCGCCGGGGTCTGGTCCCTGGCGGACGCGTGCAAGGTCGTCCAGGCGCGGGGCCGGCTGATGCAGGCGCTGCCCGCCGGTGGTGCGATGGTCGCGATCCAGGCCTCCGAGGCGGACGTGCGGGCGGCGTTGGTCGACGGCGCCGGGATCGCGGCGGTCAACGGCCCGGACGCGGTGGTGGTGTCCGGTGACGACGCCGCCGTCGAAGCGACCGCCGCGCGGTTCGGGAGGACCAAGCGGCTGCGGGTGTCGCACGCGTTCCATTCGGCGCGGATGGACGGGATGCTCGACGCGTTCCGTGAGGTGCTGCGGAGCGTGACGTTCAACCCGCCGGCGGTCCCGATCGCCGTCACGTCGACCGGCGACGTGACCGACCCGGAGTACTGGGTCCAGCAGGTCCGCGGCACGGTCCGGTTCGCCGACGCCGCCGGGTCGCTGAAGGCGAAGGGCGTGACCAGGTTCCTGGAGGTCGGCCCGGACGGGGTGCTGTCGGCGCTGGTCGACGGGATCCCCGCCATGCGCAAGGACCGCGACGAGGCACTCACCTTGCTGACCGCCGTCGCCCGCGCCCACGTCGCCGGGTGGTCGCCGGACTGGACGCTGCTCTTCCACGGTGGACGCCGCGTCGACCTGCCCACGTACGCGTTCCAGCGGCAGCGCTACTGGCTGGACGGCACGGACCAGGGCCACCGGGGCGCCGGCATCGGCCACCCGCTGCTGGGCGACGTCGTGCAGATCGCCGGCGGGGACGGGATCGTCGTCACCGGCAAGGCGTCCGTCCACCAGCATCCGTGGCTCGCCCAGCACGTCGTCCACGGCGTCGCGTACGTGCCCGGCGCCGTCCTCGTCGACCTCGCCGTCCGGGCCGCCGACGAGGCCGGCTGCGACCGCCTCGACGAGCTCGTCCTCGAGGCGTCCCTGCCGGTGCCCGCGTCAGGGACGGTGGAGCTGCAGGTCGCCGTCGGCGGCCTCGACCGGCTCGGATCGCGGCAGGTCAGCGTGTACAGCCGCACCGACGGCGGACCCTGGACCCGGCACGCGCACGGCAGCGCCTCCACCGGCCCCGCCGGTGACCTCGACCGGCTGACGCAGTGGCCGCCGGCGGGCGCCGAGCCGGTCGCCGTCGACAGCCTGTACGAGCGCTGGGCCGGCGCCGGCTTCGCCTACGGTCCCGCGTTCCAGGGGCTCCGCGGCGCCTGGCGGGCCGGCGGCAGCCTCTACGCCGAGGTCGACGTCGACCCGCAGCCCGGCGACGACGGCTTCTGGCTGCGGCCGGCGCTGCTCGACGCGGCCCTGCACCCGCTCGCGCTCGGCGTGCTGCCGGGGCTCGACGGCGACCTGCTGCCGTTCTCGTGGAACGGGTTCACGCTGCACGCCACCGGCGCCCGCCGGCTGCGGGTGCGGCTCACCCCGACCGGCCGCCCCGGCGCCGTCGCCATCCTCGCCGCCGACCCGACCGGCGCGCCCGTCGCGTCCGTCGACGCCCTCGTGATGCGCCCGACCGCCGCCCCCGCCGAGTCCGGCGACGGAAGCGTCGCACGCCCCGCCGCCACGTCCGTAGCGGCGCGCGCGGCCGCTGCGGGCCCCGTGACGGAGTCCACCGGCACCGCGTCGAGCGTCGAGCCGGCGGTGGTCGTACCGACGCGAACGACGCGGACAGGGGCAACCGCATCGCGCAGGAGGTCGGCCGCGGCCGTGGCCCCTGCGGGGAACGCCCTGTCCGAACGGCTCGCCGGGCTCGCCGAGGCGGACCAGCGCAGCCTGCTCACCGACCTGGTCCGGGAACGCACCGCGATGGTGCTCGGGCACGCCGACGTGACCACCGTCGAGGCGGACCAGCCGTTCAAGAACCTCGGCGTCAACTCGCTCACCGCCGTCGAGCTCCGCAACGCGCTCACCGAGGCCACCGGCGTCCGGCTGCCGGCCACGCTCGTCTTCGACCAGCCGACCCCGGCCGCCGTCGCGGTGCACCTGCGGCAGGAACTGCTCGATCTGCCCGACACCGTCGCCGAACCCGAGACCGTCCCGGCGACCGTCGACGAGCCGATCGCGATCGTCGGCATGGCCTGCCGCTTCCCGGGCGACGTCAACAGCGCCGACGACCTGTGGAACCTCGTCATGAGCGGCGGCGACGCGATCACCCCGTTCCCGACGAACCGCGGCTGGGACGTCGAGGCGCTCTACAACCCCGACCCCGACGCGCCCGGCACCTGCTACGCCCAGGGCGGCGGCTTCCTGCACGACGCCGGCGACTTCGACCCCGCGTTCTTCGGCATCTCGCCCCGCGAGGCGCTCGCGATGGACCCGCAGCACCGGCTGCTGCTGGAGACCTCGTGGGAGGCCCTCGAACACGCCGGGCTCGACCCGGTGTCGCTGCGCGGCAGCCAGACGGGGGTGTTCGCCGGCGTCACATACCAGGACTACGTCGGCCTGCTGATGCTCGCGAAGGAGTCCGCGGAGGGCCTGATCGGCAGCGGCAACTCGTTCAGCGTGCTGTCCGGCCGGATCGCCTACACGTTCGGGCTCGAAGGACCCGCCGTGTCGGTGGACACCGCGTGCTCCTCGTCGCTCGTCGCGCTGCACTGGGCGATCCAGTCGCTGCGCGCCGGGGACTGCACCCTGGCCCTCGCCGGCGGCGTCACCGTCATGTCGACGCCCGTGTCGCTCATCGACTACAGCCGGCAGCGGGCCCTCGCCCCCGACGGCCGGTGCAAGCCGTTCTCCGCCGCCGCCGACGGCGCCAGCTGGTCCGAGGGCGCCGGCATGGTCCTGCTCGAGCGGCTCTCCGACGCGCAACGCAACGGCCACACCGTCCTCGCCGTCATCCGCGGCAGCGCGGTCAACCAGGACGGCGCCTCCAACGGTCTGACGGCCCCGAACGGCCCTGCCCAGCAGCGGGTCATCCGCCGGGCGCTCGCCAACGCCCGCCTCACCTCCGCGGACGTCGACGCCGTCGAGGCGCACGGCACCGGCACCCCGCTCGGTGACCCCATCGAGGCCCAGGCGCTCCTCGCGACCTACGGCCAGGACCGTGAAGAGCCGTTGTGGCTCGGGTCGTTGAAGTCGAACATCGGCCACCCGCAGGCGGCGGCAGGCGTCGGCGGCGTCATCAAGATGGTCCAGGCGCTGCGGCACGGCATGCTGCCGCAGACCCTGCACGTCACCGAACCGTCCCCGCACGTCGACTGGACCGAAGGCGCCGTCGAGCTGCTCACCGAGACCCGGCCGTGGCCCGAGGTCGGCCGGCCGCGCCGGGCGGGTGTGTCGTCGTTCGGGATGAGCGGCACCAACGCCCACGTGATCCTTGAGCAGGCGCCGCCGGTCCCGCCGGCCGCCGCTGCCGCGCCGCTGCCGGTGGTGCCGCTGCCGGTGTCGGCCCGGACGTCGGAGGCGCTCGACTCGCAGATCGCCCGGCTGCGGGACGTTCCCGCGGCCGATCCCATGGACGTCGGGTACTCCCTGGCGACGAGCAGGTCCACGTTCGAGCACCGGGCCGTCCTGCTCGGCGACGTCGTGGTCCGCGGCAAGGCCGCCAAGGGGCGGTCCGCGATGCTGTTCACGGGCCAGGGCGCGCAGTGGTCCGGAATGGGACGCGGCCTGCGGCAGGCGTTCCCGGTCTTCGCCGAGGCGTATGACGAGGTCTGCGCGCACATCGACGGGCTGCGCGAGGTGGAAGGCGCGGAACTCGACGAGACGCGGTGGACGCAGCCGGCCCTGTTCGCGGTCGAGGTGGCGGTCTATCGCCTCCTCGAATCGTGGGGGCTCGAGCCGGACCACCTGCTCGGCCACTCCATCGGCGAGCTCGCCGCGGCGCACGTGGCCGGGGTCTGGTCCCTGGCGGATGCCTGCAAGGTCGTCCAGGCCCGGGGCCGCCTCATGCAGGCGCTGCCGGCCGGCGGTGCGATGGTCGCGATCCAGGCCGCCGAGGACGACGTTCGTGCGGTGCTGGTCGACGGCGCCGAGATCGCGGCGGTGAACGGGCCCGACGCGGTGGTCGTCTCCGGCGACGAGGACGCCGTGCTCCGAGTTGCCGCCGGGTTCGAGAAGACCCGGCGGCTGCGGGTCAGCCATGCGTTCCATTCCGCGCGGATGGACGGGATGCTCGACGCGTTCCGCGAGGTCCTGCGCACGGTGACGTTCAACCCGCCGGCGATCCCGATCGTCACCACCTCGACCGGTGACGTCACCGACCCGGAGTACTGGGTCGGGCAGGTTCGCGGCACGGTCCGGTTCGCCGACGCCGTCGAGACCGCCAGGACCAAGGGCGTGACCAGGTTCCTGGAGGTCGGCCCGGACGGCGTGCTGTCCGCGATGGTCGAGGGCATCCCCGCCATGCGCAAGAACCGCGACGAACCACTCACCCTGATGACCGCGGTGGCGCAGGCCCACGTCACCGGCTGGTCCCCGGACTGGACCCGGCTGTTCCAGGGCGCCCGCCGGGTCGACGTGCCCACCTACGCGTTCCAGCACAAGCAGTACTGGCCGACCATCGAACTCCCCAAGGCCGCAACGGCCACCGGCACCGTCGACGCCGCGTTCTGGGACGCCGTCGACGCCGCCGACCTGGACACGCTCGCCGGCACCCTGCACGTCGACGCGCAGACCCTCGCCCCCGTCCTGCCGGCCCTCGCCTCCTGGCGGCGCCGCAAGGACGAACAGTCCACCATGGACACCTGGCGCTACCAGGTCCGCTGGCGCCCCGCCACGCTCGAGGGGACCCAGGGCCTCACCGGCACCTGGCTGGTCCTGCACCGCGACGGCGGAGCGCTCCTCGACCGCGTCGGCGCAGGGCTCACCGCCGCCGGCGCGACGGTCCTGCCGGTCACCGAGGTCCCCGACGGCACCTACGCCGGGATCGTCTCGCTGCTCGCGTTGCACGACGACGGCGACGGTGTCGTGCCCGCCTCCATCGCCGGCACCACCGCCCTCGTCCAGCAGACCACCGGCGTCGACGCCCCACTGTGGGTCCTCACCAGCGGCGCGGTGTCCATCGGCGCCTCCGACCCGCTGCGGTCCCCGGCCCACGCGGGCGTCTGGGGCCTCGGCCGCGCCGCGGCCCTCGAATACCCGCAACGCTGGGGCGGCCTCATCGACCTGCCCGAGACGGTCGACGACCGCGCCGTCCAGCGCCTGACCGCCGTCCTGGCCGGCGGCGGCGCGGAGGACCAGGTCGCCGTCCGCGCGTCCGGGGTCTTCACCCGGCGCCTGGTGCACGCCCCCGCGCCGCAGCGCCCCGCCGGCGCCCCCACCTGGAAGCCGCGCGGCACCGCACTCGTCACCGGCGGCACCGGCGCCCTCGGCTCCCACATCGCCCGCTGGCTCGCCCGAGGCGGCGCCGAACACCTCGTCCTCACCAGCCGCCGCGGCGACGCGACCCCCGGCGCCGCCGAACTGCGCGCCGAACTCGAGGCCCTCGGCGCCCGCGTCAGCATCCCCGCCTGCGACGTCGCCGACCGGGCCGCCGTCGCCGCGCTCCTGGACACGCTGCCGGACCTGCGGATCGTCGTGCACGCCGCCGGCGTGCCCCAGTCGCAGGTCCTCGACGGCATGACGCGAGCCGACTTCGACACCATCTATGCGCCCAAGGCCCGAGGTGCGGCACACCTGGACGAACTGACGGGCGACCTCGACGCGTTCGTGCTGTTCTCGTCGATCTCCGCGACCTGGGGCAGCGGCGGCCAGGCGGCGTACGCGGCCGCCAACGCCGTCCTCGACGGCATCGCCCAGCACCGCCGGGCCCGCGGCCGCGCCGCGACCGCCGTCGCGTGGGGTCCGTGGGGCGGCGGCGGCATGGTCACCGCCGAGGAGGGCACGGAGGAGTTCCTGCGCCGCCGCGGCCTGCACGTCCTCGACCCGCAGCTCGCCGTCAACGCCCTGCAGGGGGCGCTGGACGCCGACGAGACCACGCTCACCGTCGCCGATGTCGACTGGGCCCGCTTCGCCCCCGGGTTCACCGGCTCCCGCCCCAGCCCGCTGCTGGGCGACCTGCCCGAGGTCGCGGCGCTGGACAGCGTCGACGCGCCCGTGGACGGCACCTTCCGCGACGAGCTCGCCGCGATGAGTCCCGCCGACCGGCACGCCACGCTGCTCGGTATCGTCCGCGCCGAGGCGGCCACCGCGCTCGGGCACGGCGGCGCCGACGCCGTCGACGCGGACCAGGCGTTCCGGGACCTCGGCTTCGACTCGCTCACCGCCGTCGAGCTGCGCAACCGGCTCAACGCCGCCACCGGCCTCAAACTGCCGGCGACCCTGCTCTTCGACCACCCGACCGCGACCGCGCTCGCCGCGCACCTGGCGACCGAGCTCGGCGGCACCGCGGTCGCGGCGAAGCAGGAGGTCACGGCGTACACCGACGAACCCATCGCGATCGTGAGCATGAGCTGCCGCTTCCCCGGCGGCGTCAACACCCCGGAAGCGTTGTGGGATCTCGTCGTCAGCGGCGGCGACGCCGTCGGCGCCTTCCCGGCCGACCGCAACTGGGACCTCGACGGCATCTACGACCCCGACCCCGACCACGCCGGCACCTCCTACGTCCGCGAAGGCGGCTTCCTGGACGGCGTCGCCGACTTCGACCCGCAGTTCTTCGGCATCTCCCCGCGCGAGGCGCTCACCATGGACCCCCAGCAGCGGCTGCTGCTCGAGGTCGCGTGGGAGGCGTTCGAACGCGCGGGCATCGACCCGCTGTCCGTCCGCGGCGAACGCGTCGGCGTGTTCGCCGGCACCAACGGCCAGGACTACATCGCGACCCTCGCCGCCGCGTCCGCGTTCGACGAAGGCTACGTCGGCACCGGCAACACCGCCGCCGTCATGTCCGGCCGGATCTCCTACACGCTCGGCCTCGAAGGCCCCGCCGTCACCGTCGACACCGCCTGCTCCTCGTCGCTGGTCGCGATGCACTGGGCCGCGCAGGCGCTGCGCAACGGCGAATGCGAGCTCGCGCTCGCCGGCGGCGTCACCGTCATGACGACGCCCGGGTCGTTCATCGCGTTCAGCCGCCAGCGGGGCCTGGCCACCGACGGGCGCTGCAAGGCGTTCTCCGACGACGCCGACGGCACCAACTGGGGCGAGGGCGCCGGCCTGGTCCTCCTCGAACGGCTCTCCGACGCGCAACGCAACGGCCACACCGTCCTCGCCGTCATCCGCGCCGCCGGGATCAACCAGGACGGCGCCTCCAACGGTCTGACGGCCCCGAACGGTCCCGCTCAGCAGCGGCTCATCCGGCAGGTCCTCGCCACCGCCGGGCTGCGCCCCGCCGACGTCGACCTCCTCGAGGCGCACGGCACCGGCACCAGCCTCGGCGACCCGATCGAGGCGCAGGCGCTGCTCGCGACCTACGGGCAGGACCGGCCCGCCGACCGTCCACTGTGGCTCGGCAGCGTCAAGTCCAACATCGGTCACACGCAGGCCGCCGCCGGTGTCGCCGGGGTCATCAAGGCCGTCCAGGCGTTGCGGCACCGGATCCTGCCGCCGACCCTGCACGCCGCGACACCGTCCAGCCACGTCGACTGGACCGCGGGCGCCGTCCGCCTCCTCACCGAGACCGCCGACTGGCAGCCCGCACAGGGGCCCCGCCGCGCGGGTGTGTCCGCGTTCGGGATCAGCGGCACCAACGGCCACCTCATCCTCGAAGAGGCTCCACAGGTCGCGGTTGCGGCAGGTGTACCGGCACCGACCGCCGGCCCGGTCGCGCTGCTGCTGTCCGCGCGTGGCGAGGACGCCCTCGCCGGACAGGCGGGGCAGCTCGCGGACCACCTCGACCGGCACCCGCACCTGCGCCCGGCCGACGTCGCCGCCGCCCTCGCCACCGGCAGGGCGCTCCTCACCGATCGCGCCGCCGTCGTCGGTGCCGGCGACGACCTCCTCGCCGGACTGCGCGCCCTCGCCGCCGGGACCGGACATCCGGCCCTCGTGCGTGCCGCCACCGCCCGGCCCGGGCGCACCGCGGTCCTGTTCACCGGCCAGGGCGCCCAGCGCAGCGGCATGGGCGAGCGGCTCTACGCCACCCACCCGGTGTTCGCCGAGGCGTTCGACGACGCGTGCGCCCGCTTCGACCTGGCCCTCGACCGTCCACTGCGGGACGTCGCGTTCACCGGCGGGGACGCCCTCGACCGCACCGGCAACACCCAGCCCGCCCTGTTCGCGTTCGAACTGGCCATGTACCGCCTCGCCACCGCCGCCGGGCTGACCGCCGACGCGCTCATCGGCCACTCGATCGGGGAGATCGTCGCCGCGCACGTCGCCGGGGTGTTCGACCTCGACGACGCCTGCCGCCTCGTCGCCGCCCGGGCCGCGCTCATGCAGGCCCTGCCCACCGGCGGCGCCATGGTCGCGCTGCAGGCCGCCGAGGACGAGGTGCTGCCGCTGCTCGACCCCACCGTCGGGATCGCCGCCGTCAACGGCCCGCACGCCGTCGTCGTCTCCGGCGACGAGGCCGCCGTCGAGCGGGTCGCCGCCCACTTCACCGAGGCGGGCCGGCGCACCCGGCGGCTGCGGGTGTCGCACGCGTTCCACTCGCCGCGGATGGACGGCATGCTCGCCGAGTTCGCCCGGGTCGCCGCCACGGTCACGTACAACGAGCCGCGGCTGCCGGTGATCAGCAACCTCACCGGCACGTTCGCCGCCGCCGGTGAGCTGACCGAGCCCGGGTACTGGGTCCGGCACGTCCGCGACGCGGTCCGCTTCGCCGACGGGATCGCCGCCCTGCACGCCGCCGGGTACAGCCGCTTCGTCGAGGTCGGCCCCGACGCGGTCCTCACCGCCATGGCCCAGGACGGCCTGCCGCAGGACGCCACCTGCGTCGCGCTGTCCCGCCGCGACAAGCCGGAGACCGAGGCGTTCCTGCGCGGCGCCGCGCAGCTCGTCACCGCCGGCGTCACCCTCGACCGGGCCGCCGCGTTCACCGCCGCGGGCGCCACCCCCACCACCCTGCCCACGTACGCGTTCCAGCGCACCCGCTTCTGGCCGCGCCCCGGCACCGGCGGCGTCGCCGGGCTCGCGGGCGCGGGCCTGGCGACCGCCGACCACCCGCTGCTCGGCGCCGCCGTCACCCTCGCCGACACCGGCACCGTCGTGCTCACCGGCCGGCTGTCGACCCGCACCCACCCGTGGCTCGCCGACCACGCCCTGCCCGGCGCGGTCATCGTCCCCGGCACCGCCCTGCTCGAACTCGCCCTGCGCGCCGGCGACGAGGTCGGCTGCCCGGTCGTCGACGAGCTCACCCTCGCCGCGCCGCTGACCCTGCCCGACCGCGGCGCCGCCGAGCTCCAGGTCCGCGTCGACCCCGCCGCCGACGACAGCGACGCCCGCCCGGTCACGATCCACGCCCGGCCCGCCGACGGCGGCCACCCCTGGACCCTGCACGCCACCGGCCTGCTGCACGCCGATGCGGCGCCGGTCGAGCCGCTGGACCGGGCCTGGCCGCCCGCCGGCGCCGAAACGGTCTCCCTCGACGGGTTCTACGCCGGCCTCGCCATCGCCGGGTTCCGGTACGGACCGACGTTCCAAGGCCTGGAGTCCGTGTGGCGGGCCGGTGACGACGTCTACGCCGAGGTCGCGCTGCCCGGCGGCGCCGCCGAGGACGCCGACCGGTTCACCGTCCACCCCGCGCTGCTCGACGCGGCCCTGCACGCCGTCGCGTTCACCGGGCTCGGCCGCACCGACCGTGGGCGGCTCCCGTTCGCATGGACCGGAGCCACCGTCCACGCCGCCGGCGCCACCCGGCTTCGGGTGCGGCTGCGGACCCTGGGCAACGACGCCGTCGAGTTGACCGTGGCCGACCCGACCGGCGCCCCGGTCGCGACCGTGGCCTCACTGACCCTGCGGGAACTGCCGGTGGCCCTTGTGGCCCCGACCGCCGCCACAAGGGCCACCGACGGCCTGCTGCGCCTGGACTGGCAGCCGCTTCGCCTGCCGACCCCTGAACCGCAACCGCTGCGCTGGGCCGTCATCGGCGAGGACCGTCTCGGCTTCGGCGCGGCCGCCGACGCGGCCGGCGTCCACCTGGAGTCCTACGCCGACCTGGCATCCCTCGCCGCCGCCGCCGACAACGGCGCCCGCATCCCCGCCACCGTCTTCCTCATCAGCGCGGCCCCCGCCACCGACGCCGTGGAAGCGGCGCACAGGCTGGCCACGCGGGCCCTGGCCAACGTGCAGGGATGGCTCGAGAACCCGGCGTTCGGAGCGTCGCGGCTGGTGTTCCTCACCCGCGACGCCGTCGGCGACGACGTGCGGGACCCGGCCGCGGCGGCCGTGCACGGCCTCGTCCGCTCGGCACAGTCGGAGGACCCCGGGCACTTCGTCCTCGTCGACCTCGACACCTCCACCGACTCCCTCGCAGCGCTGCCCGCCGCCCTCGACACCGGCGAACCCGCACTGCTCCTGCAAGGCGGCACCGCCCGCATCCCGCGCCTCGCCACCGTCAACGGCGCCGAGGAGCTCACCCCGCCGGACGGCCCGTGGCGGCTCACCCCCGGCGAGGACGGCACCCTCGAAGGCCTCACCGTCGAGCGCGCCGACGAAGCCGGCGGCGAGCTGCGCACCGGCCAGGTCCGCATCGCCGTGCGGGCCGGCGGCGTCAACTTCCGCGACGTGCTCAACGCCCTCGGCATGTACCCGGGTGAGGCCGGCTCCCTCGGCCAGGAAGGCGCCGGCGTCGTCACCGAGGTCGGGCCCGGCGTCACCGGATTCGCCGTCGGGGACCGGGTCATGGGCATGTTCCCCGGCGCGTTCGGCCCCGTCGCCGTCGCCGACCACCGCATGATCGTCGGCATCCCGGCCGGCTGGTCCAACGCGCAGGCGGCGTCGGTGCCGCTGGTGTTCCTCACCGCGTACTACGCCCTCGTCGACCTCGGCGGGCTCCGCCCGGGGGAGCGGGTCCTCGTGCACGCCGCCGCCGGCGGGGTGGGCATGGCCGCCGTCCAGCTGGCCCGGCACCTCGGCGCCGACGTCCTCGCCACCGCCGGCGTCGGCAAGTGGCCGGTCGTGCGCGGGCTCGGCGTCGACGCCGGCAGCCTCGCCTCGTCACGGACCCTGGCGTTCGAGCCGGAGTTCCTCGACGCGACCGGCGGCGACGGCGTCGACCTCGTCCTCAACGCCCTCGCGCGGGAGTTCGTCGACGCGTCGCTGCGGCTGCTGCCGCGCGGCGGGCGCTTCCTGGAGATGGGCAAGACCGACGTCCGCGACGCCGACGCGGTCGCCGCCGCCCACCCGGGCGTGCACTACCGCGCCTTCGACCTCATCGAGGCCGGCCCCGACCGGATCGGCGTCATGCTCCGCGACCTCGTCGCCATGTTCGAACAGGGGGTCCTGGCACCGCTGCCGGTCACCGCCTGGGACGTCCGCCGGGCCCGGGACGCGTTCCGGTACATCAGCCAGACCCGGCACATCGGGAAGGTCGTCCTCACCTTCCCGGCCCCGCTGCGCACCGAGCACACCGCGCTCGTCACCGGCGGCACCGGCGGGCTCGGCGCGCAGGTCGCCCGCCACCTGGTGACCGAGCACGGCGTGCGGCACCTGCTGCTGGCCAGCCGCAGCGGCGGACGGGCCGCCGGCGCCGCTGCGCTGCGCGCCGAACTCGCCGCCCTCGGCGCCGACGTGACCATCGCCGCCTGCGACGTCGCCGACCGGGACGCGGTCGCCGCGCTCATCGCGTCGGTGCCCGCCGACCGGCCGCTGACCGCGGTCGTGCACACCGCCGGGATCCTCGACGACGCCACCGTCGGCGGCCTCGACGCGGCCCGCCTGTCCGCGGTGCTGCGGCCGAAGGTCGACGCCGTCACGCACCTCGACGAGCTGACCGCCGGGCACGACCTGGCCGTGTTCGCCGTGTACTCGTCGGTGTCCGGGCTCATCGGCGGCGCCGGGCAGGGCAACTACGCCGCCGCGAACGCCTACCTCGACGCGTGGGCGCAGCGCCGGGCCGGCCGCGGCCTGCCCGCGACCGCGCTCGCCTGGGGGCCGTGGATCACCGCGAGCGGCATGACCAGCGACCTGACGGACGCCGACGTGCGCCGCATGTCCCGCGGCGGCCTGCTGCCCCTGGACCCGGCCCGCGGCCTGGCACTGTTCGACGCCGCAGTCGGCCGCGCCGAACCCCTCGCCGTGCCGATGCTGCTGGACCTGCAGGCGCTCAAGGGCGACGCGGTGGCGCCGCTGCTGCGCGGCCTCGTGCGCGGCACCGCGCGGCGGGCCGCCGGGCGCGGGACCACGGCGGGGGTGTCGCTGACGGAGCGGCTCGCCGGCGAGACCGCGGAAGGCCGCGAGACCCTGGTCCTCGACTTCGTCCGCGCCCAGGTCGCCGCGGTGCTCGGGTTCACCACGCCCGACGCCGTCCCGCCGGGGCAGAGCCTTCTCGAGGCGGGCTTCGACTCGCTCACCGCCGTCGAGCTGCGCAACCGGATCGGCGCCGCCACCGCGCTGCGGCTGCCCCCGACGCTCGTCTTCGACCACCCGACCCCGGCCGCGCTCACCACGCACCTGCTGCAACAGCTGGGCAGCGTGGCGGTGCGGAAATCGGAGCCGGTCCAGGAGAGCCGGGAGGACGGCATCGGGGCGATGTTCCGCGACGCGTGCCGCAACGGCCAGGTCGACCAGGGCTACGCGCTGCTGCGCGCCGCCGCCGCGCTGCGCCCCACCTTCAAGGCCCGCGCCGACTTCGGCCGCGAGCTCCAGCCGGTGAAGCTCACGTCCGGACCCGCCGACCGGCCGGTGCTGATCTGCTTCAGCTCGTTCGTCGCGCTCGCCGGCGTCCACCAGTACGCGAGGCTCGCCGCCAGCTTCCGCGACACCCACGACGTGTGGGCGCTGTCGGTGCCCGGCTTCCTCACCGACGAACGTCTCCCGGCCACCTGGGAGACCGTCACCGACATGCAGGCCGAGCTGGTCCGCGAATGCGTCGGCGACCGGCCCGCGGTCCTGCTCGGCTCCTCCGGCGGCGGGCTGCTCGCCCACGCCGCCGCGACCCGCCTGCACGACCTCGGCGCGCCCGCCGCCGGCGTGGTCCTGCTCGACACGTACCCGGCGACCGAGGACTCACCGCTCGCCAAGTTCCAGGCGGAGCTCATCGACGGAATGTTCGACCGGCAGGGTCTCTTCACCACCCTCGACTCGGCCCGGCTGACCGCGATGAGCTGGTACTTCGACCTGTTCGGCGGCTGGCGCCCCGGGCCGCTCAGCACGCCGTCGCTGCTGCTGCGCAGCTCCGAGCCGATCGTCGCCGCCGGACCCGACGGGCCCTACGCCAGGCACGAGTGGCAGACCTCGTGGCAGGACGCGGACACGACGATCGACGTGCCCGGCAACCACTTCACGATGATGGAGCACCACGCCGGCTCGACCGCCCAGGCGGTGCGGCAGTGGGTCGACGAGTTGAGAGGTTCACGATGAGCATGACCACGACCACCAGCGACCTGTGGGTGCGCCGGTACCATCCGCGCCCCGACGCCCCGGTGCGGCTGGTGTGCTTCCCGCACGCCGGCAGCTCCGCGCCGTACTACGTGCCCGTCGCCGCCGGTGCCGGACCCGGCGTCGACGTGCTGTCGATCCAGTACCCGGGCCGGCAGGAGCGGCGGCCCGAGCCGCTCGTCGACGACCTCGACGTGCTCGCCGAGCAGTGCACCGAGGCGATCCTGCCGTGGCTGGACCGGCCGTTCGCGCTCTTCGGGCACAGCATGGGCGCCACCGTCGCGTTCGAGGTCGCCCGCCGGCTCACCGCCCGGTCGCGGGAGCCCCTGCACCTGTTCGTGTCCGGCCGCCGTGCCCCGTCGCGGCTGCGCGACGAGCACGTCCACCGCCGCGACGACGCCGGCATCATCGCCGAGATGAAGTCCCTCAGCGGGACCGACACCCGGGTCTTCGACGACGAGGACCTGGTGCAGATGCTGCTGCCGATCGTCCGCAACGACTACAAGGCCGCCGAGACGTACGTGTACAAGGACGGCGAGCCGTTGCGCTGCCCGGTGACGGCGTTCACCGGGCACGACGACCCGAAGGTCAGCGTCGAGGAGGCCGACGCCTGGCGCGAGCACACGACCGGGCCGGCGGTGCTGCACGTGTACGACGGCGGCCACTTCTTCCTCACCAAACACCAGGCAGCCGTCCTCGCCGTCATCAGCGGGTCGCTCACACCCGCCGTCGTGTAGTAGGAGCCGTCATGCGGGTGCTGTTCGTCACGCTGCCTGAGAAGTCCCACCTGTTCTGCATGACGCCGATGGCGTGGGCGATGCGCGCCGCCGGTCACGAGGTGCGCGTCGCCAGCTCGCCGGCGTTCACCGACGTCATCGCCCGCACCGGCATGACCGCCGTCGGTGTCGGCGACGACAGCAACATCAGCTCCGCGATGGCGCAGCACCGCGAGTCGCAGGAGGTCGAGTCCGTCGACTGGAGCGAGCTCGACCCGGCGAAGCTCACCTGGGAGCGGGAGCTCGAACGGGCCCAGATGGGCGCCTGGGGCTTCGCCTACTACAACGAGCCGATGATCGGCGACCTCGTCGCGTTCGCCCGTCACTGGCGACCCGACCTCGTCGTGTGGGATCCGCTCACGTACGCCGGTGGGCTCGCCGCCGGGGCCGTGGGCGCCGCGCACGTGCGGTCCATGTGTTTCGCCGACGTCTGGGCGATGAAGCGGCAGTTGTTCACCAAGCTCCGCGACGAGCAGCCCGAGGACCGGCGCGAGGACCCGATGGCCGACTGGCTCGGCGGGCACGCCGAGAAGCTCGGCGGCGCGTTCAGCGAAGAGCTCATCACCGGCCAGCTGACCCTGGACCCGCTGCCGGACCGGCTGTCGGTGCCGTCCGACGTCCGGCGCGTCCCGGTGCGGTTCGTGCCCTACAACGGCCCGGCCGTCGTGCCCGGCTGGCTCGCCGAACCGCCCGCCCGGCCCCGCGTCTGCCTGAGCCTCGGCGCGGCCAACACCGAACGGTACGGCGGCGACTACGTGTCGAAGGCCGCGATCCTCGACGCGTTGTCGGACCTCGACGTCGAGGTCGTCGCGGCGCTCCTGCCCGAACAGGTGCGGGAGCTCGGCACGGTGCCGGACAACGCCCGGGTGGTGCAGTCGGTGCCGCTGCACGCGCTGCTGCCCAGCTGCGCCGCCCTCATCCACCACGGCGGCTTCGGCAGCTACGCCACCGCACTCGTGCACGGCGTGCCGCAGCTGTTCGTCTCCACCCCGGTCGCCGACCAGACCCTGCGCGGCAGCGGCCTGCAGGACGCCGGCGCGGGCCTGTACCTGCCGCACGACCAGGCCGGGCCGCAGGAGATCCGCGACGCGGTGGCCCGTCTGGTGTCCGAGGACGGCTACGCCCGCAACGCCGCGACGCTGCGGGACGAGGCGTTGCAGCGTCCCGCCCCGTCCCAGGTCGTCGCGGAGCTCGAACGGTTCACCGCGTCGCGCGCCGCCTGTTGAGACGCCGTCCCGACCCCATCGAGAGGAGCCGCCGTGAGCCTCGCGTTCATCCTCGGCCAGAAGAACCTGACCTACGACCCGACCGGCCTCATCGGACTGTACGAGCAGCACGAGGCCGTCCGGGTCGCCTATGAGCGGGCGGCGGAATGGACCGGCCTCGACGTCGGCCTGCTGCTGCGCACCGTCGAGGACGACACGCAGCGCTCCCGGACCACGTCCGTCGGGCTCGCCGCGGCCATGCTCGGCATCGCCGACCTCCTCGGCGAGCACGGCATCCAACCGGCGATGGTCGGCGGGATCAGCCTCGGCGCCATGGTGTCCGGCGCACTGTCCGGCGCGGTGCCCCGGCAGGACGTCATCGGGCTGCTCGGCCACACCGACGGCGACCAGCGCCCCGACCGTCCCGAGCTGCCGGAGGGCTGCGTCGCCGCCGTCCTGCCGCTCGGGCAGACCTACGAGTCGTTCTACGGCACCCGGCCCGGCATCTGGTTCGGCGGCGACTTCGGCATGCACACCAGCGGCGCGTTCCGGATGCTGCTGCTCAGCGGCTACCGCGAGGCCCTGGACCAGCTCGCGACAGGCTACCCGCCGGAGTACTTCGTGTTCAGCGACGAGACCGTCGCGGTGCACAGCCCGCTGCGCTTCCGCGCCCGCGACGTCCTGACCCGCATCGCCGCCGACATCGCGTTCACCGACCCGACGACGCCGATGTGCTCGTCACTGGAGCCGCGCGTGCTGCACAGCGCCGACCAGGTCCGCAGCGAGTTCAGCCGCAACGTCGTCGAGCCGATCCGGGCCGACCACCTCACCGGGCAGATGCGCCGGCTCGGCGCCCGGCTCGGCGTCATCCTCGGCCCCACCCTGCCCCGCGACGGGTTCGAGTTCCCGTTCCCCGTCGTCTACGTCGACTCCCCGGACGACATCGGCCAGGTCGTGGCCGCGGTCCGCGAGCACGACGTGCTCCTGCCCACGTGACCCACCTCGGAAGAAGGCTGCCATCATGAGCCTCGCGTTCATCTTCGGAACGAACCTGCTCAACTACGACCCGCGCGGCATCATGGAGTTCCACGCGGCCAACCCCGCCATGCAGAAGGTCTACGACAACGTCAGCGCCTGGACCGGACTGGACCTCGACCTGCTGCTGCGCCGCCGCGACGACGACCAGGACGACATGGAGGCGCGGTCCCGGCACGGCTCGGTCGCCCTCGCCGCCGCCATGGTCGGCATCCACGACGTCCTCGCCACCCAGGGCATCCATCCGGCCGCCGTCGGCGGGCTCAGCCTCGGCTCGATGGTCAGCTCGTCCCTCGCCGGGGCGCTGCCCCGCAAGGACCTGTTCGACCTGCTGATGCGGATGGACCACGTCGGCCCCCGCGACCCCGGCGGCCCCGCCGAAGGCGTCGCCGTCGCGTTCCTGCCCGTCGACCAGGACGAGGCCCTGCTCATCGAGCCGAAACGCGACGGGGTCTGGCTCGCCGGCGACTTCGGCACCCACCCCACCGGCACGTTCCGCATCCTGCTGCTCAGCGGCTACCGCGAGGCGCTCGAAGCCCTCGCCGCGGAGTACACCGCGTCCGGCGGGCTCGGGCAGGTCCAGATGCAGGAGGCCAACTCGGTGGCGGTACACACGCCGCTGCGACAGGCGGTCGCCGACTCCATCGCCGCCATCGCCCCCGGCGCCGGCCTCGGCACCCCGGTGCTGCCGCTGTGCTCCTCGCTGGAGCCGCGCACCCTGACCAGCGCGGCCGAGGTCGCCGACATGTTCAGCCGCAACGCCGTCGAGACGATCCGCATCGACGACATGAGCGCCGAGATGCACCGGCACAAGACCCGTGTCGGTCTGGTCCTCGGCCCGTCGCTGCCGCGCGGCTGGATCGGTTTCCCGTTCCCCGTCGTGCACGTCGAGTCGCCCGCCGACCTGCCCGAGGTCATGGCGGCCATCTTCGACAACGGCGTCGTCCTGCCCCCGCGGCGGGTGTCATGACCTCTCACGTCGCCATTTTCGTCTTCCCGGACTTCGGGCATTTCAACCCGACGCTGCAGATCGCCCGGCTGCTGGTGGACCGGGGCCACCGGATCACCTACGTCGTCGACTCGATGTACGAGGCCACGGTGACCTCCGTCGGCGCGGCGCTGGCCGGCTACACCTCGGTCCGGCGCCGGCTGAGCACGAGCAGCCACGTGGAGAGCGACGAGATCGCCGACCTCGGGCTGGACATCCTCGCCGACGCCAACACGCGCGTCATCCCGGCCGCCCGCGCCGCGTTCGAATCCGACCGGCCGGACCTCATCGTCTACGACTTCGAGAGCTTCGTCCCGGCCCGGATCCTGGCCCGCGAGTGGGGCGTCCGGACCCTGCAGTACTTCCCGTACACGGCCTCCAACGACCACTTCTCACTGCACGCCGAGACGATGGACCCGGACTCCGACTACGTCCACCGGGGCGTCGAGGCGATCATGGAGATCCTCGCCGAGGTCGAGCCGGACCCGGCGAAGATGTGGGCGATGATGGCCGTCGCCGACGAGCACAATCTCGTCTTCCTGCCCCGCGCTCTCCAGCCGCACGGCGAGACGTTCGACGACAAGTTCACGTTCCTCGGCCACTGCCTGCCTTCGACGCCACCGCCGGTGACCTGGACCGCTCCGGATCCCGATGTACCGGTGGCACTCATCTCCATGGGCACCGAGTCCAACGAACGCACCGGCATGTTCCAGCTGTGCGCCGACGCCTTCGCCGACAAGACGTGGCACGTCGTCATGACCCTCGGCCGCGGCAACGCCCTGGACGAGGGCGTGTCCGCCGTCAACGTCGAGGCCCACGAGTGGATGCCGCACCTCGCGGTCCTGCCCCGGGCGTCGGTCTTCGTGACCCACGGCGGCATGGGCAGCCTCGTCGAGGCGCTGTATCACGGCTGCCCGTGCGTCGTCGTGCCGCACACCCCGGAGAACACCGTCAACGCCAAGCGCGTGCACGAACTCGGCATCGGCCGCTACCTGCCCGCCTCGACCCTCGACCCGGCCACGCTGCGCGCCGCCGTCGACGAGCTCACCAGCGACCCGGAAACCCTCGCCCGGGTCGCCGCGATGAGCGCATCGATGCGGGCCGGCGGCGGCCCCACCGAAGGCGCCGACGTCATCGAGCGCCTCCTGCGCTGATCCGGCACACCCGCGCGCATGTGAGAACCGCGTTTCCTTGGGAGGCGCGGTTCTTGCGTCGAGCAGTGGCGTCGCGATGCGACCTGCCGACCCGGCTGTCGCAATGAGCTGGTGAACGATCGAGGTCAATCTCTGGTTGCGGGGACGTCCTTGATCGTGACCTAGTCGTAATGATCTCATCAGGATACGTGAAGCATCAAGCTTTGGCAGAGAGGTCGGTCTATACGGCCTGTTGAACGTGTTGATCTGCAACTTGCAGAATGGTCAATAATTAAGTACCGATTAGTAGGCTTTGCCGGAGTGGGCGCCTCCGTTCGTGCCCGCCGGCGCCGTTCGGCGCCACTGAGCAGCGGAAATGACGGCGGGATCGGGGCCGTTCTCGCGGGCCGACGTGCAAGATCGGCGTCTGCTGGACGTCGATGCGCTGCTCGTTATAGTGACGTCTCGATCGGCTTGGCCACACTCGTTACCTTCTGCCCGGAGCGCACGGGGATGGCCACCTCAAGGCATAGGAGTGTCATGGCATCACACATCGCCATGCCCAAAGGCGACCCGCCCGACGGTGAGTACCGCAAGGTGCTCGGACTGTTCAAGTACTACCACCGGGCGGCGGTGACGCTGGCCGCGCTCGGCCTAGCCCGCGCCGCCCTGCCGGTGTTCGGGCACGACACCATGTCCGACGCGTGGGTCGACCGGACCCATCTCATGCTCTGCCTCGCCGGCTGCGGCTATGTCGTGGCCCCGTACACCCGGCGATTCCTCGAAATCATGGCGCTGGTCCGCGACCGGCACTGACCGAAGCGCGGGGGGCGCCGCCCCGGCGCGCGGGGGCCCCCGGAAGGAGGATGGGTTGCAGGGCGGCGGGGTGAAAGGTGGGGGAGCACACAAGCGCACCGTTTGGGGGGGTGGATAAAGGGGGGTGTA